>CAZVLT010000237.1:0-1519 GCA_964628105.1 uncultured Woeseiaceae bacterium | reverse complement strand
AGCAAGCATGCCGCGCGCAGGGTATTGACTGTCAGTCGTGGGTCAGTCCGATGACCGCACCCGGCGCCCACATAGAGGACTGACCATGAATTATTTCAGCACCCGGGGTGCCGGCCCGGTCAGCCTTGATGCAGCGCTGCGACAAGGCATCGCTGACGACGGCGGACTTTTCCTGCCCGAAAAGTTGCCGCAATTCGCGGTGGCGGATTTTGACGACGCAAGCTCAATACCCATGGTCGCCTCGATCTTGCTGAAGCCATTCTTCGCGGCGTCCGCGTTGCGAGATGATCTCGATGAGATTTTGGCGGAAACATTCAGCTTCCCGATTCCGTCAACAGCACTGAAGGTCGCCGGGCGCGAGGTTTCGATACTTGAGCTGTATCACGGCCCGACGGCAGCGTTCAAAGATGTTGGTGCAGGATTTCTGGCCGCGTGTCTGTCGCGACTGGAAGGCAATATTGATTCGCCGCTTACAATACTGGTTGCGACCTCCGGTGACACCGGCGGCGCTGTTGCAGCTGCATTCGATAAGCGGCCAGGCATGCGCGTTGTGGTTTTGTTTCCGGACGGTCGCGTGTCAGACCGACAAGCGCAGCAACTATGCTGCTGGAGCGACAACGTACTGTCGTTGAAAGTTCAGGGCTCGTTCGACGACTGCCAGGTGCTGGTCAAAGCGGCAATGGCGGACGCGGAGCTGTCTGCGCTGTATCGTTTCAGTTCGGCGAATAGCATCAACATCGGCCGACTTCTGCCGCAGTGCATTTATTACGCGAACGCCAGCTTGCGCCACTTTGCTCGTACTGGAAAAAAACCCGGTTTTATTGTCCCAACTGGAAACCTCGGCAACGCGCTCGCGTGCATCATGGCGCGGGAGATGGGGCTGCCCATCGGTCCGATAATCCTGGCAACGAACACAAACCGGACGATCGCAGACTACCTGGAGTCGCTCGAATGGTCGCCGCGCGCCAGTTTGCAGACGCTCGCTTCGGCGATGGATGTCGGCGATCCCAGCAACATGGAACGCCTTCGCAGTTTGATCGGTGAGGCTGACGTATTGCGAGAGCACATCGGCGTGTCGTCCGTGAGTGATCGGCAAATTGAAGAGACGATTAAGAAAGACTTCGAGGAATTTGGAATCGCGATATGCCCCCATACCGCGACGGCGTCGCACACCTGGCGCGAGTTGGATGACGACCTCGCGACGGCACACGACTGGATCCTGGTGGCGACCGCACACCCGGCCAAGTTCGAGACTATTGTCGAGCCTCTAATCGGTGAGACGGTGGCCTTACCGCCGGAATTGGAAGAAATACTTTCACGACCCACGCGGTTGATCGCCATTAAGCCGGACCTGGAGTCGCTTGCTGCGGCCATGCAAGGCCATTAGGATAATTGGAAATCGATGTCTGAATTTCTGCAAATAGATAACAACCCCTGGATACTGCCACTCGCGGCGGTGTTGGCGTTGTTGCTGGTCTGGCTATTTTATCGATTTTTTCGCGGTCGTGGCAGCCATCTT
>CAZVLT010000236.1:0-1537 GCA_964628105.1 uncultured Woeseiaceae bacterium | reverse complement strand
CCTCGGCTACGAGTATCTGGCCGCCGCGGACGCTCTGAAGGCGGCCTGATCCACGGGGCAGAGTCCGTGCACCATGGCCATTGTGATTTTTTCTCGTGATAGCCCTTTGAATCGCAAAAAAACCACACTAAACTCCAAGGAACAAGGTATTGTAATCGCTATGATTCAAGTTGGTCATCAAAAACCCCGAAGGGACAGAATTATGAATAGTGTCAGGAAAACAACAAAAGCCCTCGTCGTGCTGCCAGCGACATTGGTTGCACTGGGCCTCGCGGGCTCCGCGTTTGCACAATCGACCGTCGAAGAGATCATCGTTACCGCGACCAAGCGTGAGTCAACGATCCAGGATGTGCCGTTTTCGATCAATGCGCAGACGGCGGCGGACATTCAGCGTTCCGGCGCGACCAGCCTTGAAGAATTATCACGGAATATTGCGGGCCTGACCGTCCAGAACCTGGGACCAGGCCAGAGCCAGGTTGCGATCCGCGGCGTGTCGGCCGGTCAGATTGTTCGTGACCAGCCAGGCGTCAAAGAGCAGGTTGGTGTCTACATGGACGAATCCGTCATTTCGCTGTCGTTGTTCACGCCTGACTTCGACATGTACGATATCAATCGTGTCGAGACATTACGCGGGCCGCAGGGAACACTGTTTGGTTCGGGTTCTGTGGGTGGCACGATTCGCTTCATTACAAACCAGCCAAACCTCGACGAGTTTGAGGGTAGCGTTGAACTTGACGTCAATACATTGACGGATGGCGATACCGGCGGCCATGTGAAGGGAATGGTTAACGTTCCATTCGCAGACGGCAAAGCGGCGCTGCGTTTGGTCGGCTACACAACTTCTTATGCGGGCTTTATAGACGCACGAAAGGAAAGCACGGGCCAGTTCGAGAGTGACGTCAACAGCGGCACCCGGTCCGGCATACGAGCGGCTGTGACATTCAATCCCAGCGACACCCTGTCCATCACGCCACGCATTGTCTACCAGGAAGTTGAGGCTGACGGCTTTAACCGCCAGGAAATATTCAATGTATTCGCCAACCCGCATACGACGACTCGCCCGCCGATCCAGTTGGGGCCGCGACAGCAGCATCTGTTGCTCGATGAGAAATTCACAGATGATACGCTTCTGGCCGACATCGTAGTGCAGGCCGGATTCAGTAATTTCGACCTGACATTCGTCGGTAGTACTCTTGATCGTGAAATACTGGTCAGCCGTGACGCGAGCGCGTTGACAGGCAGTGTATCGATCGACGTTGGTCTCTCGCAGGCGGCTATCCTGATACCGTCTAATCTGCGTGATACGACGGACATGAAGCAAACAACGTTCGAACTTCGCGCCAGCTCCAATTCCGACGGTCCGTGGCAGTGGTTGTTCGGTGCGTTCACGTCTGATGTTGAGCGCGATTACGCGCAACGCCTGCCGACGCCCGGATACGATGCTGAGTGGGATGCCGATCCGTCTGGTAATAATCTTTGCTGTTCGGTCGACGCGGCCAATGGCATAGCGCCACCGGATTCGCCGTTTGCCTCAAGT
>CAZVLT010000235.1:0-1542 GCA_964628105.1 uncultured Woeseiaceae bacterium | reverse complement strand
ACCTGAAGAATCGCGGCATCGACGGACCAACAGCGAAACGCTTCGGCATCGGCTATGCGCCGGATGGCTGGAGCAATGTGCTGGACAAATTCGGCAAATCGGACGAGGCGATCGAAAGACTGTTGGCCGCGGGTTTGATTATTCGCAAGGACAACGGCAAGCACTATGATCGCTTCCGTGACCGGATAATGTTTCCGATCCGCGATGCTCGAGGTCGCACCATAGGATTCGGCGGCCGGATCATGGGCGACGGCGAGCCAAAGTATCTGAATTCGCCAGAAACGGTTCTGTTCCACAAGGGCCGTGAACTGTATGGACTGTATGAAGCTCGGCAAGCGCTCCGCAATATTGAGCGACTCGTCGTAGTAGAGGGCTATATGGACGCGGTATCACTGGCGCGACACGGCATAGAGTATTCGGTTGCGACGTTGGGTACGGCAACAACCGACGAGCACCTGAATCGCCTGTTTCGCCTTACAGATAACGTGTACTTCTCGTTTGACGGTGACGAGGCCGGCAAGAAGGCAGCATGGCGCGCCCTGGAGAATGCGCTACCGCAGATACGCGAGGGTCGTCAGATCCGATTCGTGTTCCTGCCAGAGGGTTACGATCCGGATTCGTTCGTCAACGAGCATGGCGCGGACGCGTTTGTGAAGGCGGTGGATGAAGGAATGGCGCTATCGGAGTTTCTTATCCAGGATTTGTCGAGCCAGGTCGACATGAAAACTGTCGATGGGCGCGCAAGGCTGGCAGAACTGGCCCGGCCGCTGATTCACGCGATACCATTCGGCGTGTATCGGGAGTTGCTGATCGAAAGCCTGGCTAAAGCGGTGGGCCTGACGGCGCCGAAGCTTGAGAAAATGCTTACTGCAGACAAGCCGCCTGGTAATTCGCGGCAGGCTCACAGGTCATCAGCGCGATGGCGACGGAAGCTTCCGTCGGGGACGGGCGGTCCTTCGGTCGTGCGGCGAGCAATTACGCTCGTCCTAAATCATCCGGAAGCTGGACAGGCGCTGGATATCGGAATGCTGACCGGCGTAAGTCGCCCCGGAGTCGATTTATTGGCTGCACTGATTGAAACCGCGCAGACCGAACCCAATATCACGACGGCTGGGTTGCTGGAACGCTGGCGGCACGATGACGAAGGCCGGCATTTGGGCAAGCTCGCCGCAGTTGATTTACCGAACGACGAAGAGTTCGACCCGGCAGCGGAGCTCGCTGAGTGCCTGGCACAGCTGGCAACTTCCAGGCGCAAGGAAAGAATAGACCTTTTGATTGAAAAACAACGAGTTGGCGGCCTTACCGAGGACGAAAGATCTGAGTTACGGCAGCTGACACGCCGGTAACCCAATGAATTGACTATAGAAAGACCCGTATCAATAGAGTAAAATTAATCGTTTGTATCTTTTATATGTAGGAATTTTGTCTTGACGGAGAAACAGGCAGTGGCTGGCAGCAAAAAACCAGCTCAGCAGCTCAAACAATTAATTGCCCGCGGCAAGGAACAAGGCTATCTGACGTATGCAGAGGTCAACGATCACC
>CAZVLT010000234.1:0-1547 GCA_964628105.1 uncultured Woeseiaceae bacterium | reverse complement strand
TGGCGAGGTGTGCTTGATTTAACAATCTGGATTGTCGTTCTGCTTGTTGCTATCCCCGCGTTCGAGCGCTTCGGCAATGCACTGCTGTTCGCCGCATCCGCTACGCTGGTCATTCAACTGGTGAATGTCGTCACGATCTTGAGTGGCGATTCAGCGCCCGCACTTGCAACATCGACGGTCGAGTCGAATATGGTCGGCCGGGACGCTGTCACTCGTTTTTCCCGTGATCGCAACATCGTGCACATCGTAATGGATGGCTTTCAGTCAGACATTTTCGCAGAAATCATAGCGGACACATCGCATCGTGACTTCACACAGGATCTGCGTGGATTTACATTTTTCCAAAATAACCTCGGTGTATTTCCGTACACGAAACTAACAATACCCGCGTTACTAAGTGGCGAGTTGTACCGTAACGAAGTTCCAGTCAATGAATTTATCGGCGATACGGTGCGCGGAAAAACGATACTCAACGCTGCTCACGATTCAGGCTATGAGATCGACATCGCCGCACAAGCTTCACTAACCAGCGTCTATAGCCTGGGCAACCATACCAACGCTTACGGAATCGCTCCGACAGAGCACGTCACCCGGTCTGATTACATCATCAATGATTCAGCGAAACTTATTGACCTGGCGTTATTCCGGGTCGTGCCCCATTTTGCCAAGGCGTTAGTGCATCGGGACGAGTTATGGGTGTTTCGCGGCATGGTGCGCTCCGAGGCCTATCTGCAAATGCAGTATTTCGCAGATCTCGCCTTTCTATCGCGGCTGGCCGAAAGTATGACGGTTGATCGCGACGCGCCGGTCTACAAACTATTTCATCTAATATTGAGCCATAAACCAACTGTCGGCAACGAACAGTGCGAATACGACGGTAGGAAACCGACTCACAGGAAGTATGTAAAGACACAGTCACGCTGTGGCTTGCTGGGTGTTGTCGGGGTATTGCAACGAATGAAGGAGTTGGGAATTTACGACAGCAGCCTGATTATTCTGATGGCAGACCATGGCGCATGGGTGGACACCGATCTGCCTGACGTGCCCAACGACGCACTTGGCGCCGATAGAATGAGAATTGCGATGGCCACCCCGACGCTGGCGATCAAACCTCCTGATTCAACGCACGATTTCCGCGTATCTCAAGCGCCGACATCGATCATCGACATACCTGCGACGATTGCCGAAATCGCGAATTTTGAAACGCGCTTTGAGAGTGTTTCCGTTTTTTCCCTGAATGAAGATACACCGAGGATTCGACTTCATCTGAACTACCCATTCGGCAACAACAAAAAATTCGATGGTTATCTGTTTCCAATGCAGGAATATGAGGTTGAGGGCAGCCCATATGACACGGCCGCCTGGCGTAAGACCAACCGATACCTTCCAGAATGGCGCGCCCGACAGGATTGATTCGGGCCTTTGGCCCTCACTGTTCGGGCGTCCGTAGCACTTCGTGTTTGACTGCCGCAACCCGAGGATCTACTCAACCCTATCTTTTGGACGCGGCCAGTGCCCAGAACCCTATGACAGTCGTGATCGTCGTC
>CAZVLT010000233.1:0-1569 GCA_964628105.1 uncultured Woeseiaceae bacterium | reverse complement strand
ATCGGAACTTTTACGGCGAAGGCCAGCAGGAATGCGATGAAAATATACTTCTGTTCGGTCAGACCGAGTGGAGCGTCCGCAAATCCGAACAAGTCGAACCCGCCGGTCAGGACATAAAGGTAGATAAAACTCACCAGCATCAAGACAGAGCCGAGGAATGTGTAGAGGAAGAACTTAAGTGTTGCGTAGACACGATTCTCGCCACCCCAGACGCCGATGATGAGGAACATCGGGATCAGCATCGCTTCCCAGAACAGGTAGAACAGCAACGCATCGAGAGCCGAAAACACACCGATCATGAGTCCCTCGAGGATCAGGAATGCGGCGAAGTACTGCGCTGGACGACTCCTGATCGTGTCCCACCCGGATATGACTACGAGCGGCGTAATAAACGTGGTTAGCAAGATTAACGGCGTGGAAATTCCGTCCACACCCAGCGCATAGAAAGCATTCAGCGTCGCGACCCACGGGGCTTTCTCGGTGAATTGCATGCCGGTAGCTGCGTTGTCGAAGCCAACATATAAAACGATGCTGAGAAGGAGAGTGACGACCGACACTGCGAGCGCGACAACGCGCATGACGCCCGCCCTTGACGACGCTGCGTCACTATCGTCACCAATGACAAGCAGCACTGCGCCACCGCCAATGGGCAGCCAGATCAGAATGCTCAACAGGTTTGAAAGATCCATGCTCATCCCTGCGCTAGCGCAACCAGATCAGCCAGCCGAGTATCATCGTCAGGCCGATAATCATTGAGAACGCGTAGGTGTACAGGTAGCCGGTCTGTATCTGTCGCATGACGCCCGCCAGGCGGCCCACCGTTTTCGCCGTGCCGTTGACCAGCAGGCCATCGATAACGAGCTCGTCACCTTTCTGCCACAGGAATTTGCCAAAAGAACGGCCGCCTGCAGCGAATCCCTTGATATAGAGATCATCGAAGTAGTATTTGCGGTCCAACAGATTGTAAACGCCGGAAAATTTGTTCTTGATCGTCTCCGGAATACCCGGTTGTTTGAGGTACAGGAACCAGGCGGAAAGTACGCCGGCTGCAGCCAGCCAGAATACCGGCGTCCTCACAGAGTGTTGTAATAGTTCCAGGCTGCCATGCCATGCATTTGCCATGTGGCCGATTACGTCGTGTCCTTCGCTGACGACAATCGCGTCGCCAAAGTAATTGCCGAACAGCACTGGCCCGACCGTAAACCAGCCGATCACCGCGGCCGGTATCGCAAGCATGATGAGCGGCACCGTCACAACTGCGGGCGTCTCGCGCAGGTGCGATTTGGTCTCCGCGTCCATGCGCTCCTCACCATGGAACACGAGGAAGAACAGTCGGAACGTATACAACGCCGTTACGAATACGCCAAGCAGGACACTCAGGTAGGCGATCCAGTAGACCGCGCCCTGCCCCTGCCAGTGCGACTCTCTAACAGCGTCGATGAGCAGGTCCTTGGAGAAAAAACCGCTGCTGCCGGGGAAACCGATTAGTGCCAGCGATCCAACCAACGCTGTCCAGTAGGTGATCGGCATGTACTTCCTGATGCCGCCCATCTTGCGAATATCCTGCTC
>CAZVLT010000232.1:0-1610 GCA_964628105.1 uncultured Woeseiaceae bacterium | reverse complement strand
ACCCGCATATCGAGTGCCGCAGCCCGACGCGCGACCTCCGTCCCGATGCCACCCAAACCGACCACCAGCATTGTTTTGCCTGCTATAGACTGCATACCGTCGGTAATCTCGGGCGTTCGGCGCCACTCGCCGCTTGGCATAGTCCTGGCGAATTGCGGAATTCTCCGTGCCAGGCTCAGAGTCAACGCAATCACGTGTTCTGCGATGACCGGCGAGGACATCTTTTGCATGTTGGTCAGTACTATGGATCCGTTCACGATCCTGTCTGCCGTAACGCATCGTTCGGCGCCCGCGCCTCTGATTTGCACCCAGAATGCGTCTTCGGCCGCCGCAATTACGCGTGCAGAACACCAGCCTATGATCGCGTCGGCGCCTTTCGCATTCGCGACCACCTCTTTTTCGGATCGCGCAACGATCACTTCGACGCCCGGCGTTAACGCCTGAATTTCGCCCTGTGACAAACCAATATCCCGCACGATAATCTTCTTTGGTGCGTGCCAGCCTGGCATGTCTCTCAACGCAACATCACCTGCCTCGATGCCGGTCTGCTGCATGAGCTCGTCGATGTTTGATTGAGCGAAAGCTAGGCTGGCGAGACTCAGACCAGCAAACATGGTCAGAATACGTACTGGTGAAAACTGCATTGACTGAATTCCCGTTTCCCGATGGCCAGACGAAACTAGCGTGCCATCCAGCCGCCATCGACGGTCAGGATATGCCCGTTTACATAGTCGGACGCAGCTGAGGCTAGAAAGATAACGGCCCCCTGCAGATCTTCGGCTTCACCCCAGCGCCCGGTAGGAATGCGAGCCAAGATATCTTTATTACGTGCGGCGTCCGCTCGAAGTGCTGCTGTGTTGTCCGTGTTGAAATAGCCAGGTGCAATCGCGTTGACCTGAATACCCTTGCTCGCCCACTCGTTCGCCAGCGCCTTAGTTAGCTGCATTACGCCGCCTTTACTTGCTGCGTAAGCTGGTACCGTGATACCGCCGGAAAAGCTCAGCAGCGATGCGATGTTGATAATCTTGCCGTGCCCGCGTTCCAGCATGTGCTTGCCGATGCCGCGGCAAAACTGGAATACGCCGTTAAGATTGGTGTCGATTACAGCCGACCAATCTTCATCGCTGTACTCTTCTGCAGGTGCTCGTCGGATCGTGCCGGCGTTGTTGACCAGGATGTCGACCTGCCCGAACGCATCAATGCTCTCACTGACAGCCCGTCTTACTTCTTCCGGGTCGTCCTGGCGACATCCGATCGCGACCGCACGGCGTCCCAGAGATTCAACCTCCGCCACCGTTTCCGCCGCGTTTTCACTCGTTGAGGCGATCGCGACAATATCGGTACCGGCGCCTGCCAGGCCGAGCGTCATCGCGCGGCCGAGACCACGGCTGGCACCGGTGACGACAGCGACCTTGTTCTCAAGACCGAAGAGATCAGTTGTACCCACTATCGGAGCGCTTTCATATCGATGTGGTCCATGTCATCAAACTTCTGGTTCTCGCCACCCATGCCCCAAATGAAGGTGTAGTTTCGTGTACCTGCACCACTGTGCATGGACCAGCTCGGCGATATGACAGCCTCGCCATTTCTCACGACCAATGAGCGCGTTT
>CAZVLT010000231.1:0-1737 GCA_964628105.1 uncultured Woeseiaceae bacterium | reverse complement strand
CCCCGTTGGCGACTGCGCATGTCATTCCTGCGAAACAATTTCCCGGTCATCTCCTAACAGCCGCCGTGAAAATCGACCTGATCCTTGTCGCGCAGCACGGTTGCCCTGCCGAGGGGCTCTATGACGAGGACGCGTGCTGCGGAGCTACGACCTGCCGCCGTGATGGTACGGCGGGTGTCGCAGAGGATGGCAGTCGTGACGGGAGGTACGCCCGTGACGTTGCCGCGACCAAGACCGCTGGCCGCAAACGAAAAGTAGTCGCCCATGCCCGAGGTATCGATGTTGATGCCGTCTGGCGTCGCCTGGTATCGGCGCAGGATTGCCTCGTCGTCGTCGACGGCAATATCGCCGTTGTTGTCGACGAACACGATCCAGCCATCCTCAAATTCTCCACCGCAGCCCGGCGTAGCCGTCATCGAATCGTCGCTGGCGCAAATAGTGATATTGGTCTTCGCGCGAGCGGCCGCGCGACGAGCCAGGTGAAAACTGCCAAGGAGATCGTTGGCCGTGCTGGTCAACCGGCTGTTTTGCCCGTACTGGCTCACGTTGGGGAGGCCGAGCGACAACACGACGCCGATAATCAGTACGGTCACGAGGAGCTCGTACAGCGTGAATCCAGCTTCATTTTTCCTGTTCATTAAGCACACTATAAAGAGTCGATTCCACCAGCGGCGACCTATCCGACAAGTGGCGTTTCACGGCCGACAAGCGGCCGCTGTTGAATCCCATTATTTGACATAATTCTGGCAGGAATACGCGTCACCATTGGTCTTGCGGCGTGCGACGCGCGGCCTTCCCGTGTAACTGATCACCAGCGCCTTTGCCGCAATGCGGTTCCCGGCGTCGCAGATGATCAAGGTGCCATTTGTGGCCCTGAGAAACGTCGCTCGAAGCGTGAAACCACGGCGATTGGCCACGATTCTGACGTTGTCTGCGACCTTGTGTCGCGTGAGCACAGGTTCGCCAGGATCCACACTCGGTGGTGAGTCGTGATCCTTGTTTTCGAACATCAACCAGCCTCGCGACCAGTCGCGGTCAGGCGAACAGGTCTCACCGTCAAGGCTCGGGCAGAGTGACACCACCTTGCGCCGCATGATGGATTCTTTTCTTGCGAGATGAACGGCGTGAAACAGGGCGTCGATCTCGACCCGCTGCCGTTGGCGGGCGATACTGCCCGCAAATGAAGGGACGGCAAGCGCAACCAGTATCGCGACCAGCCCCAGTGTTACTACCAGTTCATAGAGAGTGAACCCTCGATATCGCACGTCCATCCCGGACCTCCTTGTCCCGGAGCATTATGCTGTTCGGCAAGCAAGGGCCGCTTGCGCTATATTTAGGCATTACGCTCATTTAACCGTTCTGCGAGGGAATCCGCATGTCGCGCTCAGATATTCTGGCGAAGTTTGAAGACCATGACATTCTGCCAACGCCACAGCGACTCGAAATCGCATCAATCCTGTTGCAGAAGCCGCAACACATGTCGGCGGAACAGATTATCGATCGCCTGCGCTCAAAGGGCAGCACTGTGTCCAAGGCGACTGTCTATAACACTTTGAATTTATTTGGAAAACACGGCCTGGTAAAAGAATGCCTGATTGATCCGGAGCGGCGTTTTTTCGACTCTACAACGCACCCGCACCACCATTTCTATAATGTAGATACCGGCGCACTGTCTGATATCGCAGCAGACGACATAGCAATTTCCGGCCTGCCGGACTTGCCGGCGGGCACTGAATG
>CAZVLT010000230.1:0-1760 GCA_964628105.1 uncultured Woeseiaceae bacterium | reverse complement strand
GAACGCGCCGAACTCGAACGCGTCCGGACCGAACTGCAGCAGGAAGTTGCGCGCGCGAAAGCAGGCGAAGAGGCCGCCGAGGCGGAGGCCGCACGTAAGCGCATTCTTGCCGATGCAACGGCCTACGAAATCACCCAGATCAACAATGCGATCTCCAGCAATCCCGCGTATATTCAGTTGCAGTCACTCGAAGCGCTGAAAGCCATCTCCAAGGACCCGGCGAGCAAGATATATTTCATGGACGGCTCAAGCCCGAGCCCGCTGCCGCTCATGCACCTGGGGGATCTGCAGGGATCACAGCGCTAACGCTTTTATCGATATGATATTGCGAAACGGGAATCGGCTGACCGGTTCCCGTTTTGCTTTATTGCAATTGGTTGGGATCACTTGATGAGCAAGGACAAAATCCTGATGTGCCCACCTGACTTTTTCACGGTGGACTACGTCATTAACCCATGGATGGCCGGGCATGAGGATTCACTTAGCCTGGACGAGGCCAAGAATCAATGGCTGCAATTGCGCGACAACCTGGGCGAATTTGCGGACATCGTTACGATGGATCCACAGCCCGACTTGCCCGACATGGTGTTCACGGCGAATGCCGGAGTCGTCTACGGTGACAAGGCGATCGCGAGCCACTTCATGCCACACGAGCGACGGCCAGAGGAGCAACATTTCAAGAAATGGTTTGGTGACAATGGTTTCGAATTGCTCGATCTGGACGAAAACATCGGTTTCGAAGGCGCTGGCGACTGCCTGATTGACCGTGGTGGTCCCTGGATGTGGACCGGGGTCGGGTTTCGCACCGAAATTGAGGCACACTCCGAAATTCGAGGCTTTTTCGACACCGAGGTTGTGTCTATCCGGCTGACCGACGCCCGTTTCTATCACATCGATACCTGTTTTTGTCCGCTGACGGACGGCTTTCTCATGTATCACCCGCCAGCGTTTGATTTCGAGTCGCGAATCGCGATTGAAAGCCGCATACCGCCGCACAAGCGTATTGTCGTCGACACGGCAGACGCCGGAAACTTCGCCTGCAACGCCGTGAATATTGGCGACCAGGTTTTTCTCAACAAGGCATCCGATGCGCTCAAATCGCGATTGATGCTGGCGGGATTCAAAGTTCATGAAATCGAGCTATCAGAGTTTCTAAAGGCAGGCGGCTCGGCGAAATGCCTGACCTTGAAACTCACCGAGCCGGTACGTTAGTGGCTAACGCGCAAGCAGAAATCTCCGCCCGGCGTCGCGCATGGCCGGGCGCCTGATGACAGGGTTTGCCAGCCCGCGGCTGAGGTTGTTCATCGGCGCTTTCTTCATAAGCCTGTCACCGGTCTGGGTGGCACTGGTGGATGTATCGCCGACGACGAGTGGTTTCTACCGGGTACTAATTGGTGGAGTCGCACTGGCTGTGTACCTGTTAGTGCGCCGCCAGCGATTGCAGTTGTCACGACAAGCCTGGTTTATGCTCATCGTAGCCGCTGTGCTGTTGACACTGGACCTGTGGTTCTGGCACCGCAGCATCATTTACATCGGTCCGGGTCTGGCAACCTTGCTGGCAAATTTTCAGGTTTTTTTCATGATGCTCGCGGGCATCTTCTTGCTGCGACAAATGCCAACTCGAATGCAGCTCGTCGCCGTGCCCCTGGCATTCCTGGGTCTCGTTCTTATTGTCGGTCTGGACTGGAACACCCTGCCGCCTGACTATCGCCTGGGCATAATTTTCGGCCTAATGACCGCTGTCGTCTACGCCGCATACT
>CAZVLT010000229.1:0-1804 GCA_964628105.1 uncultured Woeseiaceae bacterium | reverse complement strand
TCGTTGTTGCCCAGGTGACAGGAAAGACAGAGATTTGCCCGTTCTTTCACTTTCTCGGTCGGATAAAGCCCCGCCGCCACGTTGTCAGCATGGCTAACCACAGGTGCGTTGTAGTGTGTTGATATCCAGTTCTCGGCGCCTCCGTGGCAGCTTTCGCAGCCAACACCATCGGAAATCTGAAAACGCTCGCCACGCAGGTTACCCGGCACGTTATCGGTATGACAGTCGAGGCAGATCTTCGCGGTATTTGCTGCACGCAAACCAAGTCTTGAGGCGATCGCTTTTGACTGGTCGTTGCTTAGTACCTCGTAAGCCTTTGAGTGCGGATCGTCCTGCGTCCAGGTCACGTATTCGTTTTGCATGACATTCGAGCCGTCGCGCGGTATTGCTGAGCCGTGACATTGTGAAGTCGCGCAGGTGGCCACGCCCATATGCTTGTTGGCGGCTTTCTCGGGAAGCTCCGCGCCTATCGCAATCGAAACGACAATCGACACGGGCAACAGCAGCAGAAAGACAAGATTTTGCTTTCCTGCTCTTCGTTTGTTCTTACTCATCTCGGACATACCAGGGATTTCCGTGCAAATCGAGATACAGCTTCTGCATCTCTTGGAGATTCAGTGGACGCGATCCTTTGCGCCCGAAGACTGCGATCTGACCTCCGGTCTCATCGACGCCTCGGTCCCGGTCGAGCCCCTTGGACAGGGACAACACCGCGCTCTCGGTCGGATAGGTCGCGATCAACTCGGGCCGCGGCGCGGGACTGAAGCCGTAGAAATTCGGCTGCGAATCGGGCGACGTCAGTTGCAGCACCTTCAGGCCGCCCTTGCCGTCGGCCAGGTAAGCAAACAAGGAAGCGTTTGTTGAAGCAACAACCACATCGCGCGTGTCGACGATCTGACCGTCGGCGTTGTAGAACTCAACGAGTTTCGGCTTCGCCGCTTTCCAGATATCGACGATCGCAAGGCCCTCCTCGCCAGCAGCAACGTAGGCATAGGATCTCGCTACGTAGACGCGCTGGGCATTTCGCATCGGTACGATCGCCCCGGGCACGATGGCTGGAGATTCCGGATCGGTGACATCGATTACTTTGAGCCCGTCCGCGTCGGTCACGAACAAGAAGCGGAATTGCAGCGCAGATGCGCGGCCATCGTTCAGTGGAATTGTCCCGGCAATCGATGGCGACAGTGGTCGGTCGAGGTTCACAATTACCAGGCCGCGGTTCGCGATCACGTACGCAAAGTGTCCGCCGATCGTGACATGTCTCGCGCCATCCAGTGCCCCACCTGCGTTCCACGTGACTGCGCGCTCTACGAAATTGTTATTGAGGTCACCATCGGCGAAAGTGTTGATATCGGTCAGGATCAGCCCTTCGACACTGTCGGTGATCACTGCATAGTTGTATATGGGGTGAAACGGCTGCTCGAGATTTACGTCGCGCATTAACCCGCCTTCGTTGCGCGGCGGATTGATAGGTTGGTTGCTCGGTAATGCGATACAGCTCGCGTCTTGAGTCTTCAAGTGCGAATCATGGCCCAGCGAGCTGAACGGCGCATCCACGATGCGTTGACTGAATCCCTTGTTCGCAATGTTGGCGACGTCATAGATCTTTACACCATGACTGCCTGTCGCTGCATAGAGATACTCGCCGCGCAATTGCAGGCAATTCGCCGGCCCGGACTTGTGATCCTGCGCGGTGGTCAGAACGCGGCCGTTGCTTTGGTGTGCGCGGAAGTCATCCGGAAATGCGTATCGGTGCAGATAGCTGCCGATGACGGCCTGTGGCTCGTCCCACTCGGTCACCTGT
>CAZVLT010000228.1:0-1813 GCA_964628105.1 uncultured Woeseiaceae bacterium | reverse complement strand
CCTGCCCAGGACTCAACAATTGGCGTGTCCTTAAGCTGTGGAAATACCGTATCCAGGTTACGCCGAATACCCTTGAGAACAGCAGGTGTTGGTTCAGGATTGAGAACCCGTGTTTTCTCGAACGGTGATTCGTCGTCAAGATTCCATTTTTTCGGAGTCGACCACTCATCGACAAAATCCCTTCCGATTGACAGGCGAAGCAGTCTCAACGTTCGCATCAATGCCGGAAGAAATTTGAAGAAGTAGCGAAAGGACGACGGCGTGACCGGACATTCCAGCACAGACGCATGCGCGACCGTGTATCCGCCGTCCTGCCGCCGTCGTATTCCCACATGTTTATCAAATAGGTTGCCGTCGAGTACGCTTTCCGCCGGCGCAGTGCGTACAGCAGTGCCTTGAACTCGCAATTGCGGCACATCGATGTCCAGCGAACGACAGAACATCGAGGTCCAGGCGCCCGCCGCACACAAGACAGTCGAGGTCTTGATCACACCGTACTCCGTGACAACTGCGGACACCGCGCCGCCGCTAGTCTCCACGCCCCGTACCGCACAAGACGTCAGCACCGTAGCTCCAGCCCTGCCCGCCGCCCGCGCGATCGCCGGCGTAGCCAGGTGGGGCTCGGCGCGGCCATCACTCGGCGTATACATCGCGCCCGCCCATTCGACGGCAGAGCCATGTACGTGTTGCTTTAGTTCGGGACCTGATATCAGTCGCGTATCGATATCGTGTTCGGCCGCAATCCGGACCCAGTGCTCATACTCTTCAAACTCCTTTTGCGAATCTGCCGCGAAAAAACAACCGCCGCGAGTGAAGCCAACATCTTCGCCGGTTTCCTCCTTCAGGCTGGCCCAGATTCGCATGCTCTCAAGCATCATCGGAATTTCACGCGTGTCACGCCCCTGGATCCTGACCCAGCCCCAGTTGCGACCCGACTGCTCGCCGGCGATATGTCCTTTTTCGCAAACAACAACATCGACACCCTGCCGTGCCAGGAACCAGGTGGTCGATACACCGACGATGCCGCCGCCGATAACGACAATATCCGCACTGGCAGGAATGCTGGCTGGCGGCGTGAGCGTCCCGTTCCAGGTCGACGACACTGTCGTGGATTCGATGTCACTCATAACTGTTGCCCGGACATATTGATTCCTATACCGTACCGACCCGATGAATCATCCTATTCAGTCAGTATCCGATATCCCGCCGCTCATCGCGACCTCAGTTGTGCGCGGCAGTGAACAGGGCGAAAGCCATGGTGGAGTTTACCTTGTCGACCCTGCCAGCCGGTCAGTACATCAGGTCGTCGATTGGAATACGGCCGACATCGACTGGTCCGGCCGCGGCTGGGATCGCGGCCTGCGCGGCATCGAGATATGGAACGGCGAAGTCTATATTGCTGCCAGCGACGAGCTGTTTGTCTATGACCAGCAGTTTCAAAAGTTGCGATCGTTTCGCTGCCGATATCTCAAGCACTGCCACGAGATTTCCATTCACCGGGACGTGCTGTACATGACCAGTACGGGCTTCGACAGCATCCTCGCTTTCAGTCTCGCAGAGCAACGCTTCACCTGGGGAATACAGGCAACGATGAGCGACGGTGTTTGGAAGGCGTTTCGCTTTGACCCTGTTTCCGATGTCGGACCACACGCCAGCAACAAGCTGCACATCAATATTGTGAGCGTCGATGACGGTGGGCTCAGTTTTTCCGGATTGCGTACCAACGGAATCATTGGTCTGGGCGCCGAGATGCGCCTGTTGCCGCAGGTCGAGTTGCCGCAGGGGACGCACAACGCTCAGTTCTTCGGTGATG
>CAZVLT010000227.1:0-1838 GCA_964628105.1 uncultured Woeseiaceae bacterium | reverse complement strand
ACCGGGAACATGACCATCGCATAGCCCGCCTTGTGGGCGCCGATTCGACCAAGCAGTGTCAGGTAGGCGCCAAACGCGACGATCGATCCAAACACGGTCAGGTATGCCAGGGAGGCAATATACCCGGCGGACCACTCAAAGATGAACTCATGGCCATTGTTGAGGGCGATGCCGGCAGTGAACAATGCGCCGTAAAACATGCCCCATGCATTCGACTGAATAACGGGCAGCTTCGCTTTCTGTGCAGACTGCGACACCATGTTGCCAAACGAGGCAATGAGCGCACTGAGCACGGCAAGGAAGGATCCGAAAAACACCGAGTCATTGAATGACAAATCGCCGATCTGTGGCGCGAACAAGGTGAATATGCCAGCCACTCCGAGCAACGCCCCGAATAGCACACGTCTCCCAGCCCTGACGCCGAAGAACAGCCGTGAATTGATGATGTTCATCCAGAGCATGGTTGAGAACGCGATCGCCGTCAAAGCCGACGTGATATAGATTTGCGCGCGGTACGCGAAGATGTAATTGATCCCGAATAACAGCAATCCGAGCAAGATGAAGCGGGCGTGATCTCGGAGTGCGAAACGCAATTTGAGTCCGCGGAATCGACACCACGCAAACAGCAACAGCGACGCGCCAGCGTAGCGATACACGAGAGATACTTCCGGCGCTACCGCACCAAGCTGGAACTCGATGGCGAACCAGGTCGAGCCCCAGATCAGTACGGTGAGCCCGTACAGTATGGCGTTGTTCACTTGCAGCCGCCGCAATCGAGTTCGTCCATCGTGTCTTCGACGATCCGGATACTCAGGTTTCGGTAGCGGTGCAGGCGCATTGGCGACGACAGCAGCAGATCCAGAAAGAAGCGCCATTTCGCGGGATGACGAACCGCCAGGTTGAAACGCTGTGAGCGGCTCTCCTGTAATTCCTCGTGATTTCGCGTATTCATGATTCTTGCCTCCGGTCTGTTTGCATCTGCACTTGACTTTACGGGTTTTTTGTTGATATAACAGATACAGTTTTTAAGAAATATGACCTATACAGTTATGCTAAATGTAGACAAACAATGCGATACTTTCCTCTACCGGCAGGTTATTGATTTAATTACGGAAAATATGAATACCGGGACGCTTCTACCGGGTGATCGGCTGCCGTCATTGCGTAAGATGAGCAAAACATCCGGGGTCAGCATCCCGACAGTTCGGCAGGCGTATGTCGAACTCGAGCGGCTACGACGCGTCGAATCACGCCCTCAATCGGGTTTTTACGTGCGCCACCGGGCCGCGAATGACATCGTTCTTCCCACTCGCACTACAGCCGTGACGCCGGCGCCGCTGCGCTGCCGCTCGTTGATGGAGCGCGTCTACGACGGCGTAAACCGGCCGGAGCTGGTGCCGTTGGGTATTGCCAACCCATCCATGGCGAAGCCGGCGGCAAAGACCCTGCACCGGGCGATGAAAAGGGTGATGGATCGAGCCGAAGAGCGCAGCCTCGGTTACGCATCGACGCTGGGCGAGCCCGCATTGCGGAGGCAGATTGCCTATCACTACCTTGATACGATCGGAGCACAGGTTGCACCCGAGCAAATCTGCATAACCAACGGCGGGCAAGAAGCGCTCCTGCTCGCATTGAGGGCCGTAGCATCACCCGGCGACGTCATCGCAGTCGAGACGCCGACCTACCATGGCATGCTGGAACTCATCGACAGCCTCGGCATGCTGGCGATCGAAGTAGAGACCTGCCCGGAAGATGGCGTTACGCTTTCGGAACTTGAGCGCACGCTGGAAAAACACCCTGTCAAGGCATGTATGTTTTCGACTACCCTGGGTAATCCG
>CAZVLT010000226.1:0-1865 GCA_964628105.1 uncultured Woeseiaceae bacterium | reverse complement strand
GGACTTTGGTCCTATACGCCTTAGGTGTTGATTTGCATCCAGTGGTCTGATCGGCGCTAAGGATCAGGCTGAGCATATCGAGCGGGCATAGAACTACATCCGACATTGCCTATCGGGGAGAATTGCAAGACCTTTTGCCATAGCTGCGCGATGTCCGGGTCGTTAGCGGCCCTTCACGACTCTACCACTCGAATGGCCGCTATTGAGTTGCGCCCTACACCCGCAAAAGTCCCGCATTTGCGGCGAATATTCTTAACCTAAACGCTCAGACACCGTTGCGTGCAAATGCTATTTCCCATAAAATTTCCCACAATCGAAAGTGGGATAAATTATGGTTCACCTGAGTGGGCAAATTGATATATGTTGCCATGGCTAAAGAAGGAGGCAAGGGGAGTCGGATCATGAGTGCAAGCGAACTGCTCGGGGTCATTCGGACATTTTGTCGCGAGCACGGCATGGCCGAGACGACGTTCGGACGGCAGGCCGTCAATGACGGGAAATTCGTCGGTCGCGTACGTGATGGTGCACGGATTCGTCCTGCCACACTCAAGAAGGTGCAAGCTTATATGGCCAGTTCCGCGAGTCAGATCGATAAGCCATTCGTCATCGGTTCAGACAGCGATGCGGAGCCGAGCGCGACGATAGAGGCGGCTGACACTGGAGACGATGAAGCGAAGGATGACGTTTCACATTTTCGCTTCTTCGACAATCGGCAGAAGTATCTGCTCTTCGTCAATACCTGCAGCGAAAAAACTGTGGTCGCAAAACGCGTCGGCATGGAGTTGAGTCAACTTCAGCCACAGCCGCCCGCCGTGCGAATCTTCGACGCCGGTGTTGGCGACGGCACGGTATTGGAGCATGTGCTACGCGATATGCACTGGCGGTTTTCCACGATGCCTTTCTACGTCGCTGCGAAGGAAGTCAGTCTCGAGGACGTTCGCCTGACGCTCGAGAAAATGCCGGACCGATTTTTTGAGCATCCGGCGATGGTTCTGATCCTCACCAATATGCATTACTCGGAAGCGCCGTGGTTCACGCCGAAGACTTCAGCAGCTGCCGGCGCAATGGTCTGGCGAGAGGTTGCCCTGGAGGGATCGACTGCACATGAGTTCGAGGCACAAATTGGGGAACAAAAGGACTTCCTGAGCGAGAACTGGGGTGCGCATGCCAGCAAGAAGACAGGTAATCCGCTCTACGACCGGCCGGCGGTGCTGGTGATGTACCGGGAAGACTATCGATTTCTTCTCGATGACGTGATTCCGCGGCGTGGCGCGCAGCGGGCAGACTACGATCTGGTCATCGCTTCACAACCGTACCGGCTGCGCGCATCAACCGAGTTCAAGGCCAGCAAAGTGCTCGCTCCGCTCGCGCGATCACTTGCTCCGGGCGGGCGCCTGCTTGGCATTCACTCCAACGGTCACGATCCCGGCATGGAGATAATCCAAGCCGTTTGGGGCCAGGATGAGAACCCGTTTACGACCAGCCGCCAGAAATTGCTGTCAATCGCCAAGTCGGAACTCGGCCGGGATGCGCGCAACTTCAAGTTCAATGCGTATTCCGACAAGCGATCGATCTTTCGTTATGACATGCACACCTTGCCAACCGAAATCAATCCGAGCATAGGAACCTCAACTTTATTTGCCGCGTGGAATGCGGCGATTTATGTGGCGCAGATCGAAGAGCGACGTCTCAGCGACGCACTGGGTGATCCGAAGTACCTCGAAGCGACACAAGAAGTCCTGGAGAGGAACAACGGTCTCTGGTTCAACGACGAATCCTACGTCATATCGCGCAATCGAACTTGATCAAGGCCCGCCTTTCCCATAATTCGATCAGCTGCGACATCTGCGATCATCATTGTTGGC
>CAZVLT010000225.1:0-1932 GCA_964628105.1 uncultured Woeseiaceae bacterium | reverse complement strand
GGGCTGTTGCTTGGGCTCATCACCATTCTTATCGTCACGCCGCTCACGCAAAAGATCGATCCGCCCGAACCCCTTAGAAATAGCGATGGTGAGGAAGTCGAATTCAAGGATCGGCTCGGTACGCTGTCATTTTTCGCGCATAGCAAGTAAATGACGCGCGCGCTGAGCGTATAGGCACGGAAGTCTTGCTGGCATGGTGTGACTAGCGTGGAGTCAGGGTAAATGGGAAAAAAAACGGCGGCGAGGATGGATCGCTACGACGCAATCATTATCGGTGCAGGACATAACGGACTGGTCTGTGCTGCATACCTGGCGCAGAGCGGCCAGCGCGTACTCGTGCTCGAGGCATCCGATTCGCCCGGCGGGCTTGGCGCCAGCCGCGAATTTCATCCTGGCTTTCACGCGTCGGTTGCACATACGGTCAGCCATTTCTCCTCCAGGATTGCCGGCGACCTCAAACTTGCTTCACACGGCTTCGATGCAGCGTCGAACCCGCTTGCGACGGTCGGGCTAAGTAACAACAAAGAGCATGTCGTTTTGCACCACGACTCCGTCAGCGGCACCAGTGCCGAAGACGCGGAGAGCTACCAGAACTTTTCTCAACTCATGCAGCGTTTCGCAGCTGTACTAGAGCCTTTTTGGCTCAAGACGATGCCGCGCATCGGCGGCGCGGACATGTCCGACTTGCTGACGTGGGGACGTTTGGGACTGGGCATTCGGATGCTTGGCAAGAAGGATATGCGGGAATTCCTTCGCATTGCCTCTCTGCCAGCCCGTGACCTGATGGATGAGTATTTCGACAATGAGATCCTCAAGGCCACACTGAGCTGGGACGGACTCATAGGTTCGAAAATGGCACCGCGGTCACCCAATAGTGCCGTGCTCGCGATGCTGTATCGAATGGCTGGCAATTCCAATGGCATGCACGCCATTCCCACTGGCGGCGTCAACGGCCTGATCGAATCCTTATGTACGGCGGCGATGATCCCGGGGGCCGAGATCAGAACCGGCGCCGTAGTCAGCCGCATACTGATTGACGGCAGCGCCGATGGCCTGGTTGCAACAGGCGTGCATTTGGTCGACGGCGAGAAAATCGAAGCTGATCACGTTATCTCGGCTACCGACCCACAAAGAACGTTTCTTGACCTGGTCGGCGTCGAGCATCTCGACATTGGCTTTACGAACCGAATTCGGCGTTTGCGGTGCGATGGTTATGTCGCGAAACTGCATCTCGCCCTGAATGACCTGCCGGAGTTCGACGGGCTGCAACAGGCCGACGGACGAATGATCATTGCCCCGGATATGGATGCCATCGAGTTCGCATACGACGACGCGAAGTACGGTGAGTGCTCAACCAAACCTGTCATGGAAATTATCGTTCCCAGTGTGCACGACGCGTCGTTTGCGCCAACGGGGAAACATGTGCTGTCCGCTCACGTCATGTATGTGCCGAATCGGCTCAAGGGCGGATGGACGGCTGCTGCTCGTAGCCAGTTTTGCGAACGGGCCATCGACACGATCGCTCAATATGCGCCGCGTATCCGTGAGCAAATAATTCACCAGGAATTGTTGACACCGGCGGACCTGGAGGAAAACTTCCGCGTGACGGGTGGCCACTGGCATCACACCGAGTTTGCGATGGATCAAATTCTCATGATGCGGCCGACGTATGAAGCGGCACAGTACAGCACGCCGATTCCCGGTCTGTTCCTGTGCGGCGCGGGCTGCCATCCGGGCGGCGATATTATGGGCGGTGCAGGACACAACGCCGCGCGTGAAATCCTGCGATGAGCAACTACGACGCAATCATTATAGGCGCAGGTCACAACGGCCTGACGAACGCCGCCTACCTGGCGAAGGCCGGGCTGAACGTCGTCGTCCTTGAGAAAAACGAATATATCGGCGGCGCGTCTGTGTCGCGGGAACTTCACG
>CAZVLT010000224.1:0-1944 GCA_964628105.1 uncultured Woeseiaceae bacterium | reverse complement strand
GCAGACTGGTCCCGCTCATCACGTGCCAACTCGCCCAGGTATGGCGCAAGTCGTGAAATCGAAACTTCTCGATCCCGGCACGCTTCAATGAGCGTTTCCAGGCCGAACCACCGACATGCGGATTTTCAGTTTGATTGTGGTGGCTCTTTGGCTACTATTTTCAATAGGTCACCAGGATGCTCGTTGCTCAATTTGCATAATTGTGCGCGACGGTGCACAACTGATTCACGCAATGCTCACGCATCGTGTCCGGCGCTGATAGCGTCGGCGCCGTTGGGCCGGTCTGATGCTCGAAATAAACGGACCGGCCTCGCGGTCCTGTGTATCGAACAATAACTAACAACTGAGCCGTCCGCGACGCAAGGGAGCCGCCAGTGAAAGCATCCAACCTGTTGGTCAAATGCCTGGAAGAAGAAGGCATTGAATACATATTCGGCGTACCCGGCGAGGAAAACGCCGACTTCATGATGTCCCTTGAGGAATCAACGAAGATCAAATTCATTCTGACACGGCACGAGCAGGGTGCTGCGTTCATGGCCGAGATTTACGGCCGTCTTACCGGTAATCCCGCGGGAGCACTGGGTACACTCGGGCCCGGCGCAACGAACCTGATTACGGGCGTGGCCGATTCCAACATGGATCGCGCGCCGATGCTCGTACTGACAGGCCAGGGCTCGACGGACCGCCTGCACAAAGAGTCGCACCAGATCATGGACGTCGTAAGCATGTTTAAGCCCGTCACAAAATGGTCGACCACGATTCTGCATCCCGACACTATCCCGGAGATCGTCCGCAAGGCGGTGCGGCTCGCGCGCACCGAGAAGCCCGGTGCCGTGCATATCGAACTGCCTGAAGATGTTGCTGAAATGGACACGAGTGCCACTCCGCTGACGCCGCGACGATTTCGCCGTGCCGTGCCCGATGACAAGATCGCCGACCAGGCCTTTGCAATGCTGAAGGAAGCGAAACGCCCGGTCATCATCGCCGGCAACGGCTGCATCCGGCGCCGTGCGAGCAAGCAGCTGCGGTTACTGTGCGAAAAAACCGGTATCGGTGTGATCAGCACCTTCATGGCCAAGGGCTGTGTGGATTTGGACGCTGACTACTGCCTCTATACCGTTGGGCTGGGTACTAAAGATCGGGTTAACTTTGCGATCGATGACGCTGACCTCGTGATTACACTCGGCTTCGACATGGTCGAGTACCACCCGCAGCTTTGGAACTCGCACAAGGACAATTGTATCCTGCATGCCGATTTCCTGCCGGCGGAGATCGACGAGCACTACCATCCTGAAACCGAACTGGTCGGCGACCTCGCACACACGCTCTGGATGCTCAATGAGCGACTCGATGAGCACGGCCCGCTAGCTTTTGAACTTGAACAGCAGCGCCGCGTACGCGCAGAAATGACGGACGATTTCGCTGAGCACAAGGACGACGCAACCGAGGGCACGATACGGCCGCAAAAGGCGCTGTGGGACGCCCGCCAGGTCATGGGGCCGCATGACATCCTGTTGTCCGATGTGGGCGCCCACAAGATGTGGATCGCCCGCCACTATCAATGTCATGAGCCGAATACCTGTCTGATCCCGAATGGATTTTGCTCGATGGGCTTTGCGCTTCCCGGCGCGATTGCCGCGAATATCGTGCACCCTGATCGGCGTATCCTTAGCATTTGCGGCGACGCCGGCTTCCTTATGAACGTGCAGGAAATGGAAACGGCGACACGTATTGGTAGCAATATCGTCGTGATGATCTGGGAAGACAATGAGTACGGATTGATCGCCTGGAAACAGGAAGGCAAATTCGGTCGCCACACTGACCTCGCCTTTGGCAATCCAAACTGGGAACTGCTCGCGAAGGCCTTCGGTTGGCACGGTCACTTCGTAAGTAATGCTGCCGACCTCAAGGACGAACTGGAGGCCGCCTTTAATGAGCAGGGAC
>CAZVLT010000223.1:0-1959 GCA_964628105.1 uncultured Woeseiaceae bacterium | reverse complement strand
CGCGTTTCCACAAAAAAGGGAAAAAATTCCCAAAAAAAATCTCAAAACTGAATTCGCGTCACAGAAGAATAACGGGCAAATATCTTACAGTGATAACCAGGCTGCAGGACGCTGGTCTATGCGACAGGATTTAAGGGATAAAATCAAGGCTGCCACCGAGGCATCCGCAATTTCAAAGCCCGACTTTGTTGCACTCCTCAAACTGATCGACCAGCATTATGACAAAATGGAAGCGACCATCACTGAGTCGCTGCAAACGCAGACTTTCTCTGCTACCGCCGCCCCCATAGAAGCCATATTTGACAGCGTTACCGAGGCGCTGTTGTCCGTTGATGCGGACGGCATCATCTGCAACTGCAACAAGGTCTGCTCGCCTTACTTTGGTCTGACCAAAGACCAGCTCATAGGCTCGAAGGTCGCCAACATCCTGCCTGGCGTCAAGAGCCAGTCGATAGGCGATTTCCTGGCGCCCCACATGGCGAATTTTGACGATACCAGGATCGATCTTGTTGCCGGTGAAGTTGACGCACTGCACGCGAATGGCGAGCACTTTGTGGCCGAAATCACTGCCAGCACCCTGGAGACCGTCGACGGTGATATTTTCGTCATTAGCCTGCGAGACATAACGGGTCGCAAAGAGGCGGAAATCGCATTGCGCGAAAATGAGGAACGCTATCGCGCGCTCGTTGAGAATGCACCCGACGCGATCGTTGTTTTTGATGTCGATGAGAACTGTTTTACCGATGCGAATGACAACGCCTGTGTCTTGTTCAATCTGTCACGTGCACGTTTACTGACGATCGGCCCGGAAGCCATCAGTCCCAAAACACAGCCTGATGGAACGCCGTCGTTCGGCGTTCGTCGCGGCTATGTTGATCGCGCCCTGGCTGGCGAGCATCCGACCTTTGAGTGGATGCACAAAGATTCTACCGGGCGGAAAATCCCCTGTGAGGTTCGTTTTAGTCGCCTGCCGTCTGACGATCAACGACTGATCCGCGTCAGTATCACCGATATCAGTGAGCGCAAGCGAGACGAAGCATTGTCCCATGCGCAGAATAAAATATTGGAAATGATCGCCGCCAGCACGTCTTACGATCGGACGTTGCGCGCGATCTGCCGCTTTGTTGAGCGTATTTGCGGTGACTTTAAAGCCGCGATTATGCGGCTCGATGCCAAGAACCAAACATTGTCAGTCGAGCAGGCGCCAAGCCTGCCGGATGCATTCAGGTTGTGCCTCGATTTCATTCCGGTCGCCGAACAAAGCATGACGTGCGGTGCGGCCGTCTACGATATGAAGGATCGCATCACATCGAACATTGAGAACGACAAAGGCTGGGAGGTGGCGCGTGCGGAAGCGGCGAAGCAGGGTATCAAGGCGACCTGGTCATTCCTTCTCTATGGAGCAGCCGGTCGGGTGATCGGCACACTGGATGTCTATCTTGAGGAGTCGCGGGCTCCGACGACAGATGAGCTCGACCAACTGGGTAGCATGGCCCGCCTGGCAGGGATCGCGATCAAGCGACAGCAGGACGAAGAAAAACTTCGCACCAGCGAGGCGCGGTATCGAGGCCTCTTCGAAAACGTGATCGATGGTGTCTACATTGCCTCTCGCGAGGGCGACATCATCACGGCCAATCCGGCGCTCGTTGACATGCTTGGCTACGATAGCGTTGATGACCTCAAGGCGGTGGGCAAAACGACCGAATTGTATGTAAACCCTATCGACCGTGAGCGCGTGTTCGCACGCCTTGCCGCGGAGGGTGTCGTGAAGAACTTCGAATATCGATTGCGTCGCAAAGACGGCAGTGAAATCGTTGTACTGGAGAATTCGCGCGCGATAACCGACGACGCCGGCAACATAGTGGCGCACGAGGGCACAATTACGGACATTACGGATCGCAAACGCGCTGAGACGCGCATCTTCGAAGAGAAAGAACGCGCCCAGGTCACCCTACAGTC
>CAZVLT010000222.1:0-1967 GCA_964628105.1 uncultured Woeseiaceae bacterium | reverse complement strand
CTCAGTCGACGGAGCTCGCCTCAGCGCTTGGATTGACGACAACCATTGTCGACGGTCGCCGCGTCACCGATGGCGATTCACTCACCGTCGCTACAATGGTCTTGAACGGCCAGATCAACACACGCGTACTCGCATCCTGTAGAGACCTGCAGATACCGGCTGTTGGCATCAGTGGTATCGACGCCGGACTCATTCGCGCCCATCGACGCCCGCCCGTGAAACGCGACGGCGACGCACCGCTCGACTACGGCTTTGTCGGCGATATTGATTCAGTTGATGCCGACGTCCTGAGAAAACAGCTCGACAATGGTTTGATGCCCGTTGTCAGCCCGTTGTCTTGTGACGAGTCCGGAACAATTCTGAATATCAACGCCGATACAGTCGCTGCAGCCATCGCCGCCGAACTCAACGCGGAAAAGTTGATACTCGCTACAGGCACCGTGGGCATCCTTGAAGACGTGAGTGATCCGACCTCGTTGATCAGCTACATCGATCGCGCGGCCCTGAAGAAACTTCGAGAGTCCGGAAGCCTTGCGGACGGGATGTTACCGAAGGCGGCCGCCATCGACGCGGCGATTGCGAACGGCGTACAACGCGTACACATCATCTCGTACAAAATACCGGACAGCATTCTGCTGGAAGTCTTCACTAATGAAGGTACAGGTACTCTGGTCGTCAACGACGTTGCCGCGTTGACGCCTGCCGAACAAAGTCCGGCCACGGCAGAGAATAAATCGTGAGCAGGCTGTGGGACAAGGGCATGCCGCTAGCCGAGCGCGTATTGCGTTATACGGCAGGCGAGGATCATCTGCTCGATGCACGACTCGTGTCCTATAACGTTCGGGCTTCGATCGCGCACGTGGAAATGTTGGCGGGGCAAGATCTGATTAGCGCGGAAGACTGTGTCGCAATTCGTGACGGCCTCAACGCGCTTGGAAAGAGTTTCGCCGCGAACGAGTGGCAGATAAACCTCGAGGACGAGGACGCCCACACGGCACTGGAAACGCGTCTGACCGACCTCATTGGACCGGCAGGCGGACGCGTGCACCTCGGTCGATCCCGTAATGACCAGGTACTGACGGCTTTGCGCCTGTATCTGCGCGATGCCGCAAGCGACCTGGTGGAGCGGGTCGAAGGTCTGCGCGCTGCGCTCGCCGATGTGAGCGATCGCCAGGGCAAGGTTGAGCTGCCCGGCTATACTCATATGCAGCATGCGATGCCGTCATCAGTCGGGCTCTGGTGCGGTGGCTTCGACGCAGGATTCGCGGATGCTGTAGCGGGTCTGCAGGCCTTCCGCAAACGGTTCAACAAGAATCCGCTCGGCAGCGCAGCCGGCTACGGCACGCCCGGATTGCCACTCGATCGTGAAGCGACAACGCTGAGTCTCGAATTTGATGCGACACAAAACCCGGTCACAGCGGTGCAGCTGTCGCGCGGCAAGGCCGAAAGCGCCCTGCTCTTCGAGATTACGTTGCTCACCCAGGACGTGAGCCGCATGGCCAGCGACTTACTGATGTTCTATACACAGGAGTTTGCGTACGTCTCGCTGGCCGACGACGTCACGACCGGCTCATCGATCATGCCGCAGAAGCGCAATCCCGACGTTCTGGAACTGCTGCGTGCGGCGGCGGCGACAGCGCAGGCCTGTCTGCACGAATCACTCATGATTACCGCCAAATTGCCGTCTGGCTACCAGCGTGATTTGCAACGCTTGAAGTCGCCGCTGTTTCGCTCGATCGACCTCGCGATAGACAGCGTCGATATCATGGCCTACCTGCTGGAAGGCGTGACGTTTCTGCCTGACAACATCGAACTCGGTGACGGACTGTTTGCGACAGCAGAAGCGTACCGGCTCGTGCGCGAAAAAGGTATTCCGTTCCGTGAGGCTTACCAGCAGGTCGCAAAACGCTATGCAAAATGATGCCCCATTTGGCTTTCGGGGCTCTATAATCGATTGCTCGCTGCCA
>CAZVLT010000221.1:0-1979 GCA_964628105.1 uncultured Woeseiaceae bacterium | reverse complement strand
GTCGGCCTCCGGCCAGTCCGTTAAATGCACGGACTCTGGTGCATCGGGATCGACGCTTCGCACCAGGTTTTGATAAATGTTCTCCGCGAGAAACGGTATGAACGGCGCCATGAGTTTGTGTGCCGTGTTCAGGCACTCGTATAAGGTCAGGTAGGCGGCCTGCGTATCTTCGGGATCGGTCGACTTCCAGAAACGGCGCCGGTTGCGTCGCACATACCAGTTGCTTAGCTGATCAACGAATGACTCAAGCGCATCGCCGGCCGTCTTTGCATCATAGTTGTCGAGCGACTCCGTAACCGTGGTGGTCGTTTTGTGTAGAAGGGCCAGCGCCCAGCGGTCAATTTCCGGACGATCCTGCGGTGCGATCTCGCGACTCAGATCGACATCGTCAAGACGTGCGTAAAGTATGAAGAAACCGTAGGTATTCCAGAACGTGTTGATAAATGACCTTGCGACCTCGGCCACAATCTCGACGGAGATGCGTTTAGGTACATCCGGTGCCAGGCGCGCCAGGAAATACCAGCGCAGTGCGTCGGCGCCGACCGTGTCGAACACGTCGTAGGGATTGATAATATTGCCGATGGATTTCGACATCTTTTTGCCGTCTTTGTCGACGATCAGGTTCAGGCAAATGCAGTTCTTGTAGGCAACGCTGTCAGAAACCAGCGTTGCTATCGCGTGCAACGTGTAAAACCAGCCACGCGTTTGGTCGATGGCTTCGCAAATGTAATCAGCCGGAAAGCTGTCTTCGAACTTATCCTTGTTCTCGAACGGGTAGTGCCATTGCGCGTAAGACATGGCGCCCGAATCGAACCAACAGTCGATGACCTCGGGCACGCGTTGCCAGGTCTTGCCGTCTTTCTCAAACGTGATCTCATCGACGGCCGGCCGGTGCAGGTCGAGTTCGCCAAGCTGACTTCCCGTAAGCTCTTCGAGCTCTGCAACGGAGCCAACGCAGTGGTAACCGCCGTTGCCGTCTGTCCACACTGGCAGCGGCGTTCCCCAAAAACGTTCCCGTGAGAGTGCCCAGTCGACGTTGTTCTCGAGCCAGTTGCCGAAACGGCCGTCCTTAATATGTTCAGGCACCCAGTTGATTGTCTGGTTGAGCTCGGTCATGCGTTCGCGAAACTTCGACGTGCGAATGTACCAGGCGTTTTTTGCGTAGTAGAGGATAGGGTCGCCGGTGCGCCAGCCAAACGGATAGTTATGCTTGTAGCGCTCGGAGCGAAACATCATGCCGCGATCTTTGAGGATGCGAATTAGCGGCCTGTCGGCGTCCTTGAAGAATAGGCCTTTCACCGGCTCAACCTCTTCCTTGAAATGTCCGTCGAGCCCGACACCATGAACAACGGGCAGGTCGTTCGCCTGGCCCAACGCCAGGTCATCGACACCATAGGCCGGCGCCGTGTGTACTACGCCCGTACCGTCCTCGGTGCTGACAAAGTCGGCAGCCAGAACCTGGAATGCATTAGGCGCGTCCACGTGGAGGTATTCGAAGAGTTGCTCATAGCGCATGCCGACGAGCTCTGCGCCTTTAACCGTTTTTGTGACCGAGTGCTCGATGTCACGGAACACTGCCTCGCGAAGCGCCTCGGCAACGATCAGTGTCTGCCCTTCCGACTCGCAAAAGCTGTAGTCAATGTCGACGCCGACGGCAAGTGCGAGGTTGGACGGCAGCGTCCAGGGCGTCGTCGTCCAGACCAGGAAGTAGGTGTCGTCCTCGCCCACGATCCTAAATCGAACGGTGATCGAGGGATCCTCGACTTCCTTGTAGCCTAGCGCCAGTTCGTGAGATGACAGTGTGGCGCCAATGCGCGGGTCGTACGGCACAACCTTGTAGCCGCGATAGATCAGGTCTTTGTCCCAGATATCCCGTAACAGGCTCCAGACGGACTCGATGTAGCTATTGTTGAGAGTGTAATAAGCCTCGTCGAGATTGACCCAGAAGCCCATGCGCTCGGTCATCTTCTCCCAGTCGC
>CAZVLT010000220.1:0-1992 GCA_964628105.1 uncultured Woeseiaceae bacterium | reverse complement strand
GCGAATTCGTTTGCAGACTATGCTTTCCTGGTCGTCTCCGGCGACCCGAGCGCCAGGTTTGTGCAGCGCTCGCCATTGTCTGCCTATCCTGTAGCAGGAGATTTGCCCGGTACGCTCGGCTACTTCCAGGTAGATACCAACGGTGAATTCAGTACACCGCTGTTGCCACCCGAAGGCACACACGCAGGCAAACTCGGCATCGGCACGGCCGAATACACCAATCGCCTGCAACTCGCGCAGGAGATTCAGGCGGTGCTCGCCGATAACCGCCTGGTGCAATCGCCGCAGGAGATTGGTGCCCGCCGCCTCGCGAGGGCTTTTGCGGTGCCCAAAGTTGTACTCGAAGAGGAAAAAGAGGCGGACGAGTACGAAGCGGGAGCCATTGGTGGATTCATGGATGCGCCGTCAAGACGGATCGATCTCACGAACGAGGACTACAGCCAGCAGATTTTCGATCGACTGAATCAGTCCAGGAACGACGCTCTGCCAGTTTCAGACAAGGACGACACATTGGAGTCCCGCGACGTAGCGGGCGAGGTCTCGCAATCGGATCAACGACTCAACAGCATTGGCAAGGTTAGCGACCTAAAGCTCGATGCTGAACTGCAAAAGAAAAGCGAGGCGGTCGAGCGTGGCGGCGCCGAGGAGCAACTCAGTGCTGATGGGCGCAGTTACGCTCAGAACCGGCGCAAGCGCAAGGAACAAATTGCCCTGCCCGAGTCTGTCGTGGCGGCTGGCAGTGAACTTTTTGCGAATGTTGCGGGGCCGTCGGATCTCCGCATCAGCACCTTTGAAAGCGAAATTGATCCCTTTGAATTCAGCCTTCTCGACAGCGGCCATTTCGTCTTGTTTCGTAAGGTGTGGCGGGATGGTGAGCGATATATCCAGGGTTTGCTGGTCGATCAGGATACTTTTACTCAGGACATTATTGGCGCGAGTTTCATGGACACCGCGCTGTCCGATATGTCGAACCTGATCATCGCGTACCAGGACGACGTGATTCATACATTTGGCGAACGCGACTATTCCAGCTACTCAAGTCAGCCCAACGTCGCAGCGGACCTGGGCGGCGCCTTGCTCTACCGCAACCGCTTGAGCGCACCATTGAACAGCCTTGAGCTTATCTTTAGCATTAGACGATTACCCCCGGGTCCGGGCGCCAGCATCCTTGGCTGGGTGACGCTGGTCCTGACCATTGTTTTTGTCGGTGGGTTCCTCGTGCTGTACCGGATGGGCTTGAGTCAGATCAAACTCGCCCGACAGCAGCAAGATTTCGTCTCCGCCGTGAGCCACGAACTTAAATCTCCCCTCACTTCCATTCGCATGTATGGAGAAATGCTCAAAGAGGGCTGGGCAGACGAGGAAAAGCGGCAGAGCTACTACGAATTCATCCACGATGAGGCCGAGCGACTGTCCAGGCTTATTTCCAACGTCCTGCAACTCGCCAAGATCACGAGAAACGAACCGCAGTTCGACCTTAAGCCAACAAAGGTCACCGAGCTGTTGACCAATACCGACTCCAGAATCGCAAGTCAGATCGAACGTGCGGGCTTTGCGCTAAGGATAGAGAGAAGCGAGGCCGCAGATCAGGCCACGATCAACATCGACGAAGATTATTTTACCCAGATCATCATCAACCTGGTGGACAATGCCATCAAGTTTTCCAAGAATGCAGAGAAAAAAGTTATTCAGATCAGCGCCAAACTCTCCGGCGACAGTCGTGTATTGTTCTCGGTTCGAGACTACGGTCCCGGAATTCCAAAAGACCAAATGAAAAAGATATTCGAACTCTTTTACCGTTCAGAGTCCGAACTCACGCGAGAAACTGTCGGTACCGGCATTGGATTGGCAATCGTGCATCAACTCACACTAGCGATGAACGGCAAGGTGGACATGATCAACGCAGAGCCGGGTGCAGAGTTCAGAGTCTGGTTTTTAATCGCTGAACAAGACCAGTAGTGTGCGTGTTCGTCCGTCGCTGGCGGCCATTCT
>CAZVLT010000219.1:0-1994 GCA_964628105.1 uncultured Woeseiaceae bacterium | reverse complement strand
CGAATCAGAATCCGCAAGACCTGATCAAAGAAGGCCTGTTCCGCGAAGACCTGTATTACCGCGTCAGCGAAATTACGATCAATATTCCACCGTACCGCGATCGTGAAGAAGGGCGCCTGATCCTGGCGCGTACGTTTCTCATCAAGTATGCCAAGTTGCAGAAGCGTGCAATTAACGGCTACTCCAATGATGCAATACAGGCCATCGAGGCTTACGCCTGGCCCGGCAATGTCCGCGAGCTCGAAAACAAGATAAAGGGCGCGGTCATTATGGCCGACGGCAAGATGGTCACCGCGAAAGATCTCGGATTAGACGGTGGCGATGAGGAGGCCGAGTCCCTGAACCTGCGTGAAGTCCGGCAACGTGCAGAGTCGAAAGCCATTCGCGTGGCGCTCACCAAGAGCTACGGCAACATTTCGAAAGCGGCGGCGACGCTCGGAATAACCCGGCCAACCTTGTATGACTTGCTGAACAAGTATGGAGTGAGCGCGGACTCTTATTCGAAAAAAGCCGCGCCGTAGGAGCAATCAGCGCGTCTTGAACGAATCCGGATTCAGCTCGTGACGTGCGAGCAATTTATAGAAGTCCGTGCGATTGCGTTTCGCCAGGCGGGCCGCCTGGCTCACATTGCCCAACGTGATCTGCAGAATTTGTGACAGGTAATTGCGGGTGAATTCATCGCGCGCATCGGTAAACGACGCCAGCTTGCCGGCGTGTTCGCCAAGCGACTGTTGTACGAGTTCGGCGCTGATGACCGGCGAGCGCGACAACGCCACGTTTTGACGCACGATGTTGTACAACTGGCGAATGTTGCCCGGCCATTCGGCCGTCACGAGCAACTCGACTGCCTCGGGTGCATAGACCTTCCGTTCCTGGTCAGCCTCTTGTGCAATCAATTGCAAAAAGTGTGCAACCAGTAACGGAATATCCTCGCGGCGCTCATCGAGAGTCGGCAACTTGATGTTGACGACATTCAAGCGGTAGTAAAGATCTTCGCGGAGGCGGCCCTGCGTCATGAGTTCGCGCAGGTTTCTATGCGTTGCCGAAATAACGCGTACATCAATCTGCCGCGCCTCGGTGCTGCCCACCGGCCGTACCTGGTTTTCCTGCAACACGCGCAATAATTTGACCTGCAGTCGCATCGGCATATCGCCAATTTCATCCAGCATCAAGGTGCCGCCCTCGGCCGCCTGAAACAATCCCTGATGGTTGCGTGTTGCGCCAGTGAATGAGCCTTTCTCGTGCCCAAACAACTCAGACTCGAGCAGGTTTTCGGCCATCGCGCTGCAGTTGATCGCAACAAACGGTTTGTTCCTGCGATCGCTCGCGCGGTGTATTGCCTGCGCGAGCAACTCCTTGCCGGTGCCGCTCTCGCCCGTAATCAGTACGCGCGCATCCGTCGCAGCGACCATCTTGGTCTGCTGCATCACTTCCGCCATCGCCTGGTTGCGGGTGATGATCTCCGCAGCCCAGTCTTCATCGACCTCAATCGTGCCCGACACTTTCAGTGCGCGTTCGACGAGCGCCATCAGTTCCTCTTTGTCGATCGGTTTGGTGAGGAAGCCAAAAGCACCGTGCTGCGTTGCTGTTACCGCGTCGGGAATCGTGCCATGCGCCGTAATAATAACCACGCGCAGGCCCGGCGAGCGTGTCTGCAGCTCCTTGAGCAGGCCGATGCCGTCCATCTTGTCCATGCGCAGGTCGGTGATGACCAGGTCCGGACTAAAGCGGCGCAAAACGCCCAGCGCCTTGTGCGCAGACTCGACGGCCTCGACGTCGAAGCCCTCGGCACGCAGACGGATACTGAGGAGGCGCAGGAGTCCGGGGTCGTCGTCGACGAGCAGGATCTTACCTTCGGCGCGAGACTGTTTGGTTGCCATTGCGTGGAGGTTAGTTGTATTTGCGAAGGGCGGCAAGGTGTCGCGCGCTGGGGCGCTTCCTACTCTTGTTCTCTGATCGAGCGCTCAATCGACGTAATGGCCTCAAGCTTCTGC
>CAZVLT010000218.1:0-2022 GCA_964628105.1 uncultured Woeseiaceae bacterium | reverse complement strand
CCGCGCGCCTGTTCGACGCAGGAGAGCGTTGTGGTGCCGAAGCCAATATGGCGAAGATGCTCGCCGCGGATGCCTCATTGCACGCAGGTGATACCTGCCTGCAAACCCATGGCGGTTATGGCTTTGCCACGGAGTTTGACATTGAGCGCAAATTCCGAGAAACGCGCTTGTACCAGGTGGCGCCCATCTCCACCAACCTCATCCTGTCATTCATCGGCGAACATGTCCTGGGCATGCCGCGGTCGTTCTGATGACACGTGCAACGGAGCGAACATGAGCAGTAACGAACAGCCTCTAAGTGGTGTTCTCGTCGTAGCGCTGGAACAGGCGGTTGCCGCCCCCACCTGCACTGTCCGTCTTGCCGATGCCGGCGCCCGCGTCATCAAAGTGGAGAGACCGGAAGGCGATTTCGCGCGTGGTTACGACGATTTTGTCAATGGCGAGGCAACGTACTTTGTCTGCGCCAATCGCGGCAAGGAATCGATCTGTCTTGATCTCAAGTCAGACGACGACAGCGCCTTCATGGATTGCATGCTTGCGCGCGCCGATGTTTTCGTTCAGAACCTCGCCGTTGGCGCTGCCGCGCGTCTCGGCCTTGGCGCCGACGAATTGCAGGAACGATTTCCTCGCCTGATCTGTTGTTCCATTTCGGGATACGGCGAGAGCGGGCCCTATAAAGACATGAAGGCTTACGACATGCTGATCCAGGCCGAAAGTGGGCTGTCGAGCGTCAGCGGCAGAAATCGGATCGGCGTCTCTATAGCCGATATCGTTACTGGAATAAACGCTTACGGCGCCATCCTCGAGGCTCTCGCCCTGCGACAACGAACGGGCAAGGGCAGCATTCTTTCACTCTCGCTTTTTGACAGCCTTGCCGACCTAATGGCCGTACCAATCTTGCAACAAATCCATACGCAGATCGCACCCAGGAACGTCGGCATGCATCATCCGTCCATCGTTCCCTACGGCAGTTATCCGACCAGCGACGGCGCGGACGTTATTGTCGCTGTGCACAACAACCGGGAGTGGGCGCGCTTTTGCGAGCAAGTCGTGATGTTACCGGACCTCGTCAACGACCCCCGGTTTGTGGACAATAAATCGCGAACAGCTAATCGCAGCATACTGGAGCCCATACTCGCCGAGGCAACCGGCAGCCTTCCCCAAGAAGAGCTGCAGAACAAACTTCGTGCGGCCGGGATCGCCCACGGTATGCTCAATGACCTGCCTGCCGTGGTCGCACATCCCGCGTTGCGCAACCTCCCGGTTAAACTTCCCGGCGGCAAGAGCGCCGATATTCCAGCACCACCCGCGAAGACACCCTGGTGCCCGGATGAATTCGGTCCGGTCCCCGCACTGGGGCAAAACGAAAAAGACTTGCGTGCGGAGTTCTCGTAGCCGAGGCGAACGGTTTCGCATGTGGTTCGACAAGCTATTACCGCTCGAGCCAGTGCTCTAACGTCAGTTGTTGAATAGTTGCTTCCGGATAAAATCTGCAATCTCGTCCATCGATTGATCCGCTTCCGGGATATCGACATACCATTCGAACGTATGCCACATCCCCTCCCAGATTCGGAGTCGCACATCGATTTCGGCCTGCTGCATAATCGTTGCGAGGCGCTCGCAATCGCTACGGAAAAGTTCGCGCGTACCGGTCGTTATGATCGTCGCGGGAAATCCACCGGTGAAATCTGCGTACAGCGGTGACACTCGTGGATCCTTTTGGTCGTAATCACCGGCATACGCGGCAGCCGGTTCCCGAAGGTGCAGTTCGTAATCTAAGGTCGGATCGAAGCCCGCAGGCTGTTGCTGCGGTTCCCCTGTCGGTGTCACGTCACACCACGGCGACATCAATGCCAGTGCTGCGGGCAATTCGACGCCTTGTTCACGACCACGCCGTGTGACTGCAAGTGACAAATTGCCGCCTGCGGATTCGCCAAGCAGTGCGACCCGTCCGGGTGACATACGTACGATGACTTCACGATATACAGCAAACCCATCGGCAATCGCCGCTGGGCAGGCTCG
>CAZVLT010000217.1:0-2046 GCA_964628105.1 uncultured Woeseiaceae bacterium | reverse complement strand
CCACGAGGGCGGCAGTCCGATATTGTTCCAGCACCTGTTCTGGTTCTTCGGTCATCCCGAAGTGTATATCGTCGCGTTGCCTGCATTCGGCCTGGTCTCGGATCTTCTTAGCACACATGCCAGGAAGAATATCTTCGGCTATCGCATGATGGTCTGGGCAATTCTCGCGATCGGCGGACTCAGTTTTATTGTCTGGGCACACCACATGTATGTCAGCGGAATGAATCCCTACTTCGGATTCTTCTTCGCGACAACGACACTGATCATTGCAGTGCCAACGGCCATTAAAGTCTACAACTGGGTATTGACGCTGTGGCAGGGAAACATCCGCCTGACTGTACCGATGTTATTTGCCATTGGATTTATTTTCACGTTCACGCATGGCGGTCTGACGGGGATATTTCTCGGCAACGTGGTTGTCGATCTGCCGTTATCTGACACTTATTTTGTCGTTGCGCATTTTCACATGGTGATGGGTGTGTCGCCGATCCTGGTCGTGTTCGGCTCGATCTATCACTGGTATCCGAAGATCACCGGCAAGATGTTCAACGAGAGACTTGGCAAATTGCATTTCTGGATCACGTTCCTGGGAACGTATGCGATTTATCTGCCGATGCACTACCTCGGCTTCCTCGGGGTACCGCGCCGCTACTACGCGATGGGCAATACCGAATTCATGCCTGAGTCGGCGTTTACATTGAACCAGAGCATTACGATATCCGCGTTGATCGTCGGCGCGGCTCAGTTGATCTTCCTGTACAACATAATCGTAAGCCTGAAAAAAGGCAAAGACGCTGGTTCCAATCCGTGGGAAGCGACAACGTTGGAATGGCAGACGCCGGACACTCCGCCGAAGCATGGCAACTGGGGTCATGAATTACCCGTTGTGCATCGTTGGGCGTACGACTACAGCGTACCCGGCTGCCGGGACGACTTCATTCCGCAGAATATGGCGCCAGACGACGTGCCGATGGAAAGCAGTCCTGAATCCCATAATCCCGATGGCGAGACTATTGCGTGACAATTACGCTTGTACTCCTCGGCATCATCATGGCCGCCGTTATCGGCTGGCTATTGCGGCAGACTCTGAATACCGAGCCATGGGACGCGCTCGATCCGGCTGAAAACCGGCCTGGGCGCGGTGTCATAATGGCACCACCATCGAAAATCGGCTTGATGGCGTTCATCGCTGTCGTTACATCGTTGTTTGCCTTGTTCCTGAGTGCCTACATGATGCGCATGCAACTCGGGGACTGGCGTCCGCTACCTGAGCCGGACTTGCTTTGGCTGAATACCGCTGTCCTCGTGCTGGCCAGTTTCGCCTTTCAAATGACACGGCGTGCTGTGACCAGGGATCAGCTGCTGACCGTGAAAACCGGGCTGCTTGCCGGCGGAGCGTTTACGGTGTTGTTCCTGTTGGGTCAGCTCGTCGCGTGGCAACAGTTGAGTACGACCGGATATTTCATCACGGGTAATCCAGCCAATGCATTTTTCTATTTGCTCACCGCGCTGCACGGATTGCACTTGCTCGGGGGCATGTGGGTCTGGGGTCGGACGACAACACGAGTATTGAAAGGTGCGGATGTCGAAAGCGTGCGCCTGAGCGTCGAACTGTGCACGGTGTACTGGCACTATTTGCTACTCGTGTGGGTTGGATTGTTCGGTTTGCTGTTATCTACGTAAAAGGATAAGGACAAATGTCTGAAGCTGTGTTGACTGATAGCGGGGATGTGATTCCAGACGGCGGGGAAGGTATCGTAGCCGACTTCTCTGGAGACAAACAAACATTTCATGTGCCGTGGGGCAAGGCCATGATGTGGTTCTTCCTCTTAAGCGACACATTTATCTTCGGCTGTTTCCTGACTTCGTACATGACGGTTCGCATGTCGGCCCGTGACGCCTGGCCCGTTCCGAGCGAGGTGTTTGCACTGTCGTTTGGTGGCGAGCCCATTCCGCTGATCCTTATTGCAATCATGACCTTCATCCTGATTTCATCGAGCGGCACGATGGCGATGGCCGTCAATATGGGCTATCGCGGGGAGCGCA
>CAZVLT010000216.1:0-2062 GCA_964628105.1 uncultured Woeseiaceae bacterium | reverse complement strand
TGCGCGGCATGTTGAGCGTTATTCCCCATAAGAATCTCGAGGGATGAAGAACGCGCCGCGTGCACAATAATCAGCGTCATCAATAACAGCATCATCAGGCTGATGAACATCGCCAGTCCTTTCTGTTTTTTCATGCTGCGCATATTTCGCATGTCGAATCCTTTCCTGACGCTATGTCGGATTTCGCAAAGCCACCGTCACAGAATACTCGCGACGGATTTGTCCATCGTTGATCGCCGGCTGCATTGCATTGTTGAAATAATAGGCTTGTGCACCGAGGCTGATGTCATTCGCATTCGTGCGCACCAGCAAGTGGACTCGCACGGAAACTATCCGGGTCATGTCCAGACCCACCGTGCCCGGCGCCAACCAGCGATTTGCGACAGAATCGCTATCGGTATCCTCGCCAAGGTAAATCTGCATTTCCTGAACACCGCCGGTGATCGGCTGCCCGTTGCACTCCAGGCTGCCGTTAACAACCTGGTAGGTATTGGATATGACGCCAAGCGGTGCCAGCGCGTAGGTACAATCTCTCGGACCTTCATAGCTCACCGCAAGAATATCGCCTCCGGCCGCGGGGGCACCATCGGTCGCAACAATGACGTTGTCCATCGCGCCAAGGCTCCAGTCGGTCTCACGATAGCCGCTCATACGAATATCACGCGAGATTCTATCCAGGCCAGAGCGTCCGTCACTGCTTAAGCCGGACACCGCCTGCTGCACCCGGTTGTTCACATGAGCCGTTGCCAGAAAAGTCGTTGCGCCAAGAACCAGGAAACTCGTGATGGCCAGCGTGACCAAAATCTCAACGATCGTGAAGCCACCGCTATGGATGATTTGATTTCCGGTCTTCATTATCGCAACTCCGCAACCAGGGTCACTTGCTCGGCGACGCCGCCCTGCGCTGTGTAGGGGTCAATCCATTGAACCGAGACGGTCACCAGCGTTGTTGTACCGTTGGGCACCGTCAAAATCTGACCATTGCCGCCTGGCAGGTAGTTGGCCGTTGCAACGCGCCAACGGTTGATGTCGGATACTGCCATCTGACCGCTAGTACAATTCGCGGCCGCGCCGTAACAGTTGACGGGAACCGGTGTTACGGCGGCAAACGTGAGCGCGTAAGCACCACTCGTAATGGCGGGAGAATTGGCGCGCATTGAGTCGATCATGTCATAGACAAGAATGGTCGCTTGTGACCGCAGGTAACCACCCTGCGTATTTTGCATTGCGGCTATCTGCAGCACGCCGAGTCCCAATACGCCTATCGACAAAATCACGAGCGATATCAACACCTCGATGATTGTGAATCCCTTTGTCTTGTTTCTGTGCATTGTCATTGCTCTTTATTCCGGATTACGGACAAACCAGCGCGCTTAAGTCGTGCGCAACGTCAGTTGACACGTGCCAGCGTCCGGATGGGCCCAATACGATGCCGCGCGCGGATGGGGCTCCACGGTCGTCGCACATCGTCATTGTGCCCGTCAGATTGCCCACGGACGTTCCGACCGTGCCACTGGGCCGGAAACTGAGGAAGGAATTAATCGTTCCGATCGAGGTGAAAGTGAATGAGTCACGCAACTGCGGGAAAACACGAATAAGCTCGTCGCCGGCATCGAGACTGTCCAGGTTCGCGTTCGTCGTGTTGGCGAAAACGATCCAGCCGACATCCCATCCCGGGGCGGCGAGGCTGCAAGTCAGGCCGTCGGTGCTCTTGCAAATGGACACGTACGCGACGCGCTTGACGGCCTCGCTCTTGGCGAGATTCAGCGTCATGACCATCTCATTGGTCGCGGCCGACATTTGCTGATTGGCGATGACAGCCCGAAAGCTGGGCACGCCCAGGGTAATAATGACCCCGGCGATAGCCAGCGCTATCATCAATTCGAATAGCGTTACACCTCGACTCTTTGAAATATTCAGCATGCCCACACTCCTTACGGGTCGGCATAAGTGGCGGAAAACAGGGTAGATAGTGCGCTCCGGAAGATTTAACAGATATGAATTGTGTCGCAATCCGGCGGCCATAAATAGATAATTCCGACAAGCGGTCCGTGCCGACTGA
>CAZVLT010000215.1:0-2092 GCA_964628105.1 uncultured Woeseiaceae bacterium | reverse complement strand
GTTTGCGCGGTCGGAGCTCGCCGCTCCAGGGCGTCGAAATGCTACCGACGTTGAGTGCACCAACGAAAACCAACACAGCGGGCCCATGCGCCGTTTTGAAATGCATGACCATTCGCTCGTTGCGTTGAAACAGGCCTTTGACTCTCGCAACCGTTGCTACATTCACGCTGAAGAGATCGCCGGGTACGTAGCGCGCGGCGACCAGTTCGCCGTGGAACGGCGCATGCACACGATGGTAGTTATAAGGTGCGAGGTAGATTGTCGCGAAGCAACCATTAATATAGGAGTGCGCCTTGTCGAGGTCGGTTGAGAGCAAATCATCAAGCGAGTAGTCGATACCTTTCGCCTGAATGATGCTGTCGGACATGATGGGCGCCGCGATACTGACGGTGCCGTCGACGGGTGAGACGATCGTGTCCACGGCATTGTCTATACGACGCGCATCGGGCTCGAGCTCGCGGATGAAGAATTCGTTAAACGTCGCAAAATCATCCGGAACGTTGAGCAGCACCTCATCAATGTTGACGTCGTAGAGCTTTACAAAGCGAGTAATCAGATAATTCTTGATACCTGGGTTCCGAATTCGGGCAACACGCCAGATCACCCCCGTAATCCATTGTTTCGGCAATACGTACTGCAACAGCACAAACAAGTTGGCCAGCATCACTCGTCCCCTCGCGCAAAGCTGGTGTCGACGTGTAGTGCGAGCGTCTCACCTTCGAAAAACCGTAACGATATTGTGTCGTTGGAAAGCGTGGGCCGCAGTAACATCAAGTGCATGCCGCCGCGTTGCAAGGTCACGGTCGCGTGAGCTGGGATAACCAGCTCGGTGATTCTACGCATGCGGGCAACGCCATTGTCGAGTGTTGACTCATGTATCTCGACGGATTCGAATTGCGGGCTGACGATGTCGGATATTCTGATGACGTCGGCGGTGCTGTTTGACAACGACAGATACCCCGCGCTCACGCGCCCGCCTGGTGCTGGCTCGGTGACCCGAACATCGGTTGCAACTAAACGTGGCTGATAGTTCGCCATGATTTTCGGCAAGTCGTTAACGAAATTTGCGGTGCTGTGCGGTGCACTAAACAAAGCGTGGAACTCTCCGTCCGGGTTGATGACAAGAACCGCAGCGGAATGATCCACGCTGTAACTTTCGCCGTCCACTGGCCGCCTGGCAAAATAGATGCCGAGCGCCGACGTTAGTTTCTGCAACTCCGGAAGTGTACCGGTCACGCCCAGGATATCGTCGCCGAAGTGACTGATGTAATCGCGAAGCCGCAGTGGGGTGTCTCGCTCCGGGTCGACGCTGACCAGAACGATTCGCGGCACCGGGCTGTCGCCTATTTCCGTCAGTTCGCGTTGTGCGGCGGCCAGAGTCTGCAGCGTCGTGGGGCATATGTCAGGGCAGTTCGTGAAGCCGAAAAACAGGAGATTCCAGCGGCCACGAAAAGTATTCGTTGTGGCCGCATTGCCGTCCTGGTCGATTAGCGAAAATTCCGGCAGCAATGAAGCTGCGGGCAGCACAAGTGCGGTTTCAAGAGTGGATTGAGACTGCGTTGTTACGTTTAGTCCCGTCGCTACAAACAAGCCGGCGGCGATGGCAATGCCGAGCACGATTGCAAGTAAGAGGTTTCTTGGGCCCATGGTCTTGTAGTTAGCGTTTTGAGATCAGTATCGTTCGAGCTGGCAATTCTACAGGCAGTTGTACCGCGAGCGTGATAGATTCGCCGTCGCATATGAATGTCGAACAACTTATTCGCGATCTGTCTGAGCGTTTCGATGAGGCGCAACTGGCCTATGGTCACGGTACGGACAATTCGCTGGACGAGGCGGCCTGGCTCGTATTCGCGACGTTGGAGCTGTCGCAAGACGACGCATCTTCCGCATACTCGCTACCCGTTAACGACGACCAACTTGGTCGCGTGATGGCGCTGGCCGAACGACGATTGCAGGAGCGCGTTCCGCTGGCCTATCTCACCCATCAAGCGTGGTTCGCCGGCCATGAGTTCTACGTTGACGAGCGCGTATTGGTGCCGCGTTCACCTATCGCCGAACTGATTCAACGGCAGTTTTCCCCCTGGATCAAACC
>CAZVLT010000214.1:0-2097 GCA_964628105.1 uncultured Woeseiaceae bacterium | reverse complement strand
GACTCCGTGACAACCGACCACATCTCGCCGGCCGGTGGCATCGCCGCGGACAGCCCTGCTGCACAGTACCTCGAAGCGCAGGGTGTCAAACGCAGCGACTTCAATTCATACGGCTCACGGCGTGGCAACCACGAGGTCATGATGCGCGGCACCTTCGCGAATATTCGGCTGCGCAATCTCCTGGCCCCAGGGACCGAAGGCGGCTGGACATGCCACCAGCCGAGTGGCGAGCAGATGTCGATTTTCGATGCGTCGGTTCGGTACAGAGATGAAGGCACGCCATTGGTCGTAATCGCCGGAAGCGAATACGGCACCGGTTCATCACGTGACTGGGCTGCCAAAGGCACTGTGTTGCTCGGCGTCAAAGCGGTTTTCGCGACGAGCTTCGAACGTATTCACCGCTCCAACCTGATCGGCATGGGCGTGCTGCCGCTGCAGTTCCTCGAAGGTCAGGACGCCGTGTCGCTCGGTCTGACAGGTAAAGAAACTTACGACATCTCCGGGCAAACGGATGCCGACGCAAAGACTGTTACCGTCACGGCAACGCCGACCGACGGTGATGCAATCACGTTTGAGGCGCAGGTGCGAATCGACACACCCAAGGAACGTGATTACTACGAGAACGGCGGCATTCTTCACTACGTATTGCGGCAACTCGCCGCGTAGTCGTGCATGACAGTAGCGCATGACATCAGGCTGTGACATACCCGACGCCCTGACTGAAGCGCTCCGGGATGCAAGTCATGTCTGCATTCTTACCGGTGCAGGTGTATCGGCCGAAAGCGGCGTACCGACGTTTCGCGATGCACAAGAAGGCCTTTGGGCGCACTACGATCCAGAGGACCTCGCTACGCCTGAGGCATTTCTCGCAGACCCGGCCCTGATCTGGCGATGGTATCGATGGCGCCGCGATCTTGTCGCAGATGCGCAGCCAAATCCCGGTCACCATGCGATCGCGAAGCTTGCAGACTATGTTCCACGACTGACACTCATAACGCAGAACGTCGATAACCTGCATCAACGTGCCGGCAGCACGGACGTCATCGAGTTTCACGGCAACTTGTTTGAAGACCGCTGCTTCGCCGAAGGCTGTATCGCAACGGGTGACGACTCATTGGACGTCCCGGTCTGCCCTGATTGCGGCTCCAATCTGCGCCCGGGCGTGGTCTGGTTCGGTGAAGCAATCCCTGAGACCGCGATGACTGATTCGTGTGCTGCAGCGTCAGATTGCGACGTCTTCCTCTCGGTCGGGACCTCGTCACTGGTCTACCCGGCCGCTGGTCTGGCAGACCTCGCGAAGCAATGCGATGCCATCGCTGTTGAAATCAATCCAAACCCTACATTGCATGCGGCGAACTTCGACTATGCGCTGGCTGGAAAATCCGGGGTCGTGCTGCCCGAACTGGTAGACTCACTGGCCGTCTAAAGTCCTTACCAAACAACGGAGGCGCATGTGAAAGAACGCTCGGCGGCCAATATCCTGACGACTAGTCGATGGACAAGAATCATCAAGTGGTCGTCAGGTGTCGTCATGCTCGTGATGTTCGTCATCATGTTCTGGTTGTCGCGCGAGCCCGATGTCTTTTGGGTTAATCGTTCGGTCGACCAGGAATCGACCGCCGTCGGCTTTTCCACCACCGATACTTTGGTTCGAGTCGCCGAAACCCTGCTGGACAAGCCCGGCGGTTATCTTACAAACGACAAAATGCCGCCAAACGTATTTCTCGACAACATCCCCAGCTGGGAGTTCGGCGTCTTGCAGCAGGTCCGCGATATGGCTCGCGTCATTCGCAACGACTACAGCCGCAGCCAGTCACAATCGAAGGAAGATGCGGTTGTCGCAAAAGCGGAGCCAATGTTTTTCATCGATAACACGTCATGGATGCTGCCGGCTGCCGAGTCTGAGTATCGTGGCGCGATAGAGGGCTTTGCAGATTATCGTGATCGCCTCGAAATCAGCGATCCAAATACGCAATTCTATGCCCGGGCTGACAACCTGCGCGAGTGGCTGGCGCAGGTTGAGAAACGACTGGGCAGCGTCACGCGACGCCTGGGTGACAGCGTTGCAAGCAGTCGTATCAATGACGACCTTGCGGG
>CAZVLT010000213.1:0-2111 GCA_964628105.1 uncultured Woeseiaceae bacterium | reverse complement strand
GCCAATCAGCTCCTCGCGAAACCAGTCCAGGCCGCGATCGTCGATTGTGTATTTGAGTCTTGCATGTTTGCGGCTGCTTCGATCGCCGAAGTCACGCTGCAGAGTGACCACATGCTCGGCCACTTCGACTGCCTGTTCGACGCTGCAAAAACCTATCACGTCCGCTACCCGCGGATAGGTTTCGGGCTCGCCATGTGTCATGCCCATGCCGCCGCCGACTGTGACATTAAAGCCGCTGAGATGGCCGTTTTTCTCGATCGCGATAAAGCCCAGATCCTGCGAAAAGATGTCCACGTCATTGGAGGGCGGAATCGCTATCGCGATCTTGAATTTGCGCGGCAAGTATGTCGCCCCATAAATGGGCTCGACATCCGCCGTACCCTCGACTTTTTTTCCGTCAAGCCAGATTTCGTGATAGGCGCGCGTCTGCGGCGTCAGAAGCTTGCTGATTGTGATCGCAGTGTCGTAAGCGGCACGATGAATCGCTGACTTGTCGGCCAGCGGTGAGCACATGACGTTGCGATTAACGTCGCCGCAAGCCGCAATGGTGTCCAGCAGACTGTCGTTGATGCCACGAATCGTTTTCTTTAAGTTTCCCTTGGTCACACCGTGAAACTGAACCGCTTGTCGCGTCGTCAGCCGCAGTGTGTTGTTGGCATAGTCTCGCGCCAGTTCGTCCAGCGCGAGCCATTGCGCCGGTGTCGCAATACCGCCCGGCACGCGAACGCGGATCATGAAGCTGTAGGATGGTTCAAGCTTCTGCCTCAGGCGCTCGCTACGGATGTCGCGATCGTCCTGTTGATAAAATCCATGAAACTTCGAAAGCTGGGTATCGTCTTCGGCGAGCGCACCCGTCGCACTGTCGGCAAGGCCCTCGACAATCGTGCCGCGCAGAAAATTGCTGCGCCGTTTGATGCCCTCGACGGCTGTCTCCTCAATTAGTGCTTCGTTCGTCATCCATGATTCCTCAATAGACGTCTCGTTGATATCGATGGGCGGCTTTCAACTCGGCAAGGTAGTGAGCTGCCCGCTCATCGTTCATGCCGCCTTCGTTCTGCAACACGGCCAGCAATGCCTGGTTCACATCGACGGCCATGCGCTCGGCATCGCCGCAGACATAGATATGCGCGCCACGCTCGAGCCACGAATAAATGCGCTTCGCCTGTTCAAGAATGCGGTGCTGAACATAGACCTTGTGCTGTTGGTCTCTCGAGAATGCGACATCAAGGTGCTGCAGCGAGCCCTCCTTCCGATAGCGAAGCCATTCGATCTGATAAAGGAAGTCACTTGAGAAGTTGCGGTCGCCGAAGATGAGCCAGTTGTCACCACTATGACCGTGTTCGCGGCGATGCTCTACAAAGGCGCGATACGGCGCAACGCCCGTTCCGGCGCCGACCATGATGACCGGTGTATCGCCGTCGGGTGGCAGTCGAAAACGGTCGTTTGGTTCAACGTAGACCGGCACCGATTCTGAACCGCTAGTGAGAAAGTTCGACGCCGAGCCCCAGTGAGACCGACCGAACTGCTCATAACGAACAACCGCGACCGTCAGATGCGCCTCATCCGGATTGGTATCCGGACTCGATGCAATGGAGTAAAGACGCGGAGTTAGCTTTCTGAGCGCATCAATAAATTCCTGCGCTTGCCAGGTTTTGCGAAAATCACCGACGACGTCGATTACCTGATGTGTCTTGATCAGCTCGGTGAGTTTATTGCGGTCGCCTACAATTTTCTGCAGGTCCGGATCTTCTGCCGCCACCGCGTCCAGGAACGGCCGACTTAGCACGGTAATTTCCTTGTGCCGGGTTAAGGCGTCGGATAGCGCAAGCGCCTGATCATCTACTATTACGTCTTGCCCGCCGTCGAGGCGTAGCGACTCAATCAGACTTTCCACCAGCTCAGGCGGATTCTGCGGGTTGACCCCTAATGAGTCACCCGGCAAGTAATTCATGCCGGATCCCTCGAGGCTCAGTTCGATATGCCGCACGTCCTTGCTGGACCCTCGCCCGGTGATTTTCTGATTCGCGAGCAGCGCTGCGGCAAATGGATTATTTCGTGAGGCTGTCGGTGTTGCAGACACTACTCTGAGCGGCGCTACTTGTGGAATAGCG
>CAZVLT010000212.1:0-2234 GCA_964628105.1 uncultured Woeseiaceae bacterium | reverse complement strand
CGGGCGTGTGGCACGACGTTGCCGACGAGTTCCAGGCGCAGTGCGTGTTGCGCGTCGCGCTGACGGCCAGCCAACAGGTGCGCGGCAATGGGTCCGTCGAAAAAGCGTTGCCAAAATCGCCGGCGTTCCCGCACGCCAAGGAATCGTCTCTTGATCAGCTCGCGCCAGCGGCCCGCTCGCTCAGCCAGTTCGCCGATTCGTGACGGTAACCAGGCTTCGATCTGAGACTTTAGCGTCTGTGCCAGGACCGGCGCATTGCCGCCGGTACCAATGGCCACAACCACCGGCGAGCGATCAACGATCGCTGGCACGATGAAGCTCGATGCAGCAAGGTCATCAACAACGTTGCAAAGGATGCCGGCGGCATCCGCGCCGCAGGCAACCTGCCGATTGATCCGCTCATCATTGGTCGCGGCAATGACCACTCGCATCCCGACAAGCATCGCGTCGTTGAACGTGGCCAACCGGTGTGTGATTCGGTGGTCGTCTCGAAGCCTGGTCAGCGCGCTATTTAGCTTGGGCGCGACAACGGTCACTGGCGCTCCGGCCCGCAAGAGCAAACGTACCTTTCGCTCCGCAACTATGCCACCACCTACAACCAGGCAAGGATTGCCCTTAAGTCGAAGAAAGGCGGGAAAATGATCCATCAGACCGTTGACAGATCGAATTCGTGCAGTCCGCACTCGCGTTTGATGCCAAAAAAGCGCGTCTGCTCGGCCTCGCTGACTTCGTGAATCGACCGTGTCGTGTGGTAATCACCAATACTGACATAACCTTTTTCCCAAAGCGGGTGATACGGGAGATCGTTTTGCTTCAGGTAACGGTGAACAGCCTGGTCAGTCCAGTCCGCAATCGGATGCACCTTCCAGCGATCGCCAGACCACTCAACATACGGCGTGTTCGCCCGGCTTTTCGACTGCGATCGTCTCAGTCCTGCAAACCAGGTACCCGCGTTCAGATCGCGTAAGGCCTGTTTCATCGGCTCCACTTTGGTCTGATCGTTGTATGCGGTGATACCTGCCGGTCCCTGCGTCCAGCGAGCTCCAAAGCGAGCCTCCTGCCAGGCCGGTGACAGTGTGGCCCGGTAGATTTTAAGATTGAGCTCAAGACGTTCAGTAAGTTCGTCTATAAATCGATAGGTTTCCGCAAACAAATATCCCGTATCGACCAGTATGACGGGTATGTTCGGACACTGTTCGGTGACAAGGTGCAGGGTGACCGCCGCCTGTGCGCCAAAACTCGAGCTCATCACATGCTTTGCGGGCAGGTTTGTTAGTGACCAACGCACCCGCTCCTGAGCCGACTTCCCGTCAAAGACGCGGTTGCAGTGCGCCAGCGCCCGGTGACGGCTTTCCTTGTCAGTCAGCGCTGACATCAAGTTGACTCCGCCAACGGCGCATAGGCCCGCGCGGCAAAATCACCAAAGGGTTCGTCGCGGCGACGATCATTCGCGAATTGTGCGAACAAGCCACCAAGCACTCCCAGAATCTGTTTCTCGTCGAGATTTTCGTGTGCCAGGCGATTCAAACGCCGGCCATCCGAGCTGCCGCCGAGGTATAAATTGTAACGATCCGGCGCTTTTCCCACGAGCCCGATGTCAGCAAGGTACGGGCGGGCGCAGCCGTTCGGGCAGCCAGTAATCCTCAATGACACAGGCTCGTCGATGAGGCCGTGCGTATCGAGGAGCGCTTCGATCTTTACGATGAGATCAGGCAGGATCCGCTCGGCCTCCGCCATGGCCTGCCCGCAAGTAGGAAACGCGACACACGCGAGCGCCTGTTGCCGCAGTGGGGATATTTGCTGCAGCGCAGTGATGCCGTAGTACTCAAGCTTTTGCTCGACATCTTGTCGGCTGTCGGGTTCGATGCCAGCGATAATGAGGTTCTGGTTCGCGGTAAGACGGAAGTCGCCTGTGTGTACCCGTGCGATTTCGCGCAGACCCGACATTAACTGGTGCTGTTCATTATCCCTGACGCGGCCTTCCGGAATGAACAATGTCAGATCCCAATGCCCGTTCAGATTCTTTGACCAACCGTACGAGTCGCCGCGACTCACGAAAGCAAATTTTCCTGGCTCCGCAAGAGCGTAGCCCAGCCGGCCAAACAGCTCCTCGCAAAACCAATCCAGGCCGCGATCGTCGATTGTATATTTGAGTCTTGCATGTTTGCGGTTGCTTCGATCGCCGAAGTCACGCTGCAAAGTAACCACATGCTCGGCCACTTCGACAGCCTGTT
>CAZVLT010000211.1:0-2278 GCA_964628105.1 uncultured Woeseiaceae bacterium | reverse complement strand
CGTGAGCAGCAAACAGATATTTTTCGCCTTGTGGCCTGATAACCGCCAGCGCGACCGTCTGCGTGACGTCATTAACTCGGTGGCCAAGACTGTTGAAGGCAAAGTCGTCGACAGGCGCAACTGGCACGTGACGTTGGCGTTCGTCGGCCAGTATCCAGTATCCGAAATACCGGTGCTGCAGGAACGTGCCGCTCAGATCGAGGTTGAACCGTTCCGGTTGGGCTTCGATCGGCTTGAATTTTGGGCCAGGGGCAAGGTGGCCTGCCTCATCGCGCCGACGATTCCTCCTGAGTTGCAGGCATTGGTAACGTCGTTGAATGACGTGTTGCTCGAGATCGGCGTAACACCCCACGACCGCACGTATCGACCCCATATTACGGTTGCGCGCAATGCCAGGTCATTCACCACGGAGCGATTGGCGCAGAGGGCGACCACGGAGTGGTCAGGCTTCGAGCTCATGGAATCAATTTCGGCCCCCGGTAGCCTTACCTACAGTCCGCTGAAACAATAGGTTCCGGCAGTTTCTTGATACTTTGCCGCATTTTTTGGCAGCGTAGATGCTGCCATTGGCGCGGGTTTGTGGCAGAATACTGTTTATATCAACAGTATTTTCAATATTAACCGGATGGCGGCAAAAAATGGACCAGAAAAATGGATGAGCAACGTAAAAAAGCACTCGCACAGGCCTTAGGACAGATCGAGAAACAGTTTGGCAAAGGCTCGGTTATGCGCATGGGTGACAGTCCTGCGGCCAGGGATATTGACGTCGTCTCGACGGGTTCCATCGGGCTGGACGTTGCGTTAGGCATCGGTGGGCTTCCCAAGGGTCGTGTGGTCGAGATATATGGTCCGGAATCCTCGGGCAAGACGACGCTGACGCTACAAGTCATCGCCGAGGCACAGAAGCTGGGTGGTACAGCGGCTTTTATTGACGCGGAGCACGCGCTCGACCCGACCTATGCCGAAAAATTGGGCGTCAATGTTGACGAATTACTGGTGTCGCAACCCGATACGGGTGAACAGGCGCTTGAGATAACCGACATGCTGGTGCGCTCCGGCGCGATCGACATCATCGTCATAGACTCAGTCGCAGCACTAACGCCGAAGGCGGAGATTGAAGGCGAGATGGGTGACTCACATATGGGCCTGCAGGCGCGCCTGATGTCACAGGCGCTCAGAAAGCTGGCCGCTAACATCAAGCGTTCAAACGTGATGGTCGTCTTCATTAACCAGATTCGCATGAAGATCGGCGTCATATTCGGTAGCCCGGAGACGACGACCGGCGGCAACGCGCTCAAGTTTTATGCATCCGTTCGTCTCGACATCCGCCGTATCGGCGCTATCAAGAAGGGCGACGAGGTTATCGGCAACCAGACACGCGTCAAAGTCGTGAAGAACAAGGTTTCACCGCCATTCAAACAGGCCGAATTTGAGATTCTCTATGGCCACGGCATTTCCCGCCTCGGCGAGATCATTGACCTGGGCGTACAGCACGACATCGTCGACAAGGCGGGCTCGTGGTACAGCTATGGCGATGATCGCATCGGTCAGGGCAAGGAAAATGTTCGCGAGTTCCTCAGAGCCAACCCGGCTATGGCCGAAGAGATTGAGAAAAAGATTCGCGCCAAGCTGCTACCAAAAACTGTTGAAGCCGTTGCAGACGAAGCGGATGACAAAGAGGCTGTTGCTGAGGCTTGATCGAACTTCACGAAGAAATCAGCGATCTGCTCTCCGATTCGGAGGTGGATCGCTTTTTTGATCCCGCTGCGGCTCGCAAGAAGGCGATGGACTTCCTGGCACGTCGCGAGTACGGCCAAACGGAGTTGATCAAAAAGCTTGCCAACAAGGGCTATGATCGCAGTATTGCCGTGCAGGCTGTCGTCAAACTCAACGCAGAAGGGCTGCAAAGCGACCCGCGTTTTGCCGACAGCTTTATTCAGTCGCGCATCAATCAGGGTAAGGGTCCAGTTCGAGTTCGCCTGGACCTGGGGCAACGCGGCATCGGTGACGCGACTATTGAGTACGCGCTGGGCCAGGCGTCCGCCGACTGGTGCGAACTCGCTCGCGACGCGCGCCGCAAGAAATTTGGGTCTCGCAAACCTGCCGACTTCAAGGCGAAAGCGAAGCAGATGCGCTTCCTCCAGTATCGCGGCTTCGAGTCCGATCATATCCAGGCGGCTATCGGCGAGGATTAACGCTTAATCCTGACGCGCAAACCCCGTACACTAGCGCGGTTGAAAACCACCGCCAGCCTCAAATAGATAAACGATGAAATCGA
>CAZVLT010000210.1:0-2292 GCA_964628105.1 uncultured Woeseiaceae bacterium | reverse complement strand
TTCATCGTCACCGGCTGGCTGAACACGTCCGACAACGCCACCTGAATAGCCTGCGCAACGTCTCCTTGCAATGCCGCCACATCGACTTGAGTGCGGGGATCATCTAAAGGATCTAGCCCGAAAGTTGCCACAATATCGCTCATTTTCTCGATACGACGTAACAACTCATCACGCGGCAGTGTTGTAAACCAGGCATCAAAAGCCGTCAGTTGGGCGGTACGATATTTCGCGGGAGATGACATCGCGCCAATGTCGAATATTCCGGGCGCCTGCTGCTCCAGATAGGCGGCTGTCTCCTCTACAGTCCCACGATTCGCGGCGACCCGCATCAAGAGTTGGACAGCACCTCCGTAGGAAAACTTGCGATCTTCGATGTCGTCTTCGATTGCCCGCCTGGCGGCGGCAAGACCTGCTTCTTCATCGCCTGTGTTGACGGCTCTGAGTAACTCGATGCGATGGGCAATCTCACTGGTCGGTGCGATCGCAAGGACCCGATTTCGAAAATCGTCGCCTTCTTCAATCAGACCGAGCTGGTACAAAAATCCAGCGATGAAGCCCGGAATTTCGTGATCCCTTGGGTCAACTTCCATGGCCTTGAGAAGTCGTCGAAGAATCTCGACTCCATCCCCCGTCTGCCTGGCGGCCTGAGCAAGTTTCAAGTATGCATTCGGTTGCAGCGGCTCGATGTCGAGTGATTTTTGCAAAGCAATTCGCGCTTCAGCGAGCTGATCTAGTTCCAGGTACAGTGAACCGATTTCGTAATGTATGCGCGCGTTGTAGGGATCACGTTGCAGCGCGTCGAGTTGGAACCCCAATGCCTTGTCGAACTGGTTCAAGCCCTGCAACAACCGCGTCAATAGAACTCGAGCGTAGTACTGGCCCGGATTTTCCGCGACGATATCCTCAAGCTGTGTAGCGGCGTCGACAATGACATCCGCACTTCCAAATTGTGAGTTCGGCGCTGCCCGCGCAAATATTTGAACGGCCCGAGCGCCGGCGTCGTTGGGACGGCGGGCCAGAACCTGGTCTGTAATCGCGAGCACTGCTGTAAATGCGTCATTCTGATCCATCAGGCCGGTTTCGTACTGATGCAGGTAGTTGCTGGCAAGCTCTGTCTTTGCATCCAGAAAATCCGGATCGATCGTTAGTGCGCCCTTGAGCAGTTGCTCTGCCGTTTGCAGTCCGCCATATGAATAGGTTGCGCGTTCCCTGAGTGCTTGCAGATAAAGATCGTAAGCATCCGGGTTAGCTGTATCGACGCCGGCAACCTTGGCGCCGCCCCCGGAGCCAAAAAGCGACGCCGACAACGCACTCCCGACCTTCTTGGCAATTTCATCCTGAATGGCGAATATGTCGTCAATGGTTCGATCATAACTTTCCGACCAAACATGAAATCCGTCCGCAGCCCGGATCAGCTGTACAGTTATACGCACACGGCTTCCTGCTTGTTGAACACTGCCCTCCAGGACGTGGGCCACTTGTAGCGCATCGGCGATTTCGCGAACGTCTATGTTCTTACCTTTGAACGCAAAGCTCGACGTCCGGGCTGCAACTTTCAGGCCGGGAATCTGAGCCAGCATATGCAGCAACGTCTCGGTCAGGCCATCGGAAAAATACTCGTTGTCTTCATCGTTTGACATGTTGACGAACGGCAGCACTGCAACGGACTCTCCGCCGACGGTCGGCCCGGTCGCCGTCGTGTCGTCTGAAGGCTGACGCGCACTGAAAACGGCAATAAAAACGACAGCCAGAACAACGGCGGTAATTGTCGCGTAGTCGCGCTTCCTGATTGAGCTGTAAGCGGTCGCGTGAGCACCATCGGCGACTTCTTCTCTCTTGATGCCTTCCCGTGTCAGTTCGTAAATCCACGACAGAACAATCGCAGGAATAAACCCAAAGACGAACACTCGAATGACCGCTTTTCCCGCCCAATCAGGCGCGCCAAGCGTCGGCAGTATCGTGGTGAGCACTTCCGTAAGCAGCCAGCCGACAACGAGGTATGCGGCGGCGGCACGAAAAACGTTGCGGCGCTTGAGTTCACTGACCAGGGACATTCGGGATCTGCACAGGATAGAGAATTTCTTAGACTACACCAAAACAGGCGACCATTTTCGCCGAGACTTCATCAACTTAGATGCACGCCAGGCAAGATTGGTTTGCTGTATTCAGGTCTTCAGCACCGCCTCCTATGGAGTACACTGGCCTCCTTCATATTCCGTCATGACAATAAGAATGGAGACGAATCATGCAGCTACCCATCACCCTATTCTATGCGGCGCTCCTGGCAATCTT
>CAZVLT010000209.1:0-2301 GCA_964628105.1 uncultured Woeseiaceae bacterium | reverse complement strand
AGCCGTTCAACGTAATTGAGATGAATCGTCGCGAGGTTGATCTCCGACGGAGTCAGCAATAGCGTCTGCGTCAGAACTTCACGCAGCAGGCCCTGGGCTTTCTCGGGATTGGATTCGGGATGACCGGGCGTCGCCAGCACCAGGCCGAGTCGCAGGTTCGCCGATGTCCCGGGTGTCAGTTCTGCTACAGCGGTCGCGTCCGCGTAAATCTCCGCCTGCGCAGCCGGGTCGCCACCTGCAAGTCTGCCGAGCTCCTTGAGGTAATTTTTTGCGTTAGGGGCGCCGAGAATCGACGATTCGCTGGAACCGATCGACAGGGTCTCTTTGATCCAGTCCGTCGTCTGCGCACAACCGGACAACGCCGCGACGATGATTGTTGTCGCTGCAATTTTTCGTGTTGCCCGTGTCAGACGGTTGTGATTACCCATGTGCAGCCATTTTTTTTTGCTGTGCCACGTCGCGCTTCTGCGGAATGTGGATCCTGAAGTGCGCACCCGGAAATTCATCCGAGTCGATCAATTCGACCGAGCCATTGTGGGCTTGAATACACTCCAGCACCACCGATAGTCCGATGCCCGTGCCGCCCACCTGGCCGCCTTGTTCGCGCCGACCCTGGAAGAACGCGTCGAAAATCCGCGGGCTTTCGTCTTCGGGTATGCCCGGCCCGGTGTCGCCGAACTCCAAAATGAAACTCTGCGGCGTACTGCGTGCTCGAATCGTGATCAGCCCACCTCTTGGTGTGAATTTAACCGCATTCGAGAGGAGATTATCAATGACTGTGCGCAGCTTGTCCTGATCCGCCTTCACAATAATGTCATCAACCTGCAGTTTCAGCTGGATATTTGCAGCCTGCAGGGCCAGGCGCTGTGCCCTGGCGACCGAAGTCACGAGCGACAACAGTGCGAAGTCGGTCAGCGTCAAGACCTCACTCTTGCTCTGCCAGGCGCTGAAGCTCAGCAGGTTCTCGATCAGTTGCTGCAACTTGAGGCCGTTCATTCGCAAAATACCGGCTACTTCGCGTTGTGGCTTTTCAAGGTCGCCAACGGACCCGTCGAGCAGCAACTCGGTGCCCTCACGAATAATTGCGAGCGGTGTTTTTAGTTCATGCGACATGTGGCGCAAGAATTTGTTTTTCTCCTGAGCCAGTTCCAGCAGCCTTGAACGCAGCCACTCGAGCTGACGGCCGAGCCGCTCCAGGTCGGTCGGTCCTTTAATCTTAATCGGTTTTGAAAAACCACTTTCGCCGAGCTGCCCAATCGCTTCGTCAATTTGCCGAATGGGACGGGCGACCAACAGAGTAAAGGTGATCACGAGAACCAAGGTGCCCGGCACCAGCGCCGCTACCTGCCAGGCCGATGTTCGCTGCGCGTTGCGCGCGGATTCCTGCAAGGTCGATAACTCGGTATCGACGTACGCTGTGAGTTTGTCAGTCAGGGTAGTGACGCGTTGACGTAGCGGCGCAAAGCCGCTGATGGCAGCGGCGAGTTCTTCGTCTTCGAGAGCTGTATCTGACAGCGTTGTAATGATGTTCTCAGCCTCATTACCGATCGTCACCGCCATCGACGTCGCGCCGGCTTCTGCAACCAGCGGTTCCATATCGCGCAACAGGGACTGCAATGTCTTCAAGTCCTGCAGCATCAATTGCAGGCTGTCCGGGTTTTTCAGCACCTGGTATTGGCGGGCGACGCGCTCAAGTGAGCTTAGATGCTCGTTGAGGCGGCGATTGTTCTCAGCGGCGGCGACACCCGTAAAGACCAGCTGTTCGCTTTGTTCTGCCACGCGATCGAGATTGACCAGCGCCCAGATTACGGCGATGAGCAGCGGCAGGGCGACCAGCCCAAAGCCGACCAGGATCAGTCCGTTAAGCGATCGTGGGCGCGGAATTCTCATGACGGAAGTTTAGCACTGACGCGGCGCATAGGGCCTCAGGCAGCCCAGTACGCGCTTGGATCCTGGGCCGCAATCTTGCGTTCCCATTCAAGGCTCGTGCGGACAATCGTATCGAGGTCATCGAATTTGGGTGTCCAGCCCAGGACATCACGTACGCGTTCCGCAATAGCGATCAATTCCGGCGGGTCACCTTCGCGGCGCGGCTCTTCGGTAATATGCAGTGCCGTGCCACTGGCCTTTTCGACGGCGGCGAGAACCTCACGAACGCTATAGCCATGGCCGTATCCGCAGTTGAGCGTGGCTGATTCGCCGCCATTGCGGAGATACGCCAGGGCGTCGAGGTGCGCGGTGGCCAGGTCCTCGACATGGATGTAGTCGCGCAATCCCGTGCCATCCGGGGTCGGGTAGTCG
>CAZVLT010000208.1:0-2304 GCA_964628105.1 uncultured Woeseiaceae bacterium | reverse complement strand
CAAAAATTGCGTCGAGATTTGACTGTGTATTTGTATAACCAAGTTGTTCCATAACGTTATAGTTATATAAAGTCTTGATCATGTCAATAGTTTTTGAATCAACCTAAGCTCATCGCTTGCAACGGCTACTTCGGCAGTGCTATTCGACGTCCCTACCATGACGATATCCGCATTGAACTCTGCTCGAACAACCAGACGCTACCTGGCGTTGTTATTGATCGTGGCCTGCATCTCTAATGCGCAGGAGAGCGCAGTCGATGACACAATTCCCGAACACGCGGCACTCGAGAGCGCCAACGCCGTCATCGGTGAGATCATTATCATCAAGCGCAATATCTTCGACCTGTCGGATCCCGAGGAAGACAAGTGGTTGTATCGCTGGGCAAACCGGCTGCATGTCGTCACCCGTGACAATGTCATCACCAATCAGTTGCTATTTGAGTCCGGAGACAGGTTTTCGGGCCGGCTGCTCGACGAATCCGGGCGCATCCTGCGCCGTAACCGTTACCTGATCGAAGCGGAATTGAAGCCGGTTCGTTACGAGAATGGTGTTGTCGACGTGAAGGTGACGACCCAGGACGTCTGGTCACTGACGCCGGATGTCTCGATATCGCGCAGCGGCGGCGCGAACCGCGTCAGTGTCGGCATCGAAGAAACCAATCTCTTCGGCCGCGGGCAGCTCATTCGATTCAAGTACATCGACGACGTTGACCGGACGTCCACGCGCTTCGACTTCGAAGATACAAACCTACGTCGCAGTTGGTGGTCAGCGTTTCTCCGTATCGCTGACAACTCGGATGGCGATACGAAACTACTGTCGCTTGTGCGTCCATTTCACGCTCTTGATGCCCGCTGGACGGCCGGTGGCCGACTGCTTGATGATGATCGCCGCACGGCGCTATATCGACTTGGCAATGAAGCCGCGGAATTCCGTCACGAACACGACTACGCAACGGCGTTCGGTGGCTGGTCACGGGGCTTGCGAAACGGCTGGGTGCGACGCTGGACGGCCGGCGTTGTCTACGACGACAACATGTTCTCCGATGTGCCGGTCCCGTTGCTGCCGGCCCTGATTCCCGAGAACCGCAAGCTCGTATACCCGTTCTTCGGGATAGAGATAGTTGAAGATCAGTTCGAGACAACAGCCAATACCAACCAGATGGGCCGAACCGAAGACTTCTTGCTGGGCACACGCCTGTCGGCCTCGATCGGCTGGTCCGACCTCAGCTTCGGTGCCGACCGCGATGCGCTGATTTTTTCCGCGTCGGTCAGCCGCGGTTTTGGCTCACTCAAAAAGACGTCGCTGTTGGTTTCGGCAACAGCCAGTGGTCGACATGAGGGCGGCAACACGGCGAATGGCAGAACAACAATTAGCGCTCGCTTCTACCACCGGCAATCCGAGAAACGCCTGTTCTTCATGGCCCTCGAGGGGACCGCGGGGCATGACCTTGACCTCGACAATCCTGTTCAGCTGGGCGGCAAGAGCGGTCTGCGCGGCTATCCGCTGCGTTACCAGACCGGGGATTCGAAATTGCTGTTTACGATCGAGCAGCGCTACTTCGCGGACTGGTATCCGTTTCGGCTATTTCGCGTCGGCGGGGCCGTGTTTGCCGACGTCGGGCGTACCTGGGGCGACAATCCGATTGGCGAGGAGAATTTCGGCTGGTTGGCGAACGTCGGTTTCGGTCTTCGATTCACACCAACCCGGTTCAGCACGGACAAAGTTGCACATCTCGATTTCGCGTTTCCGCTTGGTGGCGACGCCTCGATAGACGGTGTGCAGATTCTTCTCGAAGCGAAGCGCGGTTTCTAACGTGCTACCTAACAATCATTCCCCGAAGGCGCCACCCAGACTGAGCATATAAATCGGTCCTTTCAAATCACCGGTATCGGGACCGAGACCAGTCACATTGCCGAAATCCGCGAAGTGCACTTTTAATCCCATGATAAATCCGCCTCCTGAGCCGCCGGTGATTCCCAAGTAACCGCCCAGGGTGTCTTCATCATAAGGCTCAGCTATTTCAATACAGACAGTATTATTGAAAGGATCGCTGCCGCAGATTAGCTCCGCAATATCCACCTGGTACCAGCCCAGACCGGCCTCCAGGTTCAGGTATCTCCTGCCACGCTCGCCGAATCGAAGCTTCATCGATGGAGTGAGATACAGCCCCCTCTGGGTGAAATCTTCGAGGATCCCGGGAACATTACTTTGAGTTGCGAAAATGCCGAGGTTTACTCCGATCAGAACGTCCGCGGGCCCCCAACGGGCAACATGCTTGTAACCAGCCATTTCCACGACAAACC
>CAZVLT010000207.1:0-2317 GCA_964628105.1 uncultured Woeseiaceae bacterium | reverse complement strand
TCAGCATGCGTGAATGCAGGAAGTACTGGTTGATAGCCGTCAATTCGTTCTTGAGCACTTTGTTCAGGTGCTTGATGACTGTGGCATCACCTTTCATGTGCTGCTCCGGGTGGGGTAGGGGAAAATCTTCTGATTCACAATTGTAATGAAAAAGCCCCGCGTTGCGGGGCTTTTTGGTGTTCGTGCTGAATCGATCGTCAGGCGACAGCGCGTTGGTAGATCACCGGCTCCGCAGGGGCCGGGGCCTCGCGACTCTCGCGCAGTATCTCGGACGCCATTTCTTTGCAGGAACCGCATCCTACGGCCACGCCCAGCTCGCGCTGCAGGCCCCAAAGGTCCTGCACGCCAGACTCCGCAGCCTTGCGGATTTGCTTGTCGGTGATAGCATTGCAGATGCAGACGTACATAAATTCAACCACTTAGCGTATTTCACGGTATTTAAACGCAAATGAGAATGATTGTCAATACCATTACGCTTTAGACGAGATCGGTGTCACGCTCCGACAATAAGGAATAAGAATGAAGGACTTATTTGACGTATCAGGGAAAATCGCCCTGGTAACCGGTGGATCGAGGGGCATTGGCGAGATGATCACCGAGGGTTTCGTCGCCAATGGCGTCAAGACCTATATATCGTCACGCAATGCAGAGGTTTGCGATGCCACAGCGAGCCGTCTATCGGAGCAGGGCGAGTGCATCTCCATTCCGGCTGATCTTTCCACCACCGCCGGCATTGCGGCCCTCGTGGACGAGATCAAGGGCCGTGAGAGCCAGCTCGACATCCTCGTCAACAACGCGGGTGCGACCTGGGGTGCTCCGATTGAAGAATTTCCTGAAAAAGGCTGGGACAAGGTCATGGACATCAACGTCAAGGGGCCATTCTTCCTGACCCAGGCGCTTTTGCCCTTGTTAGAAGCATCCGCGAGTCGCGAAGACCCGGCGCGTATCATCAACGTCGGCTCTATCGACGGCCTCAACGTCAACCGCTTTCCCACCTACTCCTATGGCGCCAGCAAAGCCGCCATACACCACCTCACCCGAACGCTCGCGTCGCATCTTGCCGAGCGCAACATTACGGCGAATGCCATTGCGCCCGGGCCGTTTCCCAGCAAGATGATGGCGCACACGCTGGAAACGATGGGCGAGCAGATTCGGCAGGGTGTGCCGCTGAAACGCATTGGCGAGCCCGGCGATATGGCGGGTGCCGCCATTTACCTGGCGTCAAAGGCCGGCAGCTACGTGTCGGGAGTGGTCATTCCGGTGGATGGCGGGATTGTGGCGAGTTCGAGGACGTTGTAGGTCAAAAATAGCCGTGCAGTTCGGCGAAGAATACGTCGCGATTTTGCGCATCGACCGTCGGAATTCCGTCGTAACTTCGTAGCCCAAATCGCCCCTGCAGGAATTGCATCGGCGTGTATTCCCAAATCAGGCTGACGCGCGCCTGACGGTCGCCGCTGACGATGTCATCCGGGTCGAGAAAATCGTAGCTGATTTTCAGGTTATGGCCCTTGCGAAACATCCAGTTCGCTTCGATGAGTCCTGCGATCGCGTCCTGTGACACGCCTGGCGAAATGTCGTCCGTTATCTGGTCAATCTCCGCCAGCCAGACGATCGGTCCCGTCTTCACACCCGTGAAGACCCCGAACATCTCTCGGTCGCCTGCCGCGGCATTGTTGGTGTTTGCGCTCACGCCGGCGCGCCAACTCGGTCGTACGAAAGTGCTCACGAGGCTGAATTGCTTGCCTTTGTCCACCTCGCCGCCACCGCCGCTGCCGTTCGTTACTGACGCGATGGTTGACCAGGATCCGGATTCATATCCGACCTGGATACCACGATCCGGAATGTTGAAGTTGATGCCGGTTGAGAGTCGCACAAACGCACTGTCGTCCTGCAGGCGCAAGCCATACGGTACGAAGAATTGCCCGGCGGCAAGAAAAAATTTGCCGCTGCCGCTCTTGACGCGCACATAAGCTTCGCGATTCACGCTGGCATTGGGTGCGACCTGTTGATCGATAATGACGGAGAGGCGACCTGGAATCAGTTGGGCCTCGATGTAAAGCGTGGCGCGACTGACTTCAAACTCCGATAACCCCGCCGTGTTCGGCGTATCGATTTTCGTGTAGCCGGCGCGCACGTTGCCGCCGACTGACAGCCATTTGCTGATCTCGCCTGTCCATAACGCGTCATCCTTGTCACCGATCCTTGCGGCGGGTAGCTCGGATTGCCCGAATGCGTTGCCGAACGCATTGCGTTTGCCGCCTCCCGCCGGGCTGCTGTGGCAGGCGGAGCAGTGCAGGCCCTGGGACACAGCCAGGTA
>CAZVLT010000206.1:0-2320 GCA_964628105.1 uncultured Woeseiaceae bacterium | reverse complement strand
AACGAAGCGACCGCGCCGGTTACGGCAGAGGTCTGGGCGGAACACAGCGTCTGGCCACACGACCCAGGTTTTGTCACAGCATTGGCAGGTGGTGTCACGTCGATGCAAATCCTGCCTGGTTCTGCAAATCTCATCGGCGGTCGCAGCGTAACGATAAAGAACGTTCCGGGCCGCAACGTCATGGATATGAAATTCCCCGGCGCACCTTATGGAATGAAAATGGCCTGCGGTGAAAATCCCAAGCGCGTATACGGCGGCCGCACTACTCCAGCAGCACCCAGCACACGCATGGGTAACGTTGCAGGCTACCGCACCGCCTGGATCGAGGCGGCCGACTATCGCGACAAGATGTCTGCCGCCGAAAAAGGACAAGGTGAGGCGCCAATTCGCAGCCTGAAACTCGATACGTTGGTCGGCGTCCTGAACGGCGAAATTTTGGTGCATAACCATTGCTATCGCGGCGACGAAATGTCGGTAATGCTCGATATCGCGAAAGAGTTCGGCTACAAGGTCACGGCATTTCACCACGCTGTCGAAGCGTACAAAGTCGCCGACCTTCTCGCAGCAGCTGACACTTGCGCCGCCATGTGGGCGGACTGGTGGGGCTTCAAGATGGAAGCTTACGACGGTATTCGCGAGAACGCCGCGCTGGTCGACAAGGCGGGCGCCTGCGCGATCATTCATTCGGACGATAAATTTGGCATCCAGCGCCTGAACCAGGAAACCGCGAAGGTAATGGGCGCGGCTGCACGAGTCGGCCTCGACATCCCACCTGAACGAGCGATCCGGTGGATTACAAGTAATCCCGCGAAGTCACTCGGCATCGACGAGATGACGGGCACATTGAAGGCCGGCATGATGGCGGACGTCGTCATGTGGGACGGCAATCCTTTTAGTGTTTACACGAAAGCCGAACGCGTCTACATAGATGGCGCACTCGCATACGAGCGCGGCAACGACGCCGTGAACCCCGTTACTGACTTTACGCTCGGCACGGCTGCTTCCGCAGGAGGTGCACAATGAATCGCCTTTTGGCTGCGCTTGTCTTTTTCGCCATTTCATTTCCCGCCAGCGCGGATACCATCGCCATCGTCGGCGCCAAGGTACACACCGTTGGGCCACAGGGAACAATCGACAATGCGACGGTAATTATCGTTGACGGTAAGATTCACGCTGTTGGTTCCGGCATCGGTGTGCCGGACGGGGCAACGAGGATCGATGCGAGCGGCAAGATTATTACTCCGGGATTGTTCAGCCCTGTCGGTCGACTTGGACTTGTGGAAATTACACTCTCGGGCGGACCGATCGACTCCGCACAACTCGGAGACCAATTCACGGCTGGCTTCGACGTTGCCGACGCGTACAACCCGCGCTCAACGCTTGTCGCTATAAGCCGTATAGAAGGTGTAACACGTGCGGCGATTACCCCTGCCCCGGGCCGGACGGACAAACTCGGAAATGTTGCGCACGTCATCTCCGGTTTAGCCGCGATAGTTAATCTTGGTGACACCGATACGCTGGATAAGCGCGGTGCGGCGATGGTTGTATCGCTGGGCCAAATCGGCAGTCCTTTGGCTGGCGGATCCCGCACCGGTGCCTGGCTGGTGTTACGCAATGCACTTGATGAAGCGATCGATTACCGCGACCACAAGGGTGATTTCGAACGCGGCATGCGGCGCGACTACCGGCATGGCGTTGCCGATCTCGAAGCGCTTCAGGGCGTAATATCCGGTGACATTCCGATATTGGCTGACATCGAACGCGCCAGCGACATTGAAGCGCTCATAGAACTGACCGACGCATACGGACTGAAGGCAATAATCAAGGGCGGATCAGAAGCCTGGATGCTCGCGGACCGTCTCGCTGCAGCAAACATTTCGGTCATACTGGCCCCAATGCTAAACCTGCCTGTCAGCTTTGATGCTATTAACGCGCGGCGCGGCGCGGCGAACATCCTTGTCAATGCCGGAGTCACTGTCACGCTGGCAGATATCCGAGATCAGACACATAACGCGCGCAACATCACGCAGTCGGCCGGCAACGCCGTCGCGGATGGTCTCGACTGGGATGCTGCACTGCGAGCAATCACTCTCGCTCCGGCAGAGATTTATGGCGTAGCCGATTCAGTCGGCAGTATTGAGCCGGGCAAGGCAGCCGACCTGGTCATCTGGCCGGCCGATCCGCTCGAACTAACGACCTACGCAGAGGCCGTGTTCATCAACGGAGTATCCATACCGATGGTGAGTCGACAGACATTACTGCGTGATCGTTACCTGCAATCAGATTCGGAGAAACCCCCGGTTTATCGAGACTGACGTTG
>CAZVLT010000205.1:0-2327 GCA_964628105.1 uncultured Woeseiaceae bacterium | reverse complement strand
AGACGTCTTGGCGTCGTGGGTGCCGGAATTATCGGACTTGAATTGGGCAGCGTTTGGGCAAGACTTGGCGCCGAGGTTACGGTTCTCGAGGCGATGGATGACTTCCTGTTTATGGCTGATCGTGATATCGCGAAAGTGGCTGCAAAGGAATTCAAGCAGCAAGGGTTGTCCATAAAACTTGGCGCCAAAGTATCTGCGGCCAAAACGACGAAGAAATCCGTCAATGTGGCCTACGACGACAAGAACGGCTCACAGATTATTGAGGTTGACAAGTTGATCGTAGCGGTCGGTCGCAGGCCGCACACCGATGATCTTTATGCCGATGATGCAGGGATCCAAACGGATGATCGCGGTTTCATTGTCGTTGACGATGAATGCCGCACCCGTGTCAAAGGTGTTTACGCCGTTGGCGATTGCGTGCGTGGACCGATGCTTGCCCATAAAGGATCGGAAGAGGGAGTGATGGTTGCCGATCTGATCAAGGGTGATATTGCCGAAGTTAACTACAACGTGATTCCCTCCGTTATTTACACTGCGCCGGAAATCGCATGGGTCGGCAAGACAGAGGCGGAGGTCAAGGATTCGGGTCGTGCGTATAAGACGGGCTCGTTTCCTTTCGCTGCGAGTGGCCGCGCGAAAGCGATGGAACAAACATCCGGCATGGTCAAAATAATATCTTCCAGTGACGACGATGAAATACTGGGCGTACATATCATCGGGCCGATGGCCGGCGAGCTAATATCAGAAGCGGTATTGGCCATGGAATTTTCCGCGAGCACCGAAGATATCCAACGTACGATTCATGCGCACCCGAGTCTAGCCGAAGCCGTTCACGAAGCCGCGCTGGCTACCGACAACAAGGCGCTCAATTACCCAAATAAATAGCTAGTTTTTCCAAAAGTCCGCGTTCTTGATTCCCAGCGCGTCAGGATCGAAGGTGTATTTTTCGACGCCTTCTTTCCTCTGCCGTTCGTAGTCTTTCAATGCCTTGATCGCCGGACTGCCCATGAAGAACAATATCAGGATACCGATAATATTCAGCCAGGCCATAACGCCGACACCAATGTCACCCATGGCCCACGCCAGGTCGGCCGAACGGACAGTACCGTAGAATACAGCCGCCATCAGGACGAGTTTCAGAATAATCAGACCGCCCGGCAAACGCAACGTCCGGCGCATGTACGCGACGTTGGTTTCTGCGATGTAGTAGTACGCAAGCAAGGTCGTAAACGCGAAGAAGAACAGCGCAATCGCGACGAAGACCTTGCCAAAACCACCCATAACGCTTTCGAGCGCTAACTGTGTGAATGCGGGGCTGTTTGCCGCGATGTCTGACGCGACCATGCCGCCGCTGATGGCGGCGTCGACACCCGAAACGTAATACTGATTTGTAATCAGTATCATAAATGCGGTCGCCGAACACACGAACAACGTGTCGATGTAAACTGAAAATGCCTGCACCAATCCCTGTTGAGCCGGATGCGCGACTTCGGCAGCGGCAGCGGCATGTGGACCGGTGCCCTGGCCTGCTTCATTCGAGTAGACGCCGCGCTTCACACCCCATCCGATCGCAGCGCCGACGCCAGCCATCGGCGTGAACGCGTCACTGAAAATAAGCGCAAGAATTCCGGGAAGCTCGGCAATGTGATAAATGATGATACCGAGGGCCATCAAGACGTAGCCGAGCGCCATAAACGGCACAACGACTTGTGTGACATGGGCAATGCGCTTAACGCCACCAAAGATGATGAAGCCAAGTATTGTAACGACGATTACCGCTGCTGCGACCTTGGTCGCGGAGACATCGTCGCCGAGGAAATGGATAACTGTCTCGCCACCGAAAGCGAGTTCCGCCGCGTTGCCGATACTGTTGGATTGCACTCCGGGGAGTAGTACACCGACCGCCAGGATTGTCGATATTGCGAAAATCCATGCATACCATTTCTGGCCCATTGCCTTTTCAATATAGTAAGCGGGTCCGCCGCGAAACTGACCTGCGTCTTCTTCTTTGTAAATCTGGCCCAGCGTGGATTCGATATATGCCGTCGCCGCACCAAGAAACGCGACGACCCACATCCAGAAGACGGCGCCTGGACCGCCAAAGCCAATGGCGGCTGCGACACCGGCGATGTTGCCCGTGCCCACGCGACCTGACAGAGAGACGGCAAGCGCCTGAAAGGACGAAATGCCGCGCTCGGATTCTTTGCCGGCAAACAGCAGCCGAATCATCTCTTTGAAAAGCCGAACCTGCACGAATCGAGTCATGATTGAGAAGAAGAGGCCGGTGCCAAGGCACAAATAAATGAGCGCATTGCTCCAAATCAAGT
>CAZVLT010000204.1:0-2329 GCA_964628105.1 uncultured Woeseiaceae bacterium | reverse complement strand
ATATACCTGCTCCGGATCGCCCGACATGTTGACGAATGGGAGCACCGCAATGGATCGTTTTTGCGCTTCGGGCGATTCGGGTTCCCCCGACCAGAGGTACTTGTCGAGTGCGAACAGAACGACAGCGATGCCGAGTATCCCGATGATCATGAAATCGAGCTTTCTTCCGGTGCTCGGCGTTATCGATTGCGAGCGATCGACGTCACGTTCAAACTTCAAGCCCTCCGGCGTGAGCTCAAACGCCCAGGCAAAAATAAGGACGATCGGAAAGCCAATAGCGACGAGTAGCAAAATTGACTTTCCAACCCAATCCGGTATGTCAAGAATAGGCACCACTACATCCAGGATCTGCAGTATCAACCACGCCAGGATGGCGTAGGCGATTCCGACACGGAATACATTTCTGCGTTTGAGTTCCTGTATGAGGGACATGATTATCTCGAATCGGTGTTGTTGTTAGTCAAGTGTTAGAACGACGCCACCCCTAATACTACCGTTTTCGATGACTTCATTCGCTCTTGCGATCTCGTGCAGCGGCATCGTCTCGGCAATACGGTGCTGCAGCGTGTTGGCGACAAGCGCTTTGTCGATGTCGGCGATCGCATGTTGTTTTGCTGGCTCGGGCATAGCGTAAACGATGATCGTGTGTATCGTCAGATCCTTGTACATCATCTGGAAGAACGGCAGTCGGGGCTCCGGTACCTGGGTTGATGAATACGTTGCGATAACGCCGCCGACCTTCAGTACCGCAACCGATACGGCCAATTTTGCCCCGAATTCCACGTCCACGACCCGATCAATGGGATTGTCGCCGCTTGCTGCCATGATCGCGCCAACGACATCGTCGCCCCGGTGGTTGATGACATGATGTGCTCCAGCGCCCTCACAGGCCGTTTTGTCTGCATCGTTGCTCGCTGTGGCGATCACCGTTGCGCCAGCCTGGCTCGCCCATTGCACGGCGTAGTAACCCACGCGTCCTGCGCCGCCCGTAATCAGAATCGTCTGGCCGTCAACATCGCCATCCGCGAAGACTGCACGATGAGAAGTCATGGCTGGGATACCCAGGCAGGCACCAACTTCGAAGCTTGCGTTCTCGGGGAGTGTCGCTGCGCGGCTGGCGTCGATAGCCACGTACTCGGCGGCGGTACCATGCTGGCGGGCGAACTGTGCCTGGTACATCCAGACACGCTCGCCGATGCGGCTGGCGTCAACGCTGTTGCCGACGGCTTCGATGACACCTGCACCATCACTATTTGGTATGACGAGCCCGGCATCGAGTAAATTCGGAAACGAACCCGCACGTTTCTTTACGTCCGAAGGGTTTACGCCACTGGTGTGTATGCGGACGAGGATCTCTTCAGGGCCCGCGGTTGGTGTCTCCAATTCCCCAAACTGCAGCACATCTGCCGCCTTACCAAATGATTCAAACCACGCTGCGCGCATGACTAAAAACTCCTTAAGAAGTTGCTGGCTAATCGAGCCAGTTCAGGAACCCTTCCGTGTGGCCATCCACGGCGATGGATTGCCCGGAAATTTTCGATGCCTGGTCGGATGACAAGAACAACACGGCGTCGGCAACCTCATCAGGCGACACGAACGTCCGCATCGAGGTTTGACGCAGGTAGACATCACGGATTTCGTCCGAAGTGAGTCCTCTCTGTTCTGCGTCGCGCTCTATAACCGCGTCTATGCGCGGGCCGCTGACACACGTTGGGCAAACGGCGTTAACGCGGATGCCGTCCGGCCCGAGTTCCATCGCCCAGGTCTTTGTCAGCCCGATCTGCGCCCACTTGCTGGCCGCGTACGGTGAGCGCAATGGGCAGCCAAACAGCGCTGCGGTCGACGCAATGTTAATAATCGACCCGGAATCAGCTTTACGCAGCAGCGGGATCGCACGTTTGGTCATGTAAAATGTGCCCGATAGGTTGATCTGTATGCAACGGTCCCAGTCCTCCTCATCAACGTCTTCGACCGGAACGGATGGGCCGGAAATGCCCGCATTGTTAATGAGGACGTTCAAGCCGCCGTGATATTGCAGTAGATCGGCAAATACCCGGTCAACATCGCTTATTAAACCGACGTCGGCGATCGAGGTTGTAGCGCCCGGGTTGGTCGCAACAAATTCGGCAATGTTGTCGGCGGACGCGTCACAAATATGTACGCGCGTACCCTGTTCCAGGAACCGTTCTGCGATTCTTCGGCCGATGCCGGATGCACCGCCGGATATGAGCGCGACTTGCTGATCTGACATCAACTACCCCGGGTTCACGTATGGACTATTTTCCCCCATTATGCGGGGTTCAGTCCATCACTGGACGCGCTATCATCC
>CAZVLT010000203.1:0-2332 GCA_964628105.1 uncultured Woeseiaceae bacterium | reverse complement strand
TTGGTCATGGCACTTCCTCAAGACTTCTGGAAAAGGTGATGCTGACGCCTAACTCCAATTCGTTACCTGGAATGCACGAGTAACTATGGAAAACGGGAATACTAACATGATCATTTTCGCTTCAAAGTTCCGCCAATACTGCAAGGCAAGAATGATATGTCGATTATGGGAAGAATGTTATTTTGACAGCGTCGTGCACACAATTGGACTTTGTCACATGATCTGCAACGCTGAAAAAGTGGTGGGCCCGCCAGGACTTGAACCTGGGACCAAGGGATTCACTTTACCCATCCATTTCTGAATGGAGCGGACTATCTCATCACCCTCAACCGAATTGTTAGGGGCGGGACGCTCTAGCCTGTAATCAAGGACTCTGAAGTCCTCAGGTAGTCTCTGCACCTTCCGCGAGTGTACTCGCGGCTTGGCTCAGGATTGCCATCAGCCGAACTGCTAAGGTTTCCCTGAATTCATCCCGTTCATTTTGTGCCTTTCGGCACAAACGCACCATTTTGATGAGTCCCCTGCTCTAACCAACTGAGCTACAGGCCCACATAAGGGGCGGCATTCTAGCAGAAAAAAGCCGGGCAATGCCCGGCCTTTTCCTAACCAAAATTAGAAACCTAGTCTTCCAGCAAGAAACTTCTCAGCTGATCCGAGCGAGTCGGGTGGCGCAGCTTACGCAGCGCTTTTGCTTCTATCTGGCGAATACGCTCACGTGTGACATCGAACTGCTTGCCAACCTCTTCCAGGGTGTGGTCGGTATTCATGTCAATGCCAAAGCGCATGCGCAGGACTTTGGCTTCGCGCGGTGTCAACCCAGCAAGCACGGAGTGGGTGGTCTCTTTCAGACCTGATGACGTCGCCGAATCAACAGGCGAATGCACCGTCTGATCTTCGATGAAATCACCAAGATGCGAATCCTCGTCATCACCAATCGGAGTTTCCATCGAGATCGGCTCTTTCGCGATCTTGAGTACCTTGCGAACCTTGTCTTCGGGCATCTCCATACGCTCCGCGAGCTCATCGGGCAGCGGTTCACGGCCCATCTCCTGCAGCATCTGGCGAGAGATACGGTTAAGTTTGTTGATCGTCTCGATCATGTGGACCGGAATACGGATTGTGCGCGCCTGATCAGCAATCGAACGCGTGATCGCCTGGCGAATCCACCAGGTCGCGTAGGTCGAGAACTTGTAGCCGCGGCGATACTCGAACTTGTCGACCGCCTTCATCAGGCCGATGTTGCCCTCCTGAATAAGATCCAGGAACTGCAAGCCGCGATTTGTGTATTTTTTTGCGATTGAGATAACAAGGCGCAGGTTCGCTTCAACCATTTCCTTCTTCGCACGACGTGCTTTCGCCTCGCCGATAGACATCTGGCGGTTGATCTCTTTGATCTCGGCAATGCTCAGGCGTGTCGCTACCTCAACAGCAATGAGTTTACGTTGTGCTCGCACGATATCGTCCCTGAGCTTGGCAAGAATCGATGAATGCTTGCGCTTGGCGCGAATGTGCTTGTCAATCCAATTCAGATCGGTTTCGCTCTTCGGAAAGCTCGACAAGAAGTCTTTGCGTGGCATGCCGGCGTCGCGAACACAGATTTGCATGACCAGGCGCTCCTGGCTGCGGACGATCGAAACAACGTCACGCAAGTTGCGAACCAGGGCGTCGAACAGTTTTGGCGCGAGCTTGAGTTCCATGATCTGGTCGCTCATTTCGCCCAGTGCCTTGACCGTTTTCTTGTCCTTGAAGCCGTTCCTGTCCAGATATTTCATGCCACGGTTGAAGTGACGACGAGTAACTTTGATACGCGCCTTTACCTCGTCCGGATCCGGACCAGTGTCGATGACTTCGTCGTCATCGTCATCGTCTGTCTTCGGCGCGGGCGGTTTGATTTCGTCTGGCGCGTTCGGATCAATGAAGCCAACGACGAAATCCTGCATTCGAGTTTCACCGCCGATGACGCGATCAGCAACCTCAAGCAACGCCTCGACGGTGGGCGGCAAATGCACCATGTGGCACTTGACCTGATTGAGGCCATCCTCGATGCGTTTGGCAATTTCGATCTCACCCTGACGAGTGAGCAGTTCTACCGTGCCCATTTCACGCATGTACATACGCACGGGATCGGTCGTGCGGCCGAATTCGGCGTCGACGCTCGCGAGGGCGGCCTCAGCTTCCTCAGCGCCGTCGTCATCCGTCGCAGTAGCATCGCTCAGAATCAACGACTCGGCGTCCGGCGCCTTTTCGTGCACCGCGATGCCCATGTCGTTAATCATATTGACGATGTCTTCGATCTGCTCCGGGTCGACAATGTCGTTAGGCAGATGATCAT
>CAZVLT010000202.1:0-2414 GCA_964628105.1 uncultured Woeseiaceae bacterium | reverse complement strand
ATAACGATGTTGCACTGGAGCAGTTGCTCAGTCACGCATCAGTGCGGCCCGTGCCCGATAGCCCTGACGAGGCAGCTGTACGCGATGCCGTCCATACCGAATGGCTAAAGGTCAGCGCCGGCCGTCGCTCGAGACGACATGTTAGAAATTTCGCCATTGCAGCATCTGTTTTGCTTGTTGTCTTTTCGGCCTTTGGCCTTTTTCGCATGCCCGCCGTCGACATTGTGCCGGTTGCCTCGATACAAAAGAGTTTCGGCACGATTTACTTGCTGGGCGAGCGATCTGTGTTGCAGCGAACGGAAAATCTGGCGACCGTGCACACCGGACAGACAATCGTTACCGCGGAGGGTGCAGGCATGGCGCTTGCGTGGAGCAACGGCGGATCTGTTCGGCTGGACCAAAACACGAAAGTGGAATTTCAGGATGATAAATCGATTTTCCTGCATTCCGGGCAGATTTATTTTGACTCGCAACCCGCAGAACTGATTGCCGGCAGAGATCGCTCCGACGTCGAGGCGTTCACCGTCGTTACCGACCAAGGGTCCGTCATGCATCGGGGTACGCAATTCATGGCCCATGTAGAAACTGATGCGCTGACCGTAAGCGTAAGGGAAGGAAAAGTGTCGGTGGATGGCCGATTCTTCGAGCAAGTCGCGTCACGAGGTGAACAGGTTGTCTTCAGCGGCAGTCAACGACCGACCGTTCTTGATATCAACGAGTACGGTGGTCAGTGGAATTGGATTGCGAAAACGTCACCGCCAATCGACGTCGATGGCAAATCGGTGCTGGTACTACTGGAGTGGGTTTGCAGAGAGCTGGGTCTTGAATTGGCGTTTGTGGGTGACACAGTGGAACAGGCCGTGCGTGCCAAATTACTAATTGGTCGTGTGGACGCGAAACCGGATGCAGCTCTGCGCATGTACATGGCGACAACAGCGTTTGAATGGCGCATTGAGCAAGGGGTGATGTACGTTAGCGACGAATGATTACGCGCAGCGCCTGCTACTGGCTCTGCTATTGCTGCTGCTGTCGGGGCTCGCGCACGCAGCCGACGGGCCGAATGTGTCCATCGTCGGACGCAAGGTGGCTGATGTCATCGATACGTTTCGCGATGATGGTCATCCATTTGTATACAGTACCAGCCTGGTCAACGCAGATCTTCTGGTCGAGTCCGAACCAGTACCTGGCACGCCGCTGGAAGTCGTTACACAAATATTACTGCCGCATGGGCTGATAGTGCGTACCGAGGCGGGTGTTTATCTCGTCGTCAGAGATGCCAGCAACGATGAAGCAAGCGGCGAGGAGCATTCTGCGACCGGTCCGCAGCAATCATCACCGCTCGAAATGGAAACGGTTGTTGTCTCGGCGAGCCGCTACGAGATATCCCGGGAGATCGCGACGTCGCGATTTGAGCTCGACCAAAGATCAATTCAGAACATGCCGGATGTCGGTGAGGACCCGATCCGCATAACACAACGTCTGCCAGGTACGGCGGCGAGCGGTGGCTCAGCTGTTGCCCATTTTCGCGGTGGTGAGGAAGGCGAGATCGGCATCATGCTGAACGGATTGTGGCTTTTCGATCCGTTTCACATCCGCGACTATCAAAACATCTTCAGCGCCATTGACGCCCGCGCAATTCAGGGGGTCGAGGTATATACCGGGGGTTTTCCTGTCCGCTACGGCGATCGCATGAGCGGCCTGGTCCTAATGGACTCGCTCGAGTCAGAGGAGTCCCGGCATACGGAAATCGGGATTAGCGTTTTCAACACGTCCTTATTGTCAGCGGGTTCGAAAGAGCGCCAGAGTTGGATCGTGTCCGTGCGACGCGGCAATCTCGATCTGATTATCGATCCCAAGTATGGCCAGCCGAGCTATTACGATATGTTCGCGGAATATGCCTACGAGTTTTCGCCTGACATGCGTCTGTCGGTAAATGCGCTGTACGCCGATGACAAGATCGACCTGGTACTCGAATCTGAACCAGACGAGCGGGACGAGATATCCAGCGATACGCGCAATGCGCAGTTATGGCTACGCCTGGATAGTCGTTGGTCGGACAAACTGTCGAGCACGACGATCGTGTCGGCAGTCGACTACGCCAATCGGCGTGATGGCTTTACCAACGATATGGAAATAATGGTCGCGACCGTTACAGATGATCGGGAGGTCAGCCAGTTTGGATTCAGGCAGGATTGGTTATGGAAGCCGTCGGCAAAGCATCTCACACAGTGGGGTGTTCGAGCGATTACCGGTAAGGCGGATTATTCTACACCAGCGTTGCTGAGTATTTCGGGCTGTCGGCGCTCTATGAAGACCAGCCCACGATTCTCAGTCGCTCCGTAACTGCGCAACCCAGGGGCGGTAGTTACGCGTTATACGTTTCTGATCGCTGGCGCATTTCAGACAAGTCTGTC
>CAZVLT010000201.1:0-2484 GCA_964628105.1 uncultured Woeseiaceae bacterium | reverse complement strand
TGTCCTGACCGGCGGGTTCGACTTGTTCGGCTTCGCGGACGCTCCGCTCGGTCTGACCACACAGAAGTATATTTTCATCGCATTCCTGCTGGCCTTCGCCGTAAAAGTTCCGATGTGGCCGGTACACACCTGGTTGCCCGACGCACACGTCGAAGCACCGACAGGTGGGTCGGTCATCCTGGCGGCCATCATGTTGAAGATGGGCGGTTACGGATTCCTCCGACTGTCGTTGCCGATTGTCCCGGACGGCAGTGCCTACTTCTCGGGGCTAATGATCGCGTTGTCGTTGATCGCCGTTGTCTATATCGGCTTTGTCGCGCTGATGCAGACGGACATGAAAAAGCTCATCGCCTACTCATCGATTGCACACATGGGCTTTGTCACACTCGGCTTCTTCCTCCTGTGGTGGATAGACGGCCCCAGCGGCGCAGGGCTTGGTATGTCCGGCGGCATGGTGCAGATGATCTCGCATGGCCTGATATCTGGCGCGATGTTCCTGTGTGTCGGCGTCCTCTACGACCGCATGCACAGCCGCCAGATTGCTGACTACGGCGGTGTCGCGAACACAATGCCGACGTTCGCTGCGTTCATGGTTTTGTTTGCGATGGCGAACGCGGGCCTGCCGGGAACATCGGGTTTTGTCGGTGAATTCATGGTGATTATCGCGAGCTTCAAGGCAAACTTCTGGTTTGCGTTTCTCGGGGCCGGCACGCTGGTACTGGGTGCCGCCTACACGTTATGGATGATCAAGCGTGTCATATACGGCGAAGTCGCCAATGAAAATGTTGCAGCGTTGCAGGACCTGAATTCTCGCGAGTTCCTGGTCCTCGCGATACTCGCCTTAAGTGTTCTTCTTGTCGGGCTGTGGCCAGCGCCACTCGTCGATATGATGAACGTCACAATTGAACAACTGATTGAACAAGTCGGGCACTCAAAGCTCTGACGGGTCACGTTATGAACTTGATGGATTATCTTGTAGCGGCACCGGAAATGACTCTCCTGGGTCTGCTCTGCGTCGTTCTGGTCGCCGACCTGTTCATAGACGATGAAAACCGCATGCTGACATACTGGATCACTATGCTGTGCCTGGCAGGAACCATGGCCGTTCTTGTCTGGACGGTGCCAGCGGCACGTACCGTTATCTTTAGCGGCAGTTACGTTAGCGATGGTTTGTCGCAGATCCTGAAGATTAGTGCGGTCATTTTCGTCGCTGTTTCATTCTTGTATTCGCGCGATTATCTGCGCGCCAATGATCTGCATAAGGGGGAGTTCTACCTGCTGGGACTGTTTGGGCTGCTCGGCATGATGATCATGATGTCGGCGAATAGTCTCCTGACGATGTATCTTGGTCTGGAAACGATGTCGCTTTCGCTGTACGCGTTGGTAGCAATCGACCGCAACAATGTCACGTGCGCCGAAGCGGCAATGAAATATTTCATTCTGGGCGCCATTGCTTCCGGTGCGCTGTTGTATGGCATCTCCTGGATCTATGGCGTTACGGGTAGTTTGCTGTTTCATGAAATCGCGGCGGCTATCGGTTCTGACCCGTCCCTGAATAGCCTGCCGCTTTGGTTTGGACTCGCTTTCCTAATTGTGGGTATCGCGTTCAAATTCGGTGCGGTGCCATTTCATATGTGGTTGCCCGACGTTTATCATGGCGCGCGCACACCGGTTACTCTGTACCTTGCCGCAGCTCCGAAACTCGCGGCGCTGGCGCTGATTCTACGCGTTCTGGTCGACGGGCTTGGCGGGCTGCACGAGACATGGGCCGCTATGATAATGGTCATCGCGGTGTTGTCGCTGCTACTCGGCAATGTTGTCGCTATCGTGCAGACGAACATCAAGAGGTTGCTCGGCTACTCGACGATAGGGCATGTGGGCTTCATTCTGCTGGCGATTTTTTGCGGCACGGGCGAGGGCAATGCAGCGGCACTGTTCTATACGCTTACCTATGTGGTCGCGACAGCGGGTGCGTTCGGAATCGTTATTCTCTTGAGCCGCCGCGGCTATGACGCCGAACTTCTGACGGATTTTAAGGGCCTCAATACGCGTAGCCCGTGGTTTGCGTTGATGATGCTGTTCCTGATGTTCAGCCTGGCGGGTGTGCCACCGTTTGTGGGCTTTTTTGGCAAGCTGAATGTTATTAGTGTCGTCCTGGATTCCGGCTACCCTGGTCTTGCCGTACTCATGGTATTGGCGACCGTAGTCGGCGCCTACTACTACCTCAAGGTTATCTGGTACATGTATTTTGAAGAGTCTGAGGACAAGGCTGTATTGCAGGCCGGCAGAGACACGAAGTTCGTACTGAGCGTTAATTCTATCTCCGTCCTGGCGCTCGGAATCATGCCTGGATGGCTGCTCGCGCTTTGTGTGCAGATTCTGGTCTGAAACCCCTTGTAAACCACATGCCACCTGCGTAATATCCCGCTCCTGCCGATGCGGGGTGGAGCAGTCTGGCAGCTCGTCGGGCTCATAACCCGAAGG
>CAZVLT010000200.1:0-2592 GCA_964628105.1 uncultured Woeseiaceae bacterium | reverse complement strand
CGGGCAGAAAATGATTGAGTGGCTTTTTCTCGATGGGATCGACGCAAAAGCCGCTCGAGCGGCCATAGGTCGTCAGGACGATTTCGTCGTTCGCGCGGGCGCGGACGAAACAGAGTCCGCGCTGGCCTTCTCTGAGCTTGCAGAAACGTGGACAGACGTCACATTGCAGCCGACCATCGTCGATCTTGTGCCAATACCGCCCCGATATACCGTTGAATTCGGCGTCTGTCGTGCGCGTTCTCTCTGGCTGTGCCATCGGTATCTTTACCCCTGTAAACCCTAGCCCAACGGGCTAAACTAGACAACAGGACGCCAGTCATGACCATAATCCGGGAATCAGCTGTCGCCGGGCAATTCTACCCCGGTAACAACAGCGAGTTGAGCCACACGATACGGGTGTTGCTCGAGGACGCACAGATAGAGGCAGGGCCTGCCCCGAAGGCACTGATCGTGCCGCATGCGGGCTATATCTACTCCGGGCCAGTGGCCGCCTCGGCCTACGCCTCGTTGCGCTCGTACGCTAAGCAGTACACACGCGTCATTCTGCTGGGTCCGGCCCACCGGGTCGCCGTCAGGGGCCTGGCATTGAGCGGTGCCGATGTGTTTCGCACGCCCTTGGGTGACGTTCAACTGGACAAGGAAGCGATCGCCGCCCTGGACATGCCGGAGGTGACGGTTTTCGACACCGCGCATCAATTCGAGCACAGCCTTGAGGTTCATCTGCCGTTCCTGCAAAGCGTAATTGACTCATTCTCAGTCGTGCCGCTCGTTGTGGGTGATGCAGCGGCAGAAACGGTGGCGGAGGTCATCGACGTCCTGTGGGGCGGACCGGAAACACTGATCGTTGTGAGCTCGGACCTGAGCCATTACCTGAGCTATGAAAAAGCTCGCGCCGTGGACAATATTACCTGTCAGGCGATCGAAGAATTCCAGGCCGAACGCATCGATCACCATGGCGCCTGCGGTGCCACGCCAATCGGCGGTTTACTGATAACCGCGAGACGTCGCGGCATGAAAGTCACAACGCTCGATCTTCGGAACTCGGGCGATACCGCGGGCGACAGGAATCGCGTCGTCGGCTATGGCTCGTGGCTGTTTTTGGAGTAGCTAGAACGACGAGTCGCACCACATTGTCTATACTTTAGGGTACGACAAGGTACTACGCGGAGGCAGAACAATGAGTGAAACGAAAATTGGTACCGTAACCCACTACTTCACCGATCTGCATGTAGCAGCAGTGAAAATAGCGGAGGGCGAGTTGCGCATCGGCGATACGATCCATATCAAGGGCCACACTTCGGACTTCACACAGAAGGTTGGCTCTATGGAGTTTGAGCACGAATCAGCAGATGTTGCGAAGCCCGGGGATAGTGTTGGCATCGTGGTGGACGAGTACACCAGGGAACACGACAGCGTGTATGTTGTGCACTAGTTGCAGAGCCTGATATGCGACTGTATCTCGTTCAGCACGGCGACGCCTTGACAAAGGACGAGGATCCGAAGCGGCATTTGAGTGAGCGCGGTGAGGACGATATCAAGCGGTTGGCCGCGTGGCTGGTTGCCTATGACATTACGTTGTCCAGGATATGTCACAGCGGCAAGGTCCGGGCACGACAGACGGCAGAATTACTGGAACCCGTGCTTGAATCGGGCGGCCAGATACGTGCCACGGATGGCCTTGGGCCGAATGACCCACCGGAGGCGTTTCTGAAGCGATTGCAGAATGTTGACGAAGACACACTCATCGCCAGCCACTTGCCATTTGTGGCGCGCGTTCTGTCGCAGGTTATGACTGGTTCGCCCGATCAGCAACTCGTAGAGTTTCGGCCCGGGAGCATCGCGGTTGTCGAGCGCGACGAATGCGGTAGCTGGCATTTGATTTGTTTTGCCCGGCCAGGTTTTTTTTAGCATGAAAAGCGGTATTTACTGTGCCCTGTTGCTGGCATTCACGGTAAATGCCGATGAGGTCGACTATTCGATGGCTAGAGCTAACATGGTGAACGAAGTTCAATACTATGCGACGCTGGCGCGCGACACCGGCGAAGACGTGCTGGACGAACATGTCATGCAGTCCCTGGGCACAGTTGAACGCCATCGATTTGTTCCAACGCGCCAGCAACCCTTCGCGTACGAGAATCGCCCGTTGCCGATCGGTCATGGACAGACGATTTCGCAGCCTTACATCGTCGCGCTGATGACCGATCTCATCGAACCCGGCCGTGACTTTGTCGTATTGGAAATCGGCACCGGTTCCGGTTACCAGGCAGCGATTCTCGCGAAACTTGTGACACACGTTTACAGCATCGAAATCATCGAGGCGCTCGCCGATGAGGCCTCGGCTCGACTGGCACGCCTTGGTTACGACAATGTCACAACGAAGCTCGGTGACGGATACCACGGCTGGGACGAGCATGCACCATATGATGCGATCGTCGTGACGGCGGCCGCAAGTCATATACCTCCGCCGCTTGTCCAGCAGCTTAAACCCGGTGGCCGCATGATCATTCCGGTCGGCAGCCGGTTCATGACCCAGCAGTTGCTGTTACTTGAAAAAACCGATGACGACGAGGTCATCACCCGGCAAATCGCCGC
>CAZVLT010000199.1:0-2603 GCA_964628105.1 uncultured Woeseiaceae bacterium | reverse complement strand
TGGATCGCGACGACGCGCCTGCATCGCATCGCTTTCATCATGTTTCTACGGACGAGGTTTATGGCACGCTGGGACGTGACGATCCTGCCTTTACGGAACAGACGCCGTACGCGCCAAATTCTCCCTATGCGGCGAGCAAGGCAGCTTCCGATCACCTGGTGCGCGCCTATCACCACACGTTCGGATTGCAGGTCACCACCAGCAATTGTTCCAATAACTACGGGCCATACCAGTTTCCGGAAAAACTGATTCCGCTGATGATCGTCAACGCGCTGACAGGAAAGCCGCTGCCCGTTTACGGCGACGGATCGAATATTCGCGACTGGCTGTATGTGGAAGATCACTGCCGTGGGATCGATCTCGTCATCGACCGCGGCAGGGTTGGCGAGACCTATAACATCGGCGGCAATAACGAATGCGCCAATATCGATATCGTAAAAACGATCTGCGCGCGTATCGACGCGAGTTTTTCAGCGAACCCGGTCCTCGCGAAAGCTTTTCCTGACGCACCGGCCGCCGGCGGTACGCCGACAGAGTCGCTCATTACATTTGTGAAAGACAGACTCGGTCATGACTGGCGCTATGCCATCGATGCAACGAAGTCGGAGAACGAACTCGATTACAAACCTGTCGAGGACTTTGACTCCGGACTGAAAAAGACGCTCGACTGGATGCTCGATAACGAGTCGTGGTGGCGTTCCGTGCTGGATGGCAGTTACCGTGACTGGATCGCGAAGAACTATTCCTGACGCGATTTATTCGCAAGCGCCCTGGGACTGAGCCAGCTGCCTCTGCGCAGCGCGCCAAAATAATACCGTGCAACTCCCGCGAGCATTTTGCTGCGTACCCGCAGCGGGGGAATGCGCCACAATGTGATCACATCCAGAATTGCTCCCAGCAACAACTCGGGTAGTCGCAACAGCATGATCAGCAAATGGGTCAGCCAGCGCTCGGCACCACGGGTGTGGCGCTGCGTGTAAACGTGTTTCGAGATGATGACCTCAAGTTTGGTCATTGATTTGACGTCGACGTTGAGGCGACTGGAGCCACCGTGCGCGTGAGTGACCTCCACCGCGGGTGTATATGCAACGCGCATGCCCTTGTCATGCGCCTTGCGGCACAGGTCGGCGTCTTCTACATACATCCAGTAGTCTTCCGACCAGCCGCCGATAGCGTCGAAGTCACTGCGATCGATTAGCAGTACAGAGCCCGTCACCCAGTCACAGTAGACCAGCGAGTCATACTTTGCCCGCGGATTGGGAAAAACGGACGGCAACAGTATTCGCAGCAACGATTTCAAAGTCTTGCTCTGGTTCAGCAGGCTCGGAAAGTCGTCAAACACTTTTTGTGCTTTGCCGCTGCCCGATATTTGCCTGGGTGCCAAGATCGCGATGTCATCGTGATTTTCCTTAACTCGCATGAGTTGCCGCAGGCTTTCCTGGCTGGCAATGACGTCCGGATTCATGAAAAGCAGTTGTGTACCCGTCGCTTTCGCCACGCCCAGGTTGCAGCCAAACCCGAAGCCGCTGTTGTTGGGGTTGGCGACGAACGTCACCCAGGGATAACATGTGGAAAACCCGGCGAGCGCGGCGCTATCCGATTCGTTGTCGACAACGATAATTTCCCAGTCGGGCGGGAAATCGGCCTGCAACGCGCTCAGCGCCGCTTCAAGATGATCCCAGGATCGATAATTGACGGTGATGATGGAAAGCTTCATGCGCCTTGCGGCTTGAGATGGCGCAAAGCGTTATCCATCGTTTCAATGAATAAGTCGGCGTGTTCTCGCCCAAACGGCAGCGGTGGCCGGATCTTGAGTACATTGCCACCGATACCGGAACGAGCGACGAGAACCCGCCGCTGTCGCAGCTCATTCACAAGGCGTCGTGCTTCGTCGGTGCCGTAGTCCTTACTTTCACGGTCGCTGACAAGCTCGCAACCGACAAACAGGCCGGCGCCACGAACGTCACCGATGACTGGATGCGTTGTCGCAAGGTCCTGCAGACCCTGACGCAGGTATGCGCCAACATCGTGTGAGTTTTGTAGCAAGTCTTCATCATTGATGGCCTCCAGCACTGCAAGGCCTGCGGCGCAGGACACAGGATTGCCGCCGAAAGTGTTGAAGTGGCGCGTACGGTCGGCGAATGCGTCGAGTACTTCGCTGCGTGCTGCAAGTCCCGCTATCGGATGGCCATTACCCATGGGTTTACCCATCGTAACGATGTCCGGAACGATGCCATGTCGCTCGAAACCCCAGAAAGCATCGCCTGTGCGGGCAAACCCGGCCTGAACTTCGTCAGCGACGACAAGTGCACCGGCATCCCTGGACACACTGCATGCCGCTTGCAGGAAACCGGCAGGGTCGGGCAATACACCATCGCTGGCAAATATGGAATCAAAAACGAAGGCGCCGGGTTTGTAGCCGCATGCTTCCAGGTCGGCGAATGCGGCGGCGACATCGGCAGCAAATACTTCACCGAGCCCTTTGTTGCCTCGGCGATAGGCATCCGGCGCGGCGACCGTACGGACGTGCTCGCCGACGCCAACGCCCCGCGACGGTGTGATTTCGGCAACAGCTACGGTTCCCCCGTGATACGCCTGCTCGG
>CAZVLT010000198.1:0-2614 GCA_964628105.1 uncultured Woeseiaceae bacterium | reverse complement strand
GATACGGTCAACGGCGGGCCAGAGGCTATCGCTACGACCGACGCAGTCTGGCTATTGCGTGAGACCAGGGGAGGCGAGACAACAACGTGGCCGGATTGCCCGATGCCAGCAGATTAGAAGCGGTCGTTGTCGGCCAGCCCAAGATTGTTGATCCGCGATCTCCCCAGTATCTTAAGTAGCAAATTTCGACATACAACGAGCGCCGGGTAGAGTAATTCTGCGATTCGCCGGTGCCGGAATAGTGAAGACATCAGGTGATTGAATAATCCCTTCTTTGAACTCAACAACGCCAGCTCGTGAATCGCGTCGCTGCCATGATAGATTGTTCCATCTACCTTGAGCACCATACCTTCGTCGATATCGAGATCGGCGTTGGTGATCTCGTCCAAAAGTGGTGATGCTCGTCGAGCGTCTACCCGAACCAGGTGTCCGGCAGATGATGACGTATTGACGCGTTGGCAATAGAACTCACAGACGGGGCACTCGCGATCGTAAACGAGATAAATGTCGTCGTTGCCGTCGTTGTCGTCGTTGTCGTCCATGGCTTTTAATTCTTGACGAGCTTCGCAATTTTCTTGCCGAGGGCCATTAGCTTGGTCAAAGTTGGGGTTGGAATATCGCTGATCTGTTCGTACCAGTCGCTCGTAGACTCCATGAAATTCAGCATGTTCCTGATGCGCTCCTTCGTAACCGGATCAGTTTCTGCTTCCGCCTCCACCTCGGCGGCACAGCCCTTGAGCATCGTCAGTGTCGGGTTAAGTTCGCGTTGCTTGCGTTGCTCGATAATGACGCGAAACAGATCCCATACGTCGTGTATCGATTCAAAATAGTCACGCCGGTCGCCCAGGACATGCGTCATGCGAACCAGTCCGTAGCTTTGCAGCTCGCGAATGCTGGTGCTGACATTCGATCGGGCGACCGAAAGCAACTCGACAATTTCGTCAGCGCGAATCGGCTGCGGCGACAAATAGAGCAGGGCCTGGATCTGGGCGACAGTGCGGTTGGTGCCCCACCGGGTACCCATTTCACCCCAGTGGAGCACGTACTTCTCAACGGCAGGTGTCATTAGCATCAGTCTTTTCTCTCGTTTCTGTCACGACAGAAATTACGCTGAGATCAGTGAGAACGCAAGGGCCGTTCCTACGGGTTGATTGCTGTGACGACTACCCGGTGCGGTGCGGGCCAGCCCTCGACCGTGCGGTTGGCATCATCGGGGTCGAGGGCCTCGTGCAGCGATTGGAAGCGCATCCATTTCGTCGAGCGTTGCTCGTTAGTTGTCGTAATCGATTTGTCGATCACCTCAATATCCTGGTATCCCGAGCGTCTCATCCAGCTTTTGAGTTCCGTGATTCCGGGCAGCGACCACACATTACGCATTCGTGCATAGCGCGTCCCGGGCGTAAATGCGAAGGCTTCGTCGCCCGGCATGTAAATCGTCTCGAGCACGAGCTCCCCGCCGGGACGCAACGTTGTCCGAAGTTGCTGCAGATGAGCTAGCGGTGAGCGCTGGTGATACAAAACACCCATTGAAAACGTCGTGTCGAACTTGTGCGCCGGTAGCGGCAACTCATGCAGGCGCACGGGCAATACAAATATTGCCGGGTCGTGCTTAAAGCTGTTGATTGCGAAAAATTGCATGACGAAAAGCAGTGTCGGATCCACTCCAATAACAACGCGGGCACCCGCCTCGCGCATTTGAAATGCGTAGTAGCCGTTGCCGCAACCGACATCAAGAACGCAGCGATCGGCGAGCGGGGCTATAGCGTTTCCTAGCCGTGCCCATTTGACGTCACTGCGCCATTCCGAATCGATGCTCACGCCACCGACTTCCCACGGGCCCTTGCGCCAGGGCGACAGCTCCAACAGCAATTTCTCCAGCCTGTTCTTGTCGCTGTCCGCGTCTGCTAGCGCTCCCACGACATTCCGCCAACTCAAATAGTCGCCGTGCGATTTGTCCGACAAGCGTTCCTCGAGTAACGGCCCCAACGCCGTCGCCCAGTTGTTGAGGCCAATCGACTCCAGGCAGTCAGAAAGCGCGGCGTGATCCAACATGATTATCGGATTGCGATTATCGAAACGAAATTGAAATAGCGTAGCCACACGGCGCTATGCGAGAAACGCGCGCGTCTTAGCCTTTGCATATGGGTCGCCACTGACTCCGGGATCAAAACGTTTTCAAGCGCCGCACGCTTTCGGCTGATTTCGAGAGCGCTGTAGTCGTTGCGCCGCTTGTGTTCGTGATGCAAATCCGAGAGTAGTTTCTCCATGTGCGAATTTTCGTCTACGACTTTCTCGGAAAGCACCAGCAGACCGCCTTCATTCATGCCGTCGTGGATGCGCTGCGTGACCGCATCCCGATCTTTTAAGTCCAGAAATTGTAGCGTGTAGTTCAAAACGACCATCGACGCGTTCGTAATGCTGGCTACCCGAATGTCGCCCTCAATAACATCGATAGTTGTCGCCGAGCCTGTCTGTCGATCGTCCTCGGCAATAATTTCCTTGCAGCGTTCAACCATGGCGGGCGCGCTATCAATTGCAACGATATGACAGCCCGACTCACGAATACCCTGGCGCATCGCCAGCGTCGCGGCCCCCAGGGAGCAGCCGAGATCGT
>CAZVLT010000197.1:0-2752 GCA_964628105.1 uncultured Woeseiaceae bacterium | reverse complement strand
CAGTCTTGGGCCTAGCAGCGGCAGCGGGAAGTTATCTCTATCTATCTCGACGATGGACTTGTCTTGATCGATTATTTTCCTGGCGGCGATTTCAACTTCAGCAATCTCTGCATCATCCAACTGCAGCACCCATTTGTCAGTATCGGGCACGAGCTCAGGCCCGTACCAGGCGAGCATTCCTTCCTGATGTGCCGGTATCTCTACTTGCATGCTATTTAGTCTCACGCCGTACCTTGGTCAGATGTTGTACAACAATCGATTAACCTGTCATTTTACACCCGTCGTCAGGAGAACCAAAAATGGCGCGATACGTTGATTCACGCAACAAAGCGACTTTTCCGTTAGATACGCCGATCTGGCGGTCGCCATCGGGCCATCCGTTGATGCTCACACCGCTTGGCGGCATTAATCGTGAGCAAGTCGATTTTGCTACGCGATCGCTTTGGAGATACCGCGCGTCGCTCCCACTGAATGTTAAAAAACCGATTTCCTTAGGCGAGGGTTGTACGCCGTTAGTCGCCTCGACATTCGCAGGGTCCAAATGTTTTTTCAAACTTGAGTGGTTCGCGCCCACCGGGTCGTTCAAAGACCGTGGAACGTCTGTGATGTTGTCAATACTGAGGCAACAAGGCGTTTCGTCCGTACTGGAAGACAGCTCGGGTAATGGCGGTTCGTCAGTTGCAGGGTATGGGGCCGCCGGTGACATGCAAGTAAAAGTCTTCGTCCCCGATTCAACATCGCCGGCGAAGGTTGCCCAAGTCAGGGCCTATGGCGCGAATGTGGAACTGGTTCCGGGCCCGCGCGAGGCGACTGAGCAAGCTGCGATAGCCGCGTCTTCGCAGATTTTTTATGCGAGCCACAACTGGCATCCGTTTTTCTTACAAGGCACGAAGACGCTGGGTTATGAACTGTGGGAGGACCTTGGCTTCAGGGTGCCGGACAACATCATCATCCCGACGGGCGCCGGGAGTAATTTGCTTGGCTGCTACATCGCGTTTCAGGAGTTAATTTCATCCGGCGAGATCGAAAATTTACCAAGACTGTTCGCCTCTCAACCGTCAAATTGCGCGCCCGTTCACGCGAGTTTTCAGGCCGGGGCGGAAGACTACGTTGACTGTGATTTTCAACCCACCGTTGCAGAAGGCACCGCGATAAAGCGACCCATTCGTCTCCTGGAGATGCTCCATGCCCTGCGCGAAAGCAACGGGGAAACCATTGCGATCAGCGAGCAGGAACTTGTCGATGCAAGTTTGATGTTGGCGCGACAGGGGCTGTATGTTGAACCGACGTCCGCCCACGCAGCGGCAGCATTTTCCAAGCTGATACAAAGTGAAAGCATCAGTGAATCAGACGACACTGTTATTGTGCTGACAGGTACCGGGCTCAAGACCACCTCATTTTACGAATCCAGGCTAAGCAGCGGCTAACCACAATGATCGATTTCTCCACGTACCGTGTTCTTACTTTCGATTGTTACGGAACGCTTATCGACTGGGAGAAGGGTATAGCGGAACTGGTTCAGCCGTGGCTGGCGAAACTCGATCCACGCATGCCACCCAACCTGTTGCTCTCGTCATTCGCCCTGATGCAGGCGAAGTTTCAACAGGTTCGACCCGTACTGCCGTACCCGGACGTCATGCGCCGAACGTGGGGCGATATAGAAGGTACATTCGGTTGGCAGACTGATCCGGCACACGCAGACGCATTCGCCCGGTCTGTCGGAACCTGGCCGCCGTTTGCGGACACGGTCGAAAGCCTGCGATATTTCGAACGCCACTACCGGCTGGCCATCCTGTCAAACGTCGATAACTCCTCGCTGCAGAAGTCACTGAAGTTGTTGCAAGTTCCGTTCGCACTGACGGTGACAGCGGAAGATGCTGAAACGTACAAGCCGTCGCTCGCACTTTTCAACAAGGCGATCGTGCTGCTCGACGACATGGGCATCGCCAGGAACGAGATTCTTCATGTTGCACAAAGCAAACACCACGATATCAATCCTGGCAGGGAGCTGGGCCTGACGACAGTGTGGGTCAATCGTCGCCAGGGCAAGAAGGGAAGCGGCGCCACGCTTGCGACCGACGCTGAACCGCATTTGACGGTGGCCTCACTCGCAGAGCTTGTTGCTCTTCATAAAGCTCAGCAATAACTTCATCCCCGCAATGCGGCAAGCTGGTCTCCGTAGCCGGCAGGGTCGACAGTTACGTCAATTAGAGACGTCCCTTCATGTGCGAAGGCCGCGGTCATTGCGGCAGTCAGGTCATCATGCGCCCCAACTTGCCAGGACTTGCAACCGAGTGACTGTGCAATCGCGGCAAAATCCACAGGCGAGTACCTGACTCCTGCGCTGGCGCGCTGCTGGCGTTGTTGTTTGATATCGATAAGCGATAGCGCCGCGTCATTGAGAACCACGACGACAATGCGGCAGTTGTGCTCTACCGCTGTCTTCAGTTCCCCCAGGCACATCATCAGGCCACCGTCGCCCGTGAATGCAACCACCGCCCGATCCGGCTCTTCAAGACACGAGGCGATGGCGGCAGGCAGCGCATAACCCATCGTGGAGAGGCCATTGGATTTCAACACGCCGAAGGGCTCCTGCGCCTGCCATGTCGAGAGCGCGCTAAACATGTGCGCGCCCGCATCCACCGTGGCTCGACAATCGGCTGGCGCGGCGTGTTCTGCAAGCTCGACCACGCTTTGCGTCGTATGACCGTCACCGACATAACTCAGGTGCGCATACGCCTGTTGACGAAGT
>CAZVLT010000196.1:0-2775 GCA_964628105.1 uncultured Woeseiaceae bacterium | reverse complement strand
GGGCGCTTTTCTAAGCGACTGCGTCAATTTGCGGTGAAGAACCGCTGCTGCGTTACCGCGGTAACGGAACTCATTGGGGGATATAAAGTGCAAACTGGCATCAAGAACCGACTGATCTGGCTCTGCGCCGCGTTTCTGCTTTCCGGACTCGCGCAGGCGCAGACACCTGAAGTTGACCCTGCGGCCGAACCTGCGGTTGACTACTTCGCACGCGACTCGTTTCGTATCGATTCCCGCATCTGTCCGTTTAAGGGCGACATCGACTATGAGCCCGGCGAGATTGAATGTGGCTTGCTGCAGGTTCCCGAGAATCGTGAGAATCCGAACTCAAGATTCATTGAGCTGCACTTCATCAAACTCAGCTCAACCTGGGACGACGAAGCAGAAGACGATGAGGAAGAAGAGGACGACTCGGGTCTTGCCCCCGGCAGACGCGATGATCCGGTCATTTACCTGACCGGCGGTCCCGGTGTACACGCAAGTCGATACGTCGAACGCTTCGAGGATCACGGCATTCGCAAGCATCGTGATATGTACATCCTGGAACAACGCGGCATCGGCTACTCGGATGATTTTTGTCCCGATTACTCCGCTCGCAGTCCTGAGAATTTTGACGTTGAAACATACGACGAGCAGCAGCAGGCGTCGATTACTGCAGTCGATGATTGCGCGACCAACGCAACGGCCGCAGGCGTTGACCTGACCGGCTACAACACCATCGAAAACGCGCGGGATGTGCATGCCTTCAGGCGGGCACTCGGCATCGACCAATGGAACGTCTGGGGCATCTCTTACGGCACGATTCTGGGGCAAGCCTATGTCAATGAAGATCCGGACGGCATTCGGGCGATCGTCCTGGACTCTATCGTTCCGCTCAACGCAGTTGACGAGGCTCACTATTGGCAGGTCATCAAATGGTATGACCGCGACCTGCAGAAAATGGATGAATTGTGCCGGGCAGATGCGGCTTGTGCGAAGCACTACCCCGATCTCGGCGAGCGGCTTCGAAACGCAACCAGGTCAGTCATCGATGACCCGATTGTCGTCGATGTGAAAGACACCGAGCTCTACCCATCGGGTCAGGCGCGCATTTTTCAGGATATCGTGGCGGCCCTGCCATTCGTCATGCTCTACGAACAAAAGAATTATCCGGGGCTGCCCGGCATGATTTACGCATGGGCTGATGTCGTCGAAAAACGCGACGAGACGTTTTTCAAAGCACTGGCGCAATTAGCCGGCGGAGAATCCGGCGGTATCAGTCAGGGCATGTACAACGCGATCTTCTGCCTGGATGGTTACAGGGAGGCGATGATCAGGTCGGCCGCGGCAGACCGCGAAGCGTTTCCAATCCTTAGCACCGCACTTGGCACTGGTGAATTCGATCAGAAAGCCGCGCAACTCTGCCGCGACCTGGGGATGGCCCCTCGGGACTCCGCAGAATACGCACCGATCAGCACCGATATACCCGCCTTGATCGTCGTGGGCGACATGGACCCAATTACGCCTCCTCCGCTGGCGAAAGCGATTCTGCCCGGATTCTCGAACGGCACTTACGTCGAGTTTCCCTATGCAGGCCACGGGCCGTTGCGATCGGTTGAATGTGGCGGGGACCTGCTCAATCTGTTCTACGACGATCCGACGGCGGAGCCGGACTTGAGTTGTGTCGATGAAATGGAAGCACCCGAGTTCTACGTTCCGCTGTACACGACCGGGATCGCTACACGCCTGGGGTTGATCGCGGTCGAAGACAAGAAAGCGCTCGCGGGTCCTGCGGCATGGGGCGGCCTCAGCATCATCGTTTCACTGTTCGCGTTCTTTTATCTCTCTATCGCAGCGATTGGCCGGCGCATCGACAAGCGCCAACCGGTCGACGTGGCCTATGCCCGGTGGTCGGCATGGCTCGCAGCAACGTTTGCGACGAGCGCTATCGCAATTATCGGAGCGGCGGCAGCGGTTACGGCCGATGCATCAGAAATACTTTTGCTCTTCGGCCTCGTTCCATGGGCCTGGTATGGCGCCCTTGCCGGCCTGGTTGCCGGGCTATTCGGGATCGCGGCAATTGTTTTAACCATTCGCATCCGACTGCAGAAAACTCTGCCGATCGGTACGCTCGTGGGTTTCCTGATGACGGGACTCGCAGCGGTGGGGCTCAGCACGTTCCTGTTGTACTGGGACCTCTCACCGTTTTGAGCGAGTGCTGCGAACAGGTGATGTAGAATGTGAGCTCAAAAGAAGAAAACACTTAATGAGGAGAGGGAAAATGAACAGAAACATTACTTCTGAAGCTGTCCTGGCTCTGGCGTTACTTGCGACTGGAATTGGTTGCACTGTTGCCAATGATGACGTTGATAAACTGATCGCCCATGCGCGAGCTGCGGCACCGGCTGCAATTAGTGCCGACGCAACGATAGTGATCAATGGTGAAGTTGCGGTCGAAGGCAGCAATGGCTGGACCTGTATGCCGGAAGTATTTCCAGGTGACGGCGCGGCGGTATGTATCGACGCTGTGTGGGGCGAAATGATGGGTGCGCTGGGTGCGAAGGAAGCATTTACGGCATCCAAAGCTGGAATTTCATACATGTTGCTTGGCGACGCTGGCGGCGGAGTTAGCAACTCCGATCCATATCACGAGGATCCCAAGAGCGCCGATGACTACGTCGAAACCGGCCCGCACCTGATGGTCATCGTGCCGAAAGAAGCGCTGCAAGGCATGAGCGACGATCCATCGACGGGCGGCCCGTATGTAATGTGGAAAGACACCGATTACGCACACAT
>CAZVLT010000195.1:0-2799 GCA_964628105.1 uncultured Woeseiaceae bacterium | reverse complement strand
CAATTGTCGACACGGGCATACAGGCTGATTTCGGACAGATCGGCGCAAACGAGGGTGAAGTTATGCGTCTTGTCCGTGCGACGAATGCGCCGGATGCGATCGATTGCGTTCTTGTCACCGATTTGGCAGCCGAACGCGTAGCTCGAATCGGTAGGATACGCGACGAGCCCGCCGGTGCGAATGATTTGCACGACAGTGGCAACCTGGCGGGGTTGTGGGTCTGTTGGATGAATTTCAATGAGTCTGGCCACGCGCGGATTGTAGGTGAGCCACGGCCCCACGCATAGCCTCGCGTTGAAATGGTATCGGCGCGATGAATTAGGCTATTATTCGCCACCAATTTCCTGTCGCACACAGGCGCGCGATGAATCTGCTTTTTGAATTCCTCCCCTTAATACTGTTCCTGGGCGCTTTTTTTTACAAAGGCATCTATTTTGCACTCGTGGTCCTAATGATCGCGATGCCGATCGGTCTGGCTGTCAAGTATGCTCGCACCAGGACGTTGGACAAGATGTATTTGGGCTCGACAATATTCCTGTTGGTCGCTGGCACGCTGACGTTGTATTTCCGGAATCCGTATTTTCTGTACTGGAAGCCAACAGCGTTTTACTGGGTGGTCGCGATCGCATTCCTTGGTAGCCAGTGGATCGGTGACGCGCCACTCGTGCAGCGCTTTTTCGGAATGGTCGAGGAGTTTCCCGCCGACAAAATAACTCCCGCACAATGGCGCAGGTTGAATTTCGTTTGGGTTCTGTTCCTAGTCGGCGCGGGAATTTTGAATATTTATGTCGCCTACAATTTCGACGAAGCGACGTGGGTCAAGTTCAAGGTATTCGGCCTGATGGGCCTCACCTTCGCGTTCTTGATCGGGCAGACGTTATGGATGACTAGTCTGATCGGGGACGATGAGGTCGCGGTAGAGCCGGAGCAAGACTGATGTGGTACGCGATTATTAGCGAGGATCACGACGGCTCCCTGAACAATCGTCTCGCGGCCCGGCCGGATCATGTTGCGCGATTGAAGGTGCTGTGCGACGAAGGCCGCTTATTAGTCGCTGGGCCTCACCCCGCTGTTGATTCTCCGGACCCGGGGCCGGCAGGTTTCACCGGCAGCCTTGTCGTCGTCGAATTTGATTCGCTGCAGGATGCGCAAAAGTGGGCTGATGACGATCCATATGTTGCAGCCGGCGTCTACCGAAAGGTGACGGTCAAACCGTTCAACCGCGTGTTGCCATGACAGCCGAGCGAGTAACTCAAATTGAACAGCTTTTAACCGAAGCTTTCGAACCAGCTCATCTGCTTGTCAAGGACCAGAGCCACTTGCATGCCGGCCACGCCGGCGCAAAAGACGGGCGCGGACATTTCGATGTGACGATCGTCGCCGACGCATTTGCCAACTGCAGCCGAATTGAAAGCCATCGAATGATTTTCGCTGTCCTTGGCGATCTAATGAACAGCGATATTCACGCGTTGCAAATACACGCAAGCGCTACCGGCACCTAATCGTATAGTATTCGCGAAATTTTCACTAAGGACTCCAACATGACATTACCTGTAGGTTCCGAATCAATCGGGACGAATCGTACTGTGGCTTTGACAGGCGCAATCGTATTATTTCTTAGCACGACTGCATTGGCTCAAGACCCAGTAGTGGTTGATCCGGATGTTTTCAATCTTTTCCTGGAATCAAGCATCAAGAAACCTGTAGCACAGGCAACACAACAGGAACGCACGGAGGCAATGAATCAGTTGACAGACGTAATCCTGGTAACCGATTTACCTAGAGCAATGGAACTCGGTGACGAGCCACAGCTCAAAGCGCAGCTCGAACTGCAGAGGCGAATTCTGGTTTACAACGCCTTCGCGTCAGATTTTGTTGCCAATAATCAGGCGACCGATCAAGAGATCTTCAACCTATATGCAGAGCAGGTTGCGCTGGCGCCGCCGAAAGAATTTAAAGCACGGCATATTCTCGTAGAGTCCCAGAGCGTGGCACTAGGCCTCGTTCAGGAGTTACAAGATGGTGCGGATTTCATCGAACTGGCACAGTCAAAATCGACGGGACCCTCCGGCCCGAACGGTGGCGACCTTGGATGGTTCCAGTCCCAACAAATGGTCCAGCCTTTTTCCGACGCTGTTGCAGCGTTGGAGGACGGAGCCTTCACCACAGTACCGGTGCAGACGCAGTATGGCTGGCATGTCATTCTTCGCGAAGCGTCACGAGATAGCACACCCCCGGCACTTGAAAGTGTGCGTGATGTCATCAAGCAGCGAGTCGAACAAGAAAAACTGCAGAAATACATTAGCAGTCTGCGCCAAAGTTCATCGGACTAACTATGACTTAACTTAATGCCTGTTTTTTGTTCATCTTTGGGCGCCAAACGGCGCCCTTTTCTTTCATGCGGATCGAACTGTGAAGCTTGTCACACCGCGCTCTAAGCAACGAACCTAGTATTGTTCACGGGTCATCCCTAATCGCTCGGGGATGGCTTCTCCAACCCTCGCATCTCCCTTATGGTTGATACGAGAACTAAGTCGGCAGGGACGCCGACTTTTTTATGCACGCACGAAATGCGGGAAAAGAAAAAGGCCACCGAAGTGACCTTTTTCTTGCTTCTTCGAAAGGACTAACTGTCCGTGAAATCAAGCCCGAAGGGAGCGAACCCTGAGCTGTCCTTTCGAACAATTCGTTTACCGAGTTCCGCCAGACCAATCCGAGATCATTGCGCCCTGGGTATCAGGTCGTGTTCCGCGGAAACTCCACATCACGTCCGACGGCACAGCGCTGCTACCGAGACTT
>CAZVLT010000194.1:0-2803 GCA_964628105.1 uncultured Woeseiaceae bacterium | reverse complement strand
GCATCGCGACTATGTCATGAGCGAAACATTGGCGACGAGCTGGAAGGTAGGGCAGGCCGACGCGCTCTTCTCGGAACAGCGGCAGCTCGGTGAGGATTGCTGGACGATAGAAATTACGTTGTAGGAGCACCCAAAGGGCATAAACCCGCCTTGCGGGCGATGTGACCACTAAAGGAGAGAATCTGCTAGTCTTCTCCGACCGCGTCCGCGCCGAACGCGCGACGAACAATAAAAATAATCGGCGGACGGCACAGGGTCACGTGCTGTCAACCGCGGGTTTGGGGACAACAATTAGTGCTTTTTAATTCGCTCACGTTCATCGTGTTTTTTGTGCTTGTCCTGGCGCTACACAATGCGCCGCTCAGCTGGACGACCAAGAAAGCCAACCTGCTCATAGCAAGTTATCTGTTCTACGCAGCCTGGAACCCACCGTTCGTGGTCTTGTTGTGGATTTCGACGGTCATCGATTGGCACGTCGCGAAGAAATTATTCGTGGAGCAGGCGCAGAACCGCCGCAGGATGTTGTTGACGATCAGTATCGTCGTCAATCTCGGCTTGCTCGGCTATTTTAAGTATGGCGGATTTCTGCTGGAAAACTTTGTCACTCTCGCCGCGACGCTCGGTATCGACTATCAGCCGCCGGAATGGCATATCATTTTGCCGGTTGGTATTTCGTTTTATACCTTCCAGACCATGGCCTACTCACTCGACGTTTACCTGCGCCGGGCCGAACCATCGAAGTCCTTCCTCGACTTTGCCCTTTTTGTCACGTTTTTCCCGCAGCTCGTTGCCGGACCGATCGTTCGTCCAACACACCTGTTGCCGCAGTTTGCGGTGCCACGGGTCGCAAGCGCGCGCCAGCTTTACTGGGGTCTGGGTCTGATGACTATCGGGTTGTTTCAGAAGATAGTGGTCGCGGACGGTTTGCTCGCGCCGGTTGCGGATGCTGTGTTCGGTACGCAAGAGATGTTGCATCCGGTGGATGCCTGGCTGGGAACACTAGCGTTCTCCGGCCAGATATTCTCCGATTTCGCCGGTTACTCCACGACGGCGATCGGTGTGGCACTGACACTCGGCTTCGGACTGCCAGACAACTTTCGCTTTCCTTATGCCGCGATTGGCTTTTCAGATTTCTGGCGGCGCTGGCATATCTCGCTGTCGTCGTGGCTGCGCGACTACCTGTACGTACCGTTGGGCGGCAACCGCAAGGGTAATCTGCGAACCTACGCGAATCTAATGACGACGATGTTGCTAGGCGGGCTCTGGCATCGCGCCAGCTGGACCTTTGTTGTCTGGGGCGGGTTGCACGGACTCTATCTTGCGGCCGAGCGTTGGCTGACCGCCCGACTTGGCGGCCGTGCGATCTGGAGCAAGCTCCCGGTGCAGATATTGCTGGCTATTCTGACTTATTTTCTCGTCAACATTACCTGGGTATTTTTCCGTGCCGCGGACTTTGCAGAGGCCTGGCGCATGATCGTCACGATGCTGACTTTCGTCACCGATGGTGAGAAGGTTTTGCCGACGATCTTTATTCTGCAGACTGTTATCACTATCGGCGTCATGCTCGTCGTTCACTGGCGCATGCGCAACCGCCAACTCAAGGAGGAGATAGGACGGCTGCCAGCCTGGCTAACAGGGCTTGTCTGGGGCGTCATGCTCACGCTGATAATCATCACGCAGGGAGGGAGCGATGCCTTCATCTACTTCCAGTTCTAATATGCGCCCGGCCGCGTTAATAGCGCTGGTCCTAACCATTCTGCTGATGGGCGGCTGGGAAGCCTATTGGCGGGACGATGGCTCGGTACCCTCCTATCGAAATAGCGACGGTCTTTGGGCAATACAGCGGCGGCGCATCGACGAGGGTGAAGGCGACAGGACCGTAATCGCAGGCTCCTCACGCATGTTCTTCAATATGCAACTCGATGTCTGGGAAAGAGAGTCAGGGTCGCGCCCGATTCAACTCGCGCTGGAAGGCACGAGCCCGGTGTCGCTGATGGAGGATTTGGCTGATGACCCGGATTTCACCGGCATGCTGATCGTCGGCGTGGCGCCGGGCCTGATGTTTAGTGGCTATGAGTATCGTGGTAGCGCGTTCGAGCAGTATCGCGAGGAATCTCCCGCGAAATGGCTTGGACAGCAGATCTCCATGCTGGTGGAGCCTTACCTGGCTTTCTACCAAAACGACTACAGCCTGTTTGCGGTCATCAAGCGACAGCCGCTGCCGGTTCGGGAGGGGGTCGACGACAAAGCGGACGTGCGCAGACTGGCGACTCACGGAAAGGATCGCGCCACACGCCTTTGGGACAAGGTTGAAGCTGAACCGGCCTATGCTGAGATCATTAAGCAAAGATGGGCGGCCGGGTTTGTGCCGATCGAGGAGCGTGACGAGGAGTGGATTGCGGGCAATCTCGAGAATGTTGCTAAACAGATCGAGCGAACCGTCGCTGCAACGAAGAAACTGAAGGAGCGCGGTATAGAGGTTATTTTCGTGCGCAATCCGTCGGAGGGCCATTACGCGATCTCCGACCCGATGTACAATCCGCGAGCTGAAAACTGGGATGTCATCATCGAACAAAGCGGTGCTCTCGGGCTGCACTGGCAAGACCATGAGGAAATGCAGGGTTACTGGTTGCCCGAGTGGTCGCACATGTCCGGCAGCGAAGCCGATCGATATACCAAGGCGCTTTATCACCTGATTCAGCGCGAGATTTCGATACGTGATCAGGGCAGCGATCAGTAGCCGGCGAATGATTGGACTTGCGCGAGCTTTGCAATCTCTGTTATAAATTTACGACGCAAGAAT
>CAZVLT010000193.1:0-2815 GCA_964628105.1 uncultured Woeseiaceae bacterium | reverse complement strand
TAAATGAGCGCATTGCTCCAAATCAAGTCATTGATCGTGCCTACGAATTCCTGCATGCCGTGCCCCTTCGTTTTTGTTTATTAGCGGCGCACAGGATGGTAACGCATATTAGGACGCGGCGATGTGCTTTCAGGCTGCCGCCGAAGCAGCATTCGCGATGTAGTGACCGGACGTAAATTACGGAGCTGATCATGACTTGGTGGAGTTGGATGATACTTGGGGCGGTCATACTCGGCGCCGAACTTTTTGCAATCGACGCGCAGTTCTACCTCGTATTCCTTGGAATTTCGGCCGCGTTGGTCGGCCTTGCAGGCTTAATTGGAATAGCGATGCCGGAGTGGGCCCAATGGACCGCATTTGCATCACTCTCGCTTATTTCGTTTTTTACCTTCCGAAAAAGCCTGTATCAAAAGATCCATCAGGGTGCGAAGGGATTCAGGGCTTCGATCGCGGGCGAGACCGTAGATATTCAGGACGGCCTGGACCCAGGTAGCGAAGCGCGGGTGGAATATCGTGGCAGCAAATGGACGGTGCGAAATATTGGATCGGCTGCGATCTCAGCAGGAACGCGCGCAAAGGTCGTCAAGGTCGACGGCCTGACGCTACACGTCGAAGCAGAATAAACGCAGAACTAGGGAGTAATTCATGGAATCACTGATCGTTTCACTGGGTTTCGTATTCGTTGCGATAATCATCCTGCTGAAGACAGCAGTCGTCGTACCGCAGCAACAGGGATACGTCATCGAGCGCCTGGGCAAGTACAGCCGAACGCTAAATGCAGGTTTCCACATTCTCTTTCCTTTCCTTGAGCGCATCGCGTACAAACATACGCTCAAAGAACAGGCGGTCGACATCGATGAGCAGATATGTATCACCAGGGACAACGTACAAGTCGGCGTAGACGGTGTCTTGTACATGCAGGTGCTGGACGCGAGCCGCGCGTCTTACGGCATCGGCAACTATATGTTCGCCATATCACAGCTCGCGCAAACGACGTTGCGTAGTGAAATCGGCAAGATCGTTCTCGATCGAACCTTTGAGGAGCGTAGCGCGATAAATCAAAACGTCGTCGCCGAGCTGGACAAAGCCAGCGATCCCTGGGGCGTCAAGGTACTGCGCTACGAGATCAAGAACATCAACCCGCCGCAGGATGTATTGGGCGCGATGGAAAAGCAGATGCGCGCGGAGCGTGAAAAGCGCGCTGTAATTCTTACATCAGAAGGTGAACGTGACGCGAAGATCAACCAGGCCGAGGGCGAAAAACAGCGTGTCATCAAGGAATCGGAGGCCGTCAAGACGCAACAAATTAATGAAGCTCAAGGCCAGGCGGAGGCCATTCTCGCGATTGCGACGGCCACGGCAGAGGGCCTGCGCAGAGTCGCCGATGCGGTAACAGATCAGGGTGGTCCAGAGGCCATGCAGTTGCGCATTGCCGAGCAGTACATCGGTGAATTCGGCAACCTGGCGAAGACCGGCAATACCTTCGTTGTACCGGCGAACCTCGCCGACTTAACGTCGATGATGGCATTGGCCACCGATATCGCCAGGCGCAAGCCAGCCGAGTAATTTCCAGGAGAATGAAGTCGATCAGGCTTTGCGCCTGACCGACACGACGTTGGGCAACTGCTCCAACCTTGTGATCGCAGTGCTCAATGTGGGCAAGTCCCGAATCTCAACGCTAAGCTCCATAATCACCTGCAGCGACTCCTTGTCGGCGTGGCTCTTCAGGTCCATGACGTTGGCTTCCTCGTCAGCGAGCACCGCGGTTATATCGCGTATCAAGCCGCTGCGGTCGAATGCATGCAGGGTCAGGTCGACAGGATAGGATGCCGCATCGGATTCTCCCCAGCTAGTCTCCAAAGTGCGCTCGGGGTAGCGCTGATGGAGGCCAAGGAAGTTGCCGCAGTCCTGCCGATGAATACTGACGCCGCGCCCCTGGGTGATGTAGCCAATGATCGGTTCCGGTGGCACGGGACGGCAGCAGCGTGCGAAGTTGCACATCAGGTCACCGACACCCGTAATGGCGACAGAATTCGGTTTCGTGTCCCGGCGTCGTGAATGCCGACGCGGTCGCTTCGGTGGCAGCCCCGCACCACGGAGATTTTGCAGGGCGGTTGCGATTGAAGCCGAAGTCAGGTCACCTGCGCCGAGCGCGATGTACAGCGCATCGCTGCTATCTTGCTTGAGCTGCTTTGCGATGTCTTCCGTCGCAACGCCCTTGACATTCAGTCGTGCGATTTCCCGGTCGAGGATTTCACGCCCCTGGCGCTGATGTTGCTCCCGATCCTGATGGCGAAACCAGTTACGCACTTTTGCCCTCGCCCGGGAACTCGCCAGGTAACCAAGTTTTGGACTGACCCAGTCACGACTGGGTTGCGACTGGCGTCCTGTGATTATTTCGACTTGATCCCCGTTTTGGACTCTGTACGTGAGAGGCACAATGCGCCCGTTCACCTTTGCGCCACGGCAGCGATGGCCAACCTGCGTATGGACGTGGTACGCGAAATCGAGGGGCGTTGCTTGCGGCGGCAACTCCACTATGTCGCCTTTCGGACTGACGGCGTATACGCGATCTTCAAAGAAATCGCCGCGAATTTGCTCGAGCAAGTCAGCGTCATCGTCAGTGGGCTCGAGCAGTTGCCGCAAGAAACGAATCTTCTGATCAAACGCGGCGCGCGAGGCGCTGCCTTCCTTGTATCGCCAGTGTGCCGCGACGCCGAGCTCTGCATGCTGATGCATCTCCTGCGAGCGAATCTGAATTTCAACTGTCTTGCCATCGGGGCCAACAATGGCCGTGTGCAGCGACCGGTAGTCG
>CAZVLT010000192.1:0-2859 GCA_964628105.1 uncultured Woeseiaceae bacterium | reverse complement strand
GCGCCGCACAAATGCGCGTCGTGATTGATGCGGCCTTTGTTTTGTATTGATGCCCAGTAGGAATAGCCAACGTAACCGATGGCGAACAGAAAGGCGGGAATCGGCACTGGAATCGGGATGATCATCAATGTCGAGGTCGGGAAATAGGAAATGTAGGCGAAGAGCACGGCTGAGATCGCGCCCGACGCGCCCAACGATGCATAACCAGCATTGTTTCGGTGCTTGTACCAGGTGCAGGTGTGACTGATTATCAGACCGAAGAAATACAGAATCACAAACGGGACCGTGCCGAGGAAGCGCTCCATCGGAAACGCAAAGAAGTAGAACGTAAACATGTTGAACAGCAGGTGACCAACGTCCGCGTGCACGAAGCCACTCAGGATCATCGTGTCGTACTGTTTCTTACGCAGGAAGTAGTACGGCCGAAACAGGCACATGTCGATAATGCGTGGCGAGCGAAACAAGCCGAGCAGACTGAGCCCGATTGTCAAAGCCATTATGAGTGGTGCTGCGATTTGCCCGTTTTGAAACATCTGTTTTTATTCCTTTACTTGTAACCGCGCGCCTGCAAATTGAACAGGTGCGCGTATTGCCCATCCTCGGCGAGCAGGCTCTCATGGTTGCCTCGTTCGAGAATCCTGCCCTGATGAATCACGATGATTTGAGCGGCGGCTCGCACGGTTGAGAATCGATGCGAGATGAGTATTGTTATCTTGTTGCGACTCGCCTTGCGGAAATGATCGAACACTTCGGCTTCCGATGACGCATCCATTGCAGCCGTCGGTTCATCGAGCACAAGAATATCGGCATCGCTGCGCATGAACGCTCTCGACAACGCGATTTTCTGCCACTGACCACCCGACAACTCACGACCACCTTTGAACCAGCGACCGAGTTGTGTCTCGTATCCGTCTTGCATCTCTTCGATGAACGGTGCGGCGAGCCCCGTTGTTGCTGCTGCTTTCCAGCGATCCTTGTCGTCGATGTAACGCACATCACCGGCGCCAATGTTTTCGCCGACTGAGAACTGGTAGCGGCCAAAGTCCTGGAAGATGACACCGACGCGTTGCCGCAATGCATTAACATCCCACTCCTGCAAATCAAGTCCATCGAGCAGGATGCGGCCCTCCGTGGGGTCGTACAGGCGTGTCAGCAACTTAATGAGCGTGGTCTTGCCCGAACCGTTTTCGCCGACCAGGGCCAGGCTCTCGCCGGGCGTAATCGACAGGTTTATGTTGCTGAGCGCATTCCGTTCCGCGCCGGCGTACCTGAACGATACGTTGTCGAACTCCAACCCGCGCTCGGGCTCCGGTCCTTTGACCGCTTCACCACGGCGCGTTGGCACAGGTTGTTCCAGGTACTCGTACAGGTTCGAAAGATAGAGGTTGTCTTCGTACATGCCGCTAACAGACATCAGAATCGCCGACACGGCCGCCTGTCCCTGCCGAAACAGCACCAGGTACATCGTCATCGCACCAAGCGTGATTGCGCCCGCAATCGTCGTCATGACGATCCAGCCGTAGGCGCCGTACAACGCCGCTGTCGATACCAGCCCCAACGCAAACCCCCAACTGTCACGGCGCAATGTCAGGCGGCGATCTTCAACGAACAATTTTCTGAATATATCCCGATAGCGCTGCAGCAATCGCGGGCCAAGCTGAAAGAGCTTGACCTCCTTGACGCCGTCTTCCCGCGCGATGACAGTCTCGACGTACATTTGCATGCGGGTATCGGGTGAACGCCAGCGAAATAATTTAAACGCATCGCCGGAAAATTTCGCCTCGGCGAAAAAAGACGGTAATCCTGCCGCGATCAGGATCACGACGGCCCAGGGCGAGAACGCGAACAACAACACGGAGTAACTCGCGAGCGAAATCGCATTTTGCACGAGGCCGAAGGTGCGAATGACCAGGCTCAGTGGGCGGCTCGATGCTTCGCGGCGCGCCTGTGTCAATTTGTCGTAAAACTCAGAGTCCTCGAAATGCGACAGCTCCAGCGTCAGCGCTTTTTCGAGAATCATGACGTTGACGCGCTGACCGAGGAGGGCGCGAAGCAAGGACTGGCTTGCCGAAATGCCGCGCTGGCTCGCCGCAACCGCAATGACAACAAGGGCTTCCGCAAGGACCAGCCAGAGGACGCCCATCGTGTCGGGATTGGGTGATGCCACCGCCTCGAGCACGCCGTCGACAATCAGTTTTCCGATGAAAGCGATGACCGCGGGTAGAATGCCAGCGCTCAACGTCAGTATTGCGAGCGTGATCGTCAATGACCGGCTCGTGGTCCACACCAACTCGAGCGCACGGCGACTGTAGCCGAAAACGCCCAGAGCCCTGCTCATAAAACCGGCATTGGAGTTGTTAGTGTCGGCCATGGCCGCCTAGAATACTTCAAAAGAGAGGAGTTGATATGAAGATTACGGCCCGAGTTGCAAGCCTTGCATGTTTCGCCGTGCTTTGTGCCGCACCGGCATATGCATCAGACGCAGACGACCTTACGGCAATGCTGCACGAGTTTCTTGCAGCACTCGGCGAGGAGCAGGCACACGCACGATTCTGGGCGGAGGATCTTGTCTACAGCTCATCGGCCGGCCTGCGCTTTGGCAAGGCCGACATCATGGAAGGCTTCAGTGTCCCCGAGGAGCCGGACGAAGTCTCGGATGAAGCGCCGGCCATCGTCTATACGGGCGAGGAGGTTGACGTACGGGTCTACGGCGATACTGCTATCGTCGCGTTCAAACTCGTTGGCACTCCTGCGGATACGTCCGAGGATACTGACGTGTTGTATTACTTCAATACCGGCACATTCCTGAAACGAGACGGTGTCTGGAAAGTCGTCGCCTGGCAGGCTACGAAAATCCCG
>CAZVLT010000191.1:1582-2877 GCA_964628105.1 uncultured Woeseiaceae bacterium | reverse complement strand
TCCGGGGTCGGGTAGTCGGTACCGTATATCGACACGCCCGGCCTGCGACCTGTCGCGGCTTCGCACGCAACCTTCACCAGCAATGTCGCTTTCGGCGTCGATTGACCAATTGTTCCCGTCGGTTCGCAACCTGCGACATTGAAATATCGAAGTGCGACATAGGCTGGGCCGCCCGCCGCGGCCAGGTCGCGCAGCATCCACTCCGTCATGAGTTTCGACGTGCCGTAGGGATTGATCGGCTGCGTCGGCGTATCTTCTGATGCCTTGCCGTTGTCGGGTATGCCGTAAACCGCGGCCGTCGATGAAAATACGAAGTTCTTAATGCCGTGCTGCGCCGCGACCTCAAGCAATGTGCGGCTAGCCGCGGTGTTATTGCGGTAGTACTTGAGGGGATCGGCGACGGATTCGGGAACGATTGTGTGTGCCGCAAAGTGCATGACCGTGTCGATGTCGTTGTCGGTGAATATCTTTTTAAGTAACGCAGCGTCACCCGAATCGCCGACGATAAGGTCACCCGCTGTCACGGCCGCCGCAAAACCTGTGGACAGGTTATCGAGGGCTATAACGCGCTCGTCCGCGTGGCCGAGCTGCCGCACCACGTGACTGCCGATGTAGCCGGCCCCACCCGTCACCAGTATCATCTTGTTTTTCATAAGGTTTTTATCCAGCCTTACGATTGAGCGCAGGAATTGTGAACCGCACGGTATATAAGGAGACAAAGCTTAACAATACTAATGCTTTGGAGGCGGACCTGGATCGCACTCCGACTTATGTTCGCATTCAGCAATGACAGGTACTATCGGCCTATGCCATCAATCATTCAACGCAAAGCGATTGTCATGATGGCTGGCTTGCTGACGCTCGCTGCGTGCGGTGGTGGCTCGGACGACCCCGGCACCGGTACCGTCAATCGCGCACCAACGGCCAACGCAGGCACGGATCAGTCGGTTGACGAGTTTTCGAACGTCACCCTCAATGGCAATGCTTCATCAGATCCCGATGCGGGCACAACGCTAACGTACACCTGGTCTCAGACCGCCGGCACAACGGTCACGCTCGCAAACGCTAACATGGCACAAGCGAGCTTCGATGCGCCGGACGTCATGGCGGCGAATACCCCCGAAACACTCACATTTCAACTCTCGGTGAGCGATGGCACTCTCAGCAATACCGACATCATTGAGATCACTGTCAATGACGTGGGATTAGGTATGAATAGTCCGCCGATAGCAAACGCAGGCAGTGACCAGGTGGCCGGCGAACTCTCGATGGTCAATCTCAATGGCACGGGATCC
>CAZVLT010000191.1:0-1572 GCA_964628105.1 uncultured Woeseiaceae bacterium | reverse complement strand
ACCAACGGCCAACGCAGGCACGGATCAGTCGGTTGACGAGTTTTCGAACGTCACTCTGAATGGTAATGCTTCATCAGATCCCGATGCCGGTACCACGCTAACCTACACCTGGTCGCAGACCGCTGGCACGCCGACGGGGACGATTGTCAACAGCGACATGGCGCAGGCGAGTTTCGATGCGCCGGACGTCATGGCGGCCAGTCCCCAGACGTTGACATTTCAGCTGACGGTTAGTGATGGCTTGCTTAGCAATAGCGATACCGTCGATGTCGTAGTGAACGATATCGGCATGGGCGCCAACAACCCGCCAGTCGCGTCCGCCGGACCGGACGTTACCGTGGCCGAATTGAGTAACGTCAATCTCGATGGTTCCGGGTCGTTTGATCCTGACGGCGACCTATTTTCGTATGCCTGGTTGCAGATGGCGGGACCAGGCGTCGTATTGTCTGACGCGAGCCTCGCCCAGCCGAGTTTTACATCGCCGGATGTCACGGCGGGCAGCCCCGAGGTACTGACGTTCCAACTGACAGTCGATGACGGCACCGACAGCGCCATGGACACGGTGAATATCACGGTGCAGGAAGCGCTCACTATGGTGACGGTAGCGGGCAAGGTGTTCTACGAGTTTCCGCCGCCGAACAATAACTGCTTTGGTCTGAATCTGAATAACCCCGAGACGCGGCCGATTCGCGGCGCGACTGTACAGTTGCTCGATAGCAGCAACAATGTGCTTGGCGCAGTGGCGTCGGGCGTTGATGGCAGCTATTCATTCAGCAACATCGATGCGAATCTGGATGTTCGAATACGCGTGCGTGCCGAGTTGCAGAGCTCTGGGCCGGCAGTCTGGGATGTTGAGGTTCGGGACAATGTCGATACTTCGCCAAGCCCACCGCCATTGAATCAACGGCCGCTTTACGTCGTCGATTTTCCGCCGTTTAATACTGGCACCAACAATATTCCCGACGCCGATTACACGGCGCTGACAGGTTGGGACGTTCCCGCAGAAAGCTATCTAACAAATGACAGAGCTGCTGCTCCTTTCGCTATTCTCGACGCGATTTATGACGGTATGGCGATGATTACAGCCGTCGACCCGACAGTAACGTTTGCACCTCTGGACGCTTTTTGGAGCGTGAACAACAGAATCGCGAGCCCGACAAATATTGATGCTGGCGAATTGCCAACGTCGTTTTACTCAAGCGGTATCGATTCTCTTTTCTTGCTGGGCGATGCGGCCACGGACACCGAAGAGTTCGACGATCATGTAACGATGCACGAGTGGGGACACTACTTCGACGATAACTTCTCACGTTCGGATTCGATTGGCGGCTCCCACGGGATTGGTCAGTCACTTGACCCCAGGCTTGCATTCGGTGAGGGATTTGCAACTGCTTTGGCTGCAATTGCGTTGCAGGAACCACAGTATTGCGATACCAACGCGCCAATGTTGACAGGTCGCGGACTTCGCCTCGATACCGAAAATGAGAACTCCGGTAACCAGGGCTACTACAACGAAATGTCGGTGGCGACGTTCATATAGGGCCGTAGCGCATTCACTGATCCGCCGCGCAC
>CAZVLT010000190.1:0-2884 GCA_964628105.1 uncultured Woeseiaceae bacterium | reverse complement strand
GGGTAGGGGGTTAAGGGTCATACCGTTATTAGTGCTGTAGAAACGAGATATATGAGAGATAAGCGGTGAACCCGTTCTTGTGTAGGAAACGAACACTTCCGGCGTTGCGGGAAAACTCGGATGAAATGCCATGCCCAGGAGCCCTGCTTCGCTCGCGCCTGAACTGACGCTGCCTCGGATATCCAGAAAAATCGCCGACGTCGAGGAATTCGGGTTATTGGCGAAGCTGCGGATGACCCCGGAGCGCTCGACCACAAACCAGCGATTCGAGTCACCGGGAGCCTGCAGCAACGCGAGTGGCTGGGTGAACGAGAGTTGATCGAACACGCGCTGCGTGGTTATCGCCGGCGGCATGTTTGTTACCGGTGGATCAACGATGATTGGGCTGAACTCGCCGCCACCGCCGCAGGCCGCGAGAAACGCGCACACGACTACCCATTTCCAATCGCCTGTTCGCATCCACGATCCTCTTTAGTCAGACATCCTGAAGCTTAGGACTTGTGACGATCGAATGGCAATATTTCGACACGTGTCACAAACCTGTCGACGCAATCGACCTATACTCCGGACTTGTCGAAAAAATCGAGAAATATCGACACGTTTGCAGAATACGTCGATCGAATCGACACTTTTTACCAATATGTCGATTTTTTTCAATTATATCGACATATATGTACTTTCTGTCGATATTTTACTATTTTATCGACATATCGTAAAATCATGTCGATGCAATCGACACAAGCTCGTTACCCTACAGAGGAACGTTAAGTGACTAATTTTGATCCTGAAGTTCCATACAACGATCTTCCTGCGCTGCCGCCGCCTGCCGATCAGATTGAAACCACCAAGATTCTCAAGCATTGCATCAATGCCCGCGTAGCACTCGCGGAGCTCAAGCAGGCGGCGGAACTGATCCCGAATTCGACCGTGCTCGTCAACGCCCTGCCACTGCTCGAAGCCAGGGCAAGCTCAGAAATCGAAAATATTGTCACGACCACGGACAAGCTGTTCGAATTTGCGGATATTGCCGAGGACCGTGCTGATGCGGCCACGAAAGAGGCGCTGCGTTACCGTAGCGCGTTGTATGAAGGTACAAAGATGGTGCAGCGGCGCATGTTGACGACGGATATGGCAATACAAATATGTAGCACTATCAAAGGCGTGGAGCTCGATATCCGCTCTAATTCTGGAACTAAACTCAAGAGTCGCATGTCCGGAGAGGTGATTTACACACCGCCGGTTGGTCAAAAACTGCTGATAGAGATGCTCGACAACTGGGCAGATTTCATGCACAAGCACACGGAAATCGATCCGTTGGTGCGAATGGCCGTGCAGCACTACCAATTCGAAGCCATACACCCGTTCGCCGACGGCAACGGCCGTACCGGTCGCATCCTCAACATCCTGTTTCTTGTCGAGCATGGGTTGCTCGACTCGCCAATCCTGTACCTCAGTCGCTTCATTATTCAGCACAAAGCGGCGTATTACCGGCTTCTATCGAATGTTACGCGGGACCAGGTATGGGCGCCGTGGATACTCTTCTTCCTGGATGGAGTAGCGGAAACCTGCACCTGGACGACGGACAAGATCAAATCCATCCGCGAGCTCATGGAACACACGGGCAAGTTCGTGCAGAGTCACTTGCCGAAGACCTACACCTGGGAGTTGGTTGAGTTACTGTTCAATCAGCCGTATTGTCGCATCGGCAACCTCGTTGACGCGGGCGTCGCGAAACGTCAGACGGCATCTGTTTACTTGAAGCAACTATGCGACATCGGCGTATTGCGTGAGGTCAAGTCAGGTCGTGAGAATATTTTTGTGCACCCGAAATACATCGAACTGCTGACCGGTGAAGAAAATGTCTGGGTTTATTACGCAGATGAAGAAAGCGACGAGGCGCTGGAAATCGTTCACTAACAACGACTCGAATACAGGCGCATGCGCGGAGCAAATATTTGAGCATCAACCGCAGTAGGCTGTTTCAGTTATTCAAGTACACCGTCTACGTATTGCTCGCAATCAACGTGTACCTCTTCTTTGCCGAGGAATCGCTGGCAGCCCGCGTGCAATTCCCCCTGGGTGTGCCTCTGGAAGACACGATACTGGCGTTCGCGGCAACTATCGACACGGCCGCCTGGGTCGTGTTGTTACTGATGTTTGAACTCGAAACCTACGTCCTTGAGGACCATCATTTCAGTCCGCTGGTGTCCTGGTCGCTGCAAGGTGTTCGCATAATCTGCTACGGATTCATCGTCTACGCTTTTTACGGCTACGTCATCTATCTGTCTTTCATCAATCAGGCAGTTCCGTATACCGGATTAGTGGAAATCTGTGCACTTGTTGCGGACGGCTGGTCCTATGCGGTCGATCTGGGCGAATACACGCAGTTGACCGCCGCCAACTGCAACAGCTTTTCTGACGCCGGCATTTTTTTTCGATTCAATGACATGTTGGCGGTCGTCGATACGCAAGGACTCAACGACATTCGCAATCTCGCATGGACAGATGTCATCAATGCAGCCGTCTGGTTGCTCGTTGTGCTGGTCCTGGAGGTGGATGTGCGCCTGCAGGAGCACAATCGATTCGAGGGGTTCGCGCTACGGGCCAGCAATGTGGCCAAATTCGTCCTTTACTCACTATTGCTGATTGCAGCGATTTACTGGGGCGTCAAGGGCGATTTTGTGGACTTTTGGGACGCCTTCCTGTGGCTGGTCGCATTCGTATTTATTGAGCTGAATGTCTTCGAATGGCGCCAGGAGTCCCATGAGGCAATCGCGACGTAACGCAGTATCAGAATTTGACCTCGAGTGTCGGGTCGTTCTCAGCACGATCGATCAGTTCGTGGTCCTCGTCTCCGACCTTTAGATGCTCGAGTTGCAGTTCG
>CAZVLT010000189.1:0-2899 GCA_964628105.1 uncultured Woeseiaceae bacterium | reverse complement strand
TGATCCTGCCGGCGACCAGGGAAGTGCCAAAAATGTTGCAAAACCCACAACGCCGCACCATAGGACTGCGTGTTCCCGATCACCCCCTGGCGCACGCGCTGATTGAGTCCCTCGGCGAACCAATCATGAGCTCAACGCTGACCCTTCCCGGTGATAGCACGCCGCTCACCGATCCGCTGGAAATCGAGGCGCGTATTGGGCATCAGATTGAAGCCATCGTGGACTCGGGGCCAACGGGTATTGAGCCAACCTCCGTCCTGGACCTTTCCAACGGCACTGTTGAGGTTTTGCGGGTCGGCCGTGGCGATGTGAGCCAGTTCACCTGATCGCAAAGATATACGATAGAATGCGCCGAAATACGCCGCAGAATTCGGCGTAATCTGCCGGAACTTGCATGAAGCCTGAACTCACAGTCCTGACGCCTGAAGACGCCCCCAAACAGCCTCAGGACGAAAAACAGTCACCTGCACAGGAAGAGATGCCGTTCGCTGTAGTGGCCGGTGAGCCCGTTACGACGCTTCCTCAAGACCTCTACATTCCGCCGTATGCGCTGCAGGTATTCCTCGAGGCATTCGAGGGGCCGCTGGACCTGCTCTTGTACCTGATTCGGCGCCAGAACATCGATATTCTCGATATCCCGATTGCTGAAATCACCAAGCAATACGTGCAGTACATTGAGATGATGACCGAAATGCAGCTCGAGCTGGCAGGCGAATACCTGCTTATGGCTGCGATGCTCGCCGAGATAAAGTCGCGCATGCTGTTGCCACGGCCGGAGATCGAGGAAGACGAAGAAGACGATCCTCGTGCTGAGCTTGTGCGGCGGCTGCAGGAATACGAGCGCTACAAAAAGGCCGCAGACAACCTTAGTGATCTACCGCGCCTTGAGCGCGATGTGTTCGTTGCCAGTGCTGAGGCGGCGAAACCGAAGCTTGCCATGAAGCTTCCGGATGTAACGCTAAAAGAGCTGTTGTTGTCGTTCCACGATGTGCTCAAACGCGCCGAGATGTTCTCGAACCTGCACTTGCAACGCGAGCCTTTGTCCGTACGGCAGCGCATGAGTGAAATTCTTACGCGCATCAAAGCGAACACATTCACGGGATTTGCTGACCTTTTCGATCCCGAAGAAGGGCGTATGGGCGTTGCTGTGACCTTCATTGCGCTTCTTGAGCTGCTGCGCGGATCGGTGATCGAGGTCGTGCAGTCCGAACAATTCGCGCCGCTGCACGTACGTGCCGCATCGACGGTGCACCTGGTACCTGACGAAGACGAGTAATGGACGAAATCGAAATCAAACACTTTCTTGAGGCGGCATTGCTTGCGGCTGGTCGGCCACTAAGTATCGATCAGCTCAGGGGACTGTTCGATGGCCGTTTGGCAATACAGAAGTCGGATATCCGCAAGGCGATTGAGACGCTCAACGAAGAGTACGAGGATCGCGGCATCATCATCTCTGAGGTGGCGTCTGGATTTCGTATGCAGGTCAAGCCCGCCATGGCTGATCGCTTGCAGAAGCTCTGGGAGGAGCGGCCGCCGCGATATTCACGGGCAATGTTCGAAACCCTTGCGCTCATAGCCTATAGACAGCCAATTACGCGCGGCGAAATCGAGGACATTCGAGGCGTCTCTGTCAGTTCCAATATCGTTCGGCAACTGCTGGAGCGCGACTGGGTTCGCGTTGTCGGTCACCGCGATGTCCCCGGTCGTCCTGCGATGTTCGCAACAACCAAGGCATTTCTCGACTACTTTGGTCTCATGAAGCTCGACGATCTGCCGCCATTGGCTGATTTGTCCGATTGGGAAAGCCTGCGTGTGCAACTGAATTTTCCCGAGGTTGAGGAACAGGCAGGGACCGGTGCCGACGCAGCGGAAGCCGACGACGACGAACTGGTCGTCTCGGAATGGCCCGAATCGGTTGGCTGATCGCATTCAGAAAGTCCTTGCCGCTGCGGGCCACGGTTCGCGCCGCAAAGTAGAAATCTGGATACGCGAAGGGCGGCTCACCGTCGACGGTCGACTCGCTCAGTTGGGTGATCATATCGAGGGCAGCGAGAAAATCACCTTTGACGGGCGCCCGTTGTCGTTGCGCAAAACCGCGCAGGCTCATCGCCACATTATCTATAACAAGCCAGGCGATGAGGTTACGAGCCGCGAGGATTCAGAGGGCCGCAAACTCGTATTCGACAACCTGCCGCGCCTCAAAGGTGCGCGTTGGGTCTCTGTTGGGCGACTGGACCTTGCAACAACCGGCCTGTTGATTTTCACCACTGACGGTACGTTGGCCAATGGACTAATGCATCCGTCCGCCGAGATTACTCGCAAGTACTCGGTTCGCGTGCACGGCCATCCGCGACGTTCCGAATTGGACAAACTGCAGTCGGGAGTTCAGCTGGATGACGGTCCGGCGCATTTCGATAGCGTCGAGAGCGGTGGTGGTGATGGTGCGAATCGCTGGTTCAATGTCACACTGAAGGAAGGTCGAAATCGGGAAGTTCGCCGCCTGTGGGAAGCGATAGGATATGAAGTCAGCCGACTGATACGTGTGGCATACGGCCCCATTCAGTTGCCCAGGAAGCTACGTAGAGGCAGGTATGAAATCCTGTCGCCGGCGCAGGTGCGAACGCTTTACCATGCGGCGGGCCAAAAGCCCCCTGGTGATGGCGATAGAGCAAAGAAACACAAGAAAACATTTAGGAAACAATAAGGTACAATTGTTTTGTAATGTAAACTCTTATTGTGCGTCGAAGCTTTCGCCCGTAACGTCATGGCTGTCCGGTCCCAACAGGTACACGTACGGCGCCAGAATCTCTTCGGGTCGCTTCAGTTTGTCGCGATCCTCGCCCGGATACGCGGCGAGACGCATGCCTGTTCGTGTCGCGCCGGGATTGATGCAGTTGAC
>CAZVLT010000188.1:0-2974 GCA_964628105.1 uncultured Woeseiaceae bacterium | reverse complement strand
GCAAAATGATGCCCCATTTGGCTTTCGGGGCTCTATAATCGATTGCTCGCTGCCAGGTATCGTTCACAGGGACCATTGATATGAAACGGCTAACGACTTTGTTTATTCCGCTCGGCGCATTCGCGTTGCTGTTGCTATTCTCGGGATGTGGCCAAAGTGGTCCACTCTACGTTCCGGGCAACCCAAGCACTATGGCGGTACCGCCCTCCGCTCCAGCGGCCGTCGAGGAAGAGAAAGAAGAAGACAGCGATCCACCCGACTCGGACTAGCCCTGGAACGCGCCGATGACCGACCTTGTTCTGATCGACGGGTCATCGTATCTGTACCGCGCTTTTCACGCGCTGCCAGCACTCACCAACGCAAACGGTGAGCCCACTGGCGCGCTGCATGGCGTACTGACGATGATCCTCAAGCTCCTGCGTGAAGAACAACCGGCGCACGTCGCTGTCGTGTTCGATGCGCCGGGCAAGACATTTCGTGACGACCTTTACGACCAATACAAAGCCAACCGGCCACCGATGCCGGATGATCTGCGGCCGCAGGTACAACCGATACTCGATGCGGTCGAGGCCATGGGCCTGCCGCTGCTGTGCATCGCGGGGGTGGAGGCGGACGACGTTATTGGCACGTTGTGCAAACAGGCTGCCAGTGACGGCCTGACCGTGCTGGTCTCCACGGGAGACAAGGACCTCGCACAGCTGGTGAATGACAAGGTCACGCTCATCAATACCATGAACAATTCCACGCTGGATCGGGATGGAGTCAAGGCGAAGTTTGATGTATTCCCCGAGCAGATTGTCGACTACCTCGCACTTGTGGGTGACACGTCTGACAATATCCCCGGCGTACCAAAAGTTGGCGCGAAAACGGCCGCCAAATGGTTGAACCTCTACGACACCGCCGATGGCATCGTTCACAACGCCGAAGAAATCAAAGGCAAGGTTGGCGAAAGCCTGCGCGAGAGCGTTGCACAACTGCGCCTGTCGCAGGACCTCGCGACAATCCGTCAGGACGTCAAACTCGATGTCGGAATTGCAGATCTGAAACAGCGTCACGCTGACACGGATACACTGCGCGAGTTATACAGCCGTTTTGAGCTGCGCACACTGCTGCGGCAACTCGATGAGGAAGCGCTGGCTGAGGCGAACCAGCCCGTCGCGCCGGTGGCAGATGAAAAGGGCGAATACGAGACCGTCCTGACGTGGGAAGCGTTCGATCGCTGGCTCAGCAAAATCGACAGTGCCGCGCTCACCGCGCTTGATACCGAGACGACGAGCGTCAATTACATGCAGGCCGAAATTGTCGGCCTGTCGCTGGCGGTCGAGGCCGGTGAGGCCGCGTACATTCCGGTCGCCCACGACTATCCAGCAGCGCCCGATCAGTTACCGCGCGATGAAGTTCTGCAAAAGTTGCGAGGCTGGCTTGAGGACGACAACAAGAAGAAAGTCGGCCATCACCTCAAGTATGACGCACACATTCTCGCGCGCTACGACATTGCGCTGAGCGGCATGCAGTTCGACTCGATGCTTGAATCGTACGTCCTGAACAGCGTTGCTTCGCGGCATGATATGGATTCAGTGGCACGCCACTATCTCGGCAAGGAAACCATTCATTATGAGGACGTCGCGGGTAAAGGCGCCAAACAACTGACGTTCAATGAAGTCGACCTCGATACAGCTGCACCGTACGCCGCCGAGGACGCCGACATCACGTTGCAACTGCATCAGGAACTCTGGCGGCAACTAAACGAGCACGAGTCGTTGCGCAAAGTGTACGAAGAAATCGAACAGCCGCTTGTGCCGGTCCTGCTGGCCATGGAAGAAACCGGTGTCCTTGTCGATCGCGAAATGCTGGCTACGCAGAGCGGCGAGCTCGCGAAGAAGATGGTGGAACTGGAGGCCAGCGCGCACGACCTGGCCGGCGGTCCGTTCAATCTCGGTTCGCCGAAACAGCTGCAGCAGATTCTGTTTGAAAAACTCGAACTGCCCGTCATCCGCAAGACACCGAAGGGACAGCCCTCTACGGCGGAAGATGTGCTGGTCGAACTCGCTGCCGACTATGATCTGCCCGCCGTAATCCTCGCTTACCGCAGCGTCAGCAAACTGAAGAGCACCTACACCGACAAGCTTCCATTGCAGATCGCCGCCAGCACCGGGCGCATTCATACTTCGTATCATCAGGCCGTCGCCGCCACTGGCCGCCTGTCCTCGACAGACCCGAATTTGCAAAACATTCCGATTCGCACGCCCGAGGGTCGCCGCATCCGCCAGGCATTTGTTCCCGCCGACGGCCAGGTGCTGCTTGCCGCTGATTATTCGCAAATCGAATTGCGCATCATGGCGCATCTGTCCGGGGACAAGGGACTGCTCAAGGCATTCGCGAACGAACAGGACGTGCATCGCGCGACAGCCGCGGAAGTATTCGGGATGGCGCTGGACGAAGTCAGCGACGATCAGCGCCGCTCAGCCAAAGCCATCAACTTCGGCCTGATGTATGGTATGTCAGCCTTCGGCCTGGCGAAGCAGTTGGGCATTACGCGCGGTGAAGCGCAGGAGTACACCGATTTGTATTTCGACCGCTACCCCGGTATCAAATCCTATATGGATGGCATCCGCGACGAGGCCAGTACGCAGGGCTATGTAGAAACCGTTTTCGGCCGCCGCCTGTACTTACCGGAAATCAACGCGCGCAATGTGCAACGGCGTCAATACGCGGAGCGCAGCGCCATCAATGCGCCGATGCAGGGCACGGCAGCCGACATCATAAAAAAAGCCATGATACTGGTGCACGACTGGCTGATAACGGAAAAGCCCGGCGCACGCATGATTATGCAGGTGCACGATGAACTCGTGTTTGAAGTCGACGTGGACAAGATCGATGAAGTACGCGACCGCGTAATCGAATTGATGAACGGCGCCGCCGAGCTATCCGTGCCTCTCAAGGTCGATGCCGGGGTTGGATCAAACTGGGACGA
>CAZVLT010000187.1:0-3117 GCA_964628105.1 uncultured Woeseiaceae bacterium | reverse complement strand
TCGACCTCTCAGCCATCTCTCCGAATTTCACAACTGATTGTCCGGCTACCCCAAGGGGGCGCACATATTACTGTCAGAGGTTGTTGAGGTAAAGCGGTTTTCGAGCCTACTCAGACTTGTCCGAATCGGCCGTGGCTTCAGCGGCTTTTTCTTTCTGAATTCGCTCGTAAATCTCTTCGCGGTGCACAGCGACTTCTTTGGGTGCGTTGATCCCTATCCGGACCTGGTTTCCTTTAACCCCCAAAACGGTGATCGTGATATCGCTCCCGATCATGACCGTCTCGCCCGCACGTCGCGTCAGAATCAGCATGACTTCCTACTCCTGCCTGACGGGGCTCCTGCCCCATTCCTATACGCGTGTTACATCCTTAAACTGTTGTAATTCTAGCTGATTTTCGAATCGGATGCCCAAAACGGCGGTGAAATCACTACCGAAGTACGCCTGCTGGAGATCGGACCCTGCGTCTAGCCGAGTTGTTCCGCGACCCATCCTGCGACGGATTTCAGCGCCTGATCAAGCGCGGATACGTCGTTTCCGCCCGCCTGTGCGAAATCGGCTCGTCCGCCGCCCTTGCCGCCGACTTGCTCGGCAACGGGCTTGATGAGATCGCCCGCCCTAATCTTCTCCATGTTGTTCTTGGTTACTCCGGCAGCAAGACGGACTTTGCCATCATCGACAGATCCCAGTATGACTACGGCGTTTTGCAGCTTGTCCTTGAATTGATCCACAGCATGGCGCAACGTTTTGGCATCTGCACCATCCATGCGCATCGCGAGCACCTTGATGCCGGCTACTTCCTGAATGTCTTCAGAGTAGTCTCTTGCCTGCCCCGTCGCGAGCGCCCGCTTCGCCGCCGCCAGCTCTTTCTCCAGGTCCTTTGTGCGTTTCACGAGTTGTTCGACCTTCGCTACAGCCTGCTCGGGCTGGCTGCGCAGCAAATCCGCCACGTTGTTCAGCGTAAGCTGGTTGACGCCGATCCAGTGCATCGCACCTTTGCCAGTCACCGCTTCTATGCGCCGCACGCCCGACGCCACACCACCTTCCGATGTTATTTTGAAAACGCCGATGTCGCCTGTGCGATTTACGTGCGTACCGCCGCAGAGCTCAACGGAGAAGTCACCAAGTCGCAGCACTCGAACCTTGTCGTCGTACTTTTCACCGAATAACGCTATGGCACCAGACTTAATCGCCTTGTCGTAGCTCATCAGACTGGTATCGACCGCGATATTTTTGCGGATCTCGTTGTTCACGAGTTCTTGAATCGCCTGCAACTGCTCTGCCGTAACACCCTCGTAGTGTGAAAAGTCGAAGCGCAGTCTGTCCGGCGCGACGAGCGAACCCTTCTGCGTAACATGGTCGCCCAGCACCTGCCTGAGCGCCGCATGCATCAAGTGGGTCGCCGTGTGATTAAGGCGAATTGCCTGCCGACGATCGGCATCGACAACCGCTTCAGCCTTGTCGCCAACTTTGAATTCGCCTTGCTCTACTGAACCAAAATGGACAATTGCCTTGCCACTCTTCTGGGTGTCGGCGACATGAAACAGTTTGCCGCTATCGGCGAGGGTGCCGCTATCACCGATTTGTCCGCCGCTTTCGGCGTAGAACGGTGTCGACGAAAGTATGACAGCCCCCTGTTCGCCTTCACTCAGCACAGTGACTTCTTCGCCATTCTTATATAAGGAGACGATTTCACTCGTGCCTGTGGTGCCCTCGTAGCCGAGGAACTCGGTCTCTGCATCGGTTTTCAGAGTGTCACCTCCTGCAGCGGCAAATTTGCTGGCCGCACGTGCCCGATCGCGTTGCTGCGCCATCGCCGCTTCAAATCCTTCCTCGTCGATCGTCAGCTCACGTTCGCGAGCAATATCAGCTGTGAGGTCGAGCGGAAAGCCGAAGGTATCATATAGTTTGAAAACGACATCGCCGGGAATTTGTTTGCCGTCGAGTTCTGCGATCGCCGACTCGAGAATATTCATGCCCTGATCGAGAGTCTCTGCAAACCGCCTGCCCTCCTTCTCGAGGATCTTTTCAACGTGCGCTTGTGCCTTTCTTAATTCCGGATAGGCATCACCCATCTCTTTTGCCAACGGTGCGACGAGTTTGTGGAAAAACAGCTCGTCCTTGCCGAGTTTTTTACCATGACGGATCGCACGACGAATGATGCGGCGCAGTACGTAGCCCCTGCCTTCGTTGCCCGGCAGCACGCCGTCAACAATCAGGAACGAACACGCGCGTATGTGATCCGCAATGACATTGAGCGAACTCGAGCCGTTGTTTTTCACGCCGAGTACATCGGCAACAGCGTTGATCAGGTTGGCGAACAAATCGATTTCGTAATTACTGTGCACGCCCTGCATCACTGCTGCGATGCGCTCCAGCCCCATTCCGGTATCAACCGAAGGTCTTGGCAACGGCCGCATCTCGCCGTCCGCCGCACAATCGAATTGCATGAACACGAGGTTCCAGATCTCGACGTAACGATCACCCTCTTCGTCCGCAGAGCCTGGGGGACCGCCGGCTATGCCCGGTCCGTGGTCGTAAAAAATCTCGCTGCAAGGACCGCATGGGCCTGTGTCGCCCATCGCCCAGAAGTTGTCTTTCGTGCCGAGGCGCCCAAAACGCTCGGGATCGATTTTGATTTCCTTGAGCCAGACATCGGCGGCTTCGTCGTCATCTTCGTAAACGGTAACCCACAACTTCTCAGCAGGAACGCCCAACGTCTCGGTCAGGAACTCCCAACTGTACTCAATTGCTTCGCGCTTGAAGTAATCGCCGAAGCTGAAATTGCCAAGCATTTCGAAGAACGTATGGTGGCGTGTCGTATAGCCTACGTTCTCAAGGTCATTATGCTTGCCACCCGCCCGGACGCATCGCTGTGACGATGTCGCGCGGTCGTAACTGCGCTTGTCTTCGCCTAGAAACACATCTTTGAATTGCACCATGCCGGCATTCGTGAATAGCAACGTCGGGTCATTGCCCGGCACGAGTGGAGAGCTCGCAACAACTTCATGGTCGTTGTCACGGAAATACCCCAGGAACGCCTGGCGAAGCTCGTTGCTCGTCATCGATTTCATCGTTTATCTATTTGAGGCTGGCGGTGGTTTTCAACCGCGCTAGTG
>CAZVLT010000186.1:0-3119 GCA_964628105.1 uncultured Woeseiaceae bacterium | reverse complement strand
AGGCGCGCGCGTGTATCGCTGCTCTCCAGGCATTCCTGTTTTCGTTCGAGATCGATGGGCAGGATTTCAACGAAACGATAGGCGACCCAGACAGCATCATCAAAGCGCCGATCAAGTGACTCATACAAACGGCCGAGATCGTCGAGTACATTTGCAAGAATGTGCGGCAATGCGCCGTATTCGTCAGGCAGCTTCATTTCGGCTTCTGGCGCGATCATTTCGACCTCACCAATATTGAGGCCATCGTGCTGGCGCTCGCTGGACAACAGACGGAATCGCTGCTCGCCGATCGCCGTAACTCCGAGAAGTCCATCGCTGCCCTGATACCAGTCTGAAATTCGTGCGGAAGTACCGACATCGAATGTCGTCGCCTCGCTGGCCTCCCGCCCTTCCCGAATCAGGAGCACGCCGAAAGGCGTGTCGGTCTTCATGCACCGGCTAATCATGTCCAGGTACCGGGGCTCAAAGATTCTTAGGGGCAGCGGGCCGCCCGGAAACAGAACAGTGTTCAAAGGAAATAAAGGTATCTGCACATTGTTAAGTATAGTTGCAGGCGCACCTAAAGCGCGGGGATAAACTGTCAGGCCCCTCCTCGCGTTCGCTGCAGAAGCGCCGTCAGCGTCTGGCGTGCCGAGCCGAATCCGCCATTGCTCATGAAAACGACCTGATCTCCTGAAAGTACGCGCGTCGACATGTCGTTGACCAGTTTGTCGTAGTCATTGAACAGTCGCAATTTTGCGCCAAGCCCGGTCATTGACGCCGCAAATTCCTCGCCCATGTCGTCGGGGAGGTACATCCAGATCAATTCGGCGTCTTGCAGGGAATCCGCGAGCGTATCGTTATGGACGCCGAGTTTCATCGTGTTGGACCGCGGTTCGATAGCAACGACCACGCGATGACCCGGATAACGCTTTCTGACCGACGCGATAGTTTTTTGGATCGCGGTGGGGTGGTGTGCAAAATCATCGTAGATTGCGATATCGGCAACGGTAGCCGTGCGCTCCATGCGACGTTTCACGCCTTCAAATCGGGACAGCGCCTCGACAGCATTCTCAAATGACACGCCGACGACCACCGCGGCAGCGACTGCCGCAAGTGCGTTTTCAAGATTATGGATTCCGCCCATTTGCCATTGCGTCTCTGCCGTCGCGCCTTCTGGGCTTCGCATAGCGATATGACGCTCGACCTTGTCACCGAAACTCGCGGTCCAGTCTGCGTCATCGACTACTCCAAAGGATTCCGTCGGAGTCCAGCAACCCATATCGATCAGCCGCTGCAGATTCTCGTCAGCACGATTAACGATAATGCGACCTCCACCCGGCACCATGCGCATGAGTTGATGAAACTGCCACAAGATCGCGTCGATATCCTTGTAGATGTCGGCGTGATCAAATTCGAGGTTGTTCAGAATGACTGTTTGCGGTCGGTAGTGGACAAACTTGGCGCGCTTGTCAAAAAACGCAGTGTCATATTCGTCGGCTTCAACCACGAAAAATTCAGATTCCCCGAATCGAGCTGATTCGCCGAAGTTCCCAGGAATACCTCCGATCAGAAACCCCGGGGCGTGCCCTGCATCTTCCAGAATCCAGGCGAGCATGCTGGCTGTCGTGGTCTTGCCATGAGTACCGGCAACGGCCAGCACATGGCGGCCATGCAACACGTTTTCGGCAAGCCACTGTGGGCCTGATGTGTAGCGTTGCCGATTATCGAGCATCGCCTCGACGACGTCAGCTCCACGGCTCATGACATTTCCGACAACCACACAGTCCGGTTTGAGGTCGAGCTGCGCCGCGTCGAAACTCTCGTAAACATTGATGCCGAGTTTCTTGAGCTGCGTGCTCATGGGTGGATAGACATTGCGATCGCAACCCGTCACCTTGTGGCCCGCTGCCCGCGCAAGGGCGGCAACACCACCCATGAAAGTCCCGCAGATTCCGAGTATGTGTATGTGCATGATGTCTCAGGGAGTATCGATTGGATTCACAAGCAACTCCACATAGAGCTGAAGGAACAGTACCGTTAGTGCAAAAACGAAACCGAGGTAAAAACGTCGATCGATTGCCCGCGAGATGATATGACCTTCGACGGGCACGGACCAGAGGAGAATCAGGAACAAGAGGTTGCCCGTCAACCTGGCGCCAAGAAATGGTGCAAGAACAAAATTACCCGCAGCGAAGGCGAATGTGAGCAGCGCGCCACATCCGATCAGGGACGTAAGCGTCTGAAGTAGCCGTGCAGCCTTGCCGAAAAAATTTACGATCGCGGCATAGCAAAGAAACCCGATCGCGCTCGTCAATATCCCGACAATAAGGTCTTTCGCATCAAGCTCTTCAAACACCACTACAATGGCTATGTCGGCAACTCCCCACATCGCGATCGACACGGCAAAAACCACCGGCGATCGCGGGATCGCGTCGGGTCCTTTGCGCAGGCGGATGATGTCGAACCAGGTTTTGATTAGGGCTAGCACGTCGGTGATCATCGCATGTTAGTCTCTGTTTCTGAATATCGATTGCGCTCTGCCGATGACCGAATACCTTTTTGTCGATCAGCCCGACACCATTACCGAAAACCTGAAGGACCACGGTCAACTCGGCGTTGATACCGAATTCGTGCGCGAAAAAACGTACTTTGCACAGCTTTGCCTGGTGCAAATTTCCACGCCTGATCACATTTATTGCGTTGATCCGCTTACCGACAACGATCAGGAAGCCTACTGGAAGGCGTTGCTGGCAAGCAGTTGGATCGTACATTCCGCGCGCCAGGATATTGAGGTCGTATTTCAGACAGCCGGCTCAATGCCGGCGGAGATCTTCGATACTCAGGTCGCAGCCGGGCTGCTTGGCTTCCCGGCTCAGATGGGTTACGCCGGTCTGGTCAAAGAATTGTTTGACGTCGATATGGCCAAAACGCACACGCGTGCAGACTGGGCACGGCGCCCCTTGCCCGAGGCGTTTCTTCAGTACGCGGCCGAAGACGTCGAATACCTTTTACCCGCGGGCGAGATATTAACCGAGCGCCTGGACAAGGAAGGCCGCCTTGATTGGGCGAAACAGGATTCGCAATTGTTGCTCGACCCAATCCTGTATGACGTCGGTGGCGGCCAGGCAATTGATCGC
>CAZVLT010000185.1:0-3159 GCA_964628105.1 uncultured Woeseiaceae bacterium | reverse complement strand
CCGTAGCGTCACCTGGCGATTCCATCGCAGTCGAGACGCCGACCTACCATGGCATGCTGGAACTCATCGACATCCTGGGCATGCTGGCGGTCGAAGTAGAGACCTGCCCGGAAGAGGGCGTGACCATTTCGGAGCTAAAACGTACGTTAGAGGAACATCCTGTTCGAGCCTGCATGTTCTCGACAACCCTGGGTAATCCGCTCGGCGTAACGATGCCGCTTGAGGATCGACACAGGCTCGTCAGGTTACTTGAACAGTACGACGTTGCATTGATCGAAGACGATGTCTACGGTGATCTGCGATTCGACGGTCAGCGCCCGATTCCGGCGCAGTTCCTCGGCAGCAATGCCCGCGTTCTCACGTGTGGATCATTCTCGAAAACAGCCGCCCCTGGATATCGAATCGGCTGGGTCGTTACGGGTCAATACGTCGACGAGATCGCGAGGCTCAAGCGTGCCTTCTCGTGTTCATCTGGTTTCTTGCAACAGCTGACACTCGCTGACTTCATGGCGTCAGGCGATTTTAGTCGGCACCTGAAGTCGCTAATGCCTGTATTGCAGTGCAACGCGGAACGCATGAGTGCGCTGGTCGCGGAGCACTTTCCAGCAGAAACGCGCACATCGAGACCCGTTGGTGGCTCCGTATTGTGGCTGGAGTTACCGCAGAACGTGAATGCAGAGCAACTCTTTGACGATGCGATTGGTGCAGGAATCAGCATCGCGCCCGGCCATATTTTTTCGCCTTGCGCGTGTTACACGAATTTCGTCCGTCTCAGTTTTGGCCATCCCTGGGGCGACAGAACGGAAGGCGCCATTCGCTGGCTGGGACAACGCGTGAAGCAGCTGGCCGCCGGAGAAGCTTAGACTAGCCACGTGAACTCGTTACTCAAATCCGCTGTTCTGCTAGCCATCGGGTTACTAATCGCCGTCTTGGCGACGCCACGGTCGATCGACTCCACGGGTTACCCGAAAAAACCAATCACACTCATTGTTGCCTATTCTCCTGGCGGCGCAGTCGACAATATCGCCCGGACCATTGCGCAATACATTGAGCCGTATCTGGGTCAACGCGTTATTGTGCAAAACAAGCCGGGTGCCGGTGGTGAGATCGGTTACCGTAGCCTCGCTCTCTCCGCCAGTGACGGCTACACGATTGGCATGATCACGTCGCCGCCGATTTTGATGCTCGCAAGAATGCGGCAAGGATCGGAAACCAACATCGCAGCATTTGAGACGCTCGCGGGTCTGCAGAGAGACCCCGTAGTCCTGGCTGTGAATGCACACAGTCCCTATCAGTCTTTTGATGAACTCCTGGCGGCCGCGAAGACATCACCAAAACCATTGAATGTGGCAGGAGATGGCCCGAATTCGAACAATCAACTGCAACTTGTCGTCACAGAAAAGTTGCTTGGCGTCGATTTCAATTTCGTAGCATTCAACGGTTCAGCGCCATCAATAACCGCGTTGCTGGGCAACCAGGTCGATGCAGCCGTGCCATCTGCCAGTTCGTCTGCCATCCACGCTTCAGCCCGGACAACCGCTGCGTCACCATCGATTCAGTGCATGAAGGCAGTCGGCAACAATATTGTATTGATGTATCCGAGCTGGTTTTCAGCCAGTGACACATGATTCGAGTACAGGAGGACAACACGATGCCCCTCGATTATAGATTCGTGCGCCATGCAATTACTGTTCTGATCTTTTTTCTGCCGCTAACAGCTCATGCGCAATGGTCTGAGTCGAGCGAGGGAGAACTTGTCATTCGTGGCGGCTGGTTGTTCGACGGCACTAGCGATACACGCCGTCGCAACAGCGGCATCTTCATTCAAGACGGCAAGATCGTGGCCGTCGATGCCGACGCCAGGCAACAATTCCCGGCCTCGGCAAGTGTCGTCGAATTGCTGGACTCTGAAACAATCTTACCCGGCATGATCGACCTGCATGCACATTACAATCTTGATCTCGTCGACTCTGGTCGAGTGGAGGAGGTCGTTTCCAATGGCATTATCTTTCTTGCAAATGGAGTTACCTCGACCTGGTCGGCCGGTGAATACTATCCCGAACGCGTTATTGCGCAGCGTGACCGGATTGATGCTGGCGAAGCAACGGGCCCGCGCTTGTTTGCATCCGGTCCCTATTTCGGCGCGTTTCGCTGCGAGTACAGCATCAAGACGGCGGCGGACGATTGCCTTGCGTGGCCAAATGACATCACCGACGAGGAAATCCGACAGGAGGTTGACAAGTGGGCCGAGCAAGGTGTCATTAGCATCAAGATCAAGCAGGCAACGCCCGGCGAAGCACGAATTCTGATCGAGCGAGCGCACGATAACGGCATGACAGCGACAGGGCATTTGTCCAACTACAACGTCGAATACGATGTGCATCTGCGAGACGCCATCCTGATGGGTATCGACCGGGTCGAACACCAGCTCACCCTTGGCAGCGGCGGGCCTCGTAGCTCAGAGATGCAGGAGATGATTGATCTGATCCTGGCGCACCAGGTTTATTACGATGCGAACCTTCAGATGTACGGCGGAATCAATCTTCGTCGGAAACATCCAGCTGAAATGGTTTGGACCGATGAGGCGAAGTACTTCACGCCGTATGCTCAATCGTTACTCGACGAACGCGGCCCGCCGCCTCCGGAATCAGATGCAGCGGAGTTCGCACAGCGAAATCTTGAATTGAGGATGCTTTACAAATCCGGCGGCGAACATCTCCTGATCGTTGGCACTGACGAGCCCGTGTACACTGACCTGTTGCCAGGTTTCGCCTACCACCGTGAATTGCTTGCGATGACGTACGCGGGGCTACCGCCGGCCGCAGTACTGAGAGCCGCTACAATCAACGGTGCACGCGCGCTGGGTATCGAAGAAAAGCTCGGTTCGGTTGAACCCGGCAAGCTCGCCGATCTTGTGATTGTCAGCGGAAATCCTGTCGCTGACATCAAGGCCGCGCGCGACATCAGGTATGTAGTCAAGGATGGCGTAGTCTACGACCCGAAAAGTTTACTTCGGTCTGCCGAAGGCACAATCGGGCCTGTCGGACCTGGCGATCATGCAAGCTGGGAACTTCAAGTCAGACCATTGCGGGAAGACTAGGGGGCTGCAAGAATGCAGGCTTGATTGACAGCTATTTCTGGAGAATTCTATTGGCAGGT
>CAZVLT010000184.1:0-3165 GCA_964628105.1 uncultured Woeseiaceae bacterium | reverse complement strand
TGTCCCCATGCATCTTTAGGCTTCACGTCGTCGCAAATTTCACCGAGCGGGTCAAATGCGCGGGTATTCAGGTTGCCTGCCTGGTGGCAGACGATTGTTGCTCCATCGAGGGCTGGAATGCGATTGGCGTCGATGCGTCCCTGATTATCGACTGGCACCGTCACTGCGCTGTTGCGTCCCAGCCCTAGCATACCGAGCGACTTGATCAGAGTCGGGTGCGCTTCCTCGCCGATTATGACGGTCACTGGCGGCGCGCCGATCATGCCATCCGCCTCGACATTCCATCCTATGTTCGAATAAACACGATTGCGTGCAGCTGCAAGCGCGGTGAAGTTAGCGACCGTGGCACCCGTTACAAATGCGGCCGCCGAATCGCTCGGTAAGCCGAACAGATCGATCATCCAGTCCATCGCGACGCGCTCGAGCGTCGAGGTCGCCGGCGTAACTTCGTGCATGACTACGTTCTGATCCCAGGCCGTAGTCAGCCAGTTGGTCGCGACGGTTACGGGCAATGAGCCGCCGATAACGAAGCCAAAATAACGCGGACCTGTCATCGCCGTCGTCGCCGGCGATGCGATATCGTCAAGCATCGCGAGCACTTCCATTTCGTCCATGCCTTTATCCGGCATCGGCTCGACAAATTTCTTAGTGCCTTCGATTGCGTCAGCCGAAGGTGCCACCGCACGATCGACGCTTGTTTCTCGGTACCGGATGCAGCGCTCTGCAGCATCAATAAGCAAATCTCGTGTTGAAATCTTTCCTGCCATTCGCTCCAACCTCACCCAGGAATTGCCACAGCCTTGCGATCAAGCAACGGGTCTTTGCGCACAACAATTAGAGCGCCACAAATAACGATCAGAATAGGGATAGGTATTAGCATCAATGTGCCCCAGCCGAAATAGTACATGACCGTTCCAGCAAGTAATGACGCTGTCGCCGACGTGCCAAATACCAAAAATTCATTGACAGCCTGGGCACGAAACTTCTCTGCTGAAGAGTAGGTGTAAGTCAATAACGTCGTGCCACCAACGTACAGAAAGTTCCAACCGATTCCGAGCAGCACGAGTGCCCACCAGTAGTGCAAAAACAAGTGCCCTTGCAGACCGATAACGGACGTTGCAAACAAACCGAGTGCACCTAAAAACATTATTCTGGTTACGCCGATTTTTTCTATCAGGAATCCGACAAAGAGTGACGGCACGTACATCCCGAGTACGTGTACCCTGATCACGTTCGCCGTCTGTTCAAGCGAGAAACCGTCATTGATATGCATGCTCAATGGCGTTGCAGTCATGACCAGTGTCATCAAGCCAAAGCCGACGGTACCTCCGAGTACGGCGACAATGAACAATGGTTGCCGGGCAATCTCCGGCAGCGAACGCTGCGCCACCAACTCATCGTGATCGGCGTGGTCTTTCGCCGCGCGCATCGAAAGAAGCAAGACAGCCTGAGCGCCGTATAAGACACACAGCGCGATCATGGTACCGGCGAAGGGTATTGATGGGATCCAGAACTGCCCTCTAATCGCAAGCTCCGGGCCGAGGAAGGCGCCTCCAATGGAGCCTACTAGAACAAAAGATACCGCGCGCGGTACGTACTTCGGTGCAACGCTTTCGGCCGCGGCGTAGCGGTACTGCTGCGTGAAGGCCATGTTGATGCCGAACAACATCGCTGCCACGATAAAGAACCAAAAGCTCGACTGCCTGAGCGCATAAATCGCAACCAGCACAGCTACCGCGGCGGAGATTGACGACAACGCGAAGCCATTTCTTCGTCCAATCCTGCGCATAAGCATCGTCGCCGGAATTGTTGTTGCGGCCACGGCGACAACCATCATGGATAGTGGCAATGTCGCCAGCGCCTTGTTGGCGGTAAGCGTTGAGCCGATGATTCCACCGAGCATTACCATGACGATCGAGCCCGTTGCCGAAATGAGTTGGCAAGCAACCAGAATAAGCAAATTTCGAACTTGCATTCACTGCCCCGTCAGGGATCATGGAGGCGCATTCTCACACATCGGAGGCAGTGTGGACACTCTCGAAATCTCAGATGCGATTCGCATCCCAATGACCGAGATCGTAATGAATGCCGTACGTTCACAGGGCGCCGGCGGTCAAAACGTCAACAAGGTGGCTACTGCGATCCACCTGCGCTTCGACATCCAAAACAGCAGCGCATTGCCCAATCGAGTTAAACAGAGGCTACTGTCACTATCCGACCACAGGATCACCGACGACGGCGTGGTGATCATAAAGTCGCAGGCGTACCGGAGTCAGGACCGCAATCGGCAAGCTGCACTTGACAGGCTGACGGAACTCATTCGCAGCAACCTGCGCGAACCGAAACGGCGCATTCCTACGAGACCTGGAAAGAAAGCGAGGCAAAAACGCCTGGACGAAAAGACTCGCCGCGGTGCGCTCAAGAAATCGCGTGGCAGAGTTATCGATAACTAAAAATATGCGCTGTTATGAACTAGACTAGAGGGATGGGCCGACTTCAACAGCTGTTCGTTGAACTACGACGCAGGCGCGTATTTCGGGCCGCAGGCATTTTCATCGTGGCAGCCTGGGTTGCCGTACAAGTCGCAAGCCTGGTGTTCCCGGCCATTGACGTGCCCGATGCAGCAATACGCTATGCCTGGATTGCCGCGATTCTGCTTTTTCCATTGCTCATAATCTTCGCGTGGTATTTCGACATCACACCCGCTGGGTTGGTGCGCACGCCGCCTGCGCAAGTATCCGAGACATTTGACATGTCATTGCGCAGCTCGGATTACGTCATCCTTGGCGCGCTGGCGATTGTTGGCATTGGCATTACCTGGCAATTCACGGAAAGCATTCGTGACATTGAAACAGGCACCACTTTTGAATTTCCTGACAAAGAAATTCATCCCAATTCCATTGCGGTGCTGCCGCTCGAAAACCTGTCCGGCGATCCGGAGCAACTCTATTTTGTGTCCGGGATGCAGGATGCGTTAATTGCCGGCTTGTCCCGAATCAGTGCACTAAAGGTTACGTCGAAGACGTCCACGATGCGATTTCGAGATACCGTCGAAGCACTACCACAAATTGCAGCGAAGTTGGGCGTGGCCCGGCTAATCGAGGGATCAATCTTTAGAGTTGACAACCGGGTCCGCATTACCGTGCAACTGATCGATGCCAGGGC
>CAZVLT010000183.1:0-3172 GCA_964628105.1 uncultured Woeseiaceae bacterium | reverse complement strand
GCTAAAGGTGACGTTAAATCCGCGGTCGATTACTACCGACCGGAGCGTGAAGCCGAGGTCCTGCGCAGCGTTCTGGAGCGTAATGAGGGCCCATTGCGCGACGAGGAAATGCTGCGTTTGTTTCGTGAGATCATGTCGGCCTGCCTGGCGCAGCAAGAGCCGCTGAAGATCGGCTTCCTCGGTCCGGAAGGGACATTCACGCAAACTGCGGTTTTCAAACACTTCGGACACTCGGTTCGTGCGCTGCCGTTTCACACGATTGATGAAGTCTTTCAGGAAGTGGAGTGCAGCGCGGCTGATTTCGGCGTCGTGCCAATCGAGAATTCCACCGAAGGCTCGGTCAACAACACGCTGGATATGTTCCTCACCTCGCCACTAAAGATTGCGGGAGAGATTGAGCTCAAAATCGAGCAGCACCTGATGGGCAAGATGGAGGGGTTGAAGAATATTGAGCGCATCTGTGCACATGAACAGTCACTCGCACAATGCCGCGGATGGTTGCGCGAGTACCTCCCACACGTGGAACTGATAGGAATGTCCAGCAATGCTGCGGGCGCGCGGCGCGCTCGTGATGAGGACGGTAGCGCGGCGATCGGCCCTGAAGTTGCTGCAGACGTTTACCAACTCAAGGTCATGGTCAATAACATCGAAGACCGCCCGGACAACGCGACGCGCTTCCTGGTTGTAGGCCGTAACCTGCTCGCTGCCAGTGGCGACGATAAGACCACTATCCTGGTTTCGACCAGCGGTACGGCGGACGGCGCCGGCATCCTGCATCACTTGCTGCAGCCCTTGGCAGAGCAAGGTGTCAACATGACTCGCATCGAATCGCGCCCGTCACGACGCAAGAAGTGGGACTACGTGTTCTTTATTGATATCGATGGACACGCCGAGGATAAGCCGTTAGCCACCGCGCTGGCGAAACTAGAGAAGAACAGCTCCTTGTTCAGGGTGTTGGGCGCGTATCCCAAGGCCGTCGGCTGATCAACAGTCTGCATGCGTTTCAAAGTCACTCCATCGAAGGTCTCTGATGCCTCGCTAACCGTGCCGGGCGACAAATCTGTGTCGCATCGTGCACTGCTGCTGGGGAGCATTGCCAGCGGCCGTACCGAAGTCAGCGGATTCCTGCCCGGTGACGATTGCCTGGCGACATTGGCGGCAATGCGGGCACTCGGAGTCGACATCCGGCAGCCAGGCGCGACCGAAATATCTATAGCGGGTGTCGGACTGAATGGAATGCAAGCGCCAGCCATAGATCTCGACCTTGGTAACTCGGGCACCGCCATGCGGCTCATGGCTGGGCTTTTGTGTGGCCAGCAATTTGACAGCGTGTTGGAGGGGGACGAGTCACTGAGCGGCCGCCCGATGGGACGTATTATCACGCCGTTGCTCGCGATGGGTGCCGATATCCGCAGCCGCGAAGGCAGTCCACCGTTGGTGATAAGTGCGACGGGCGGATTGCAGGCGATAGATTACGAATTGCCAATGGCCAGCGCGCAAGTCAAATCGGCTATTTTGCTCGCCGCGTTGTACGCGACCGGGACAACCCGCGTGACAGAACCGGCAATCACCCGGGATCATACGGAGCGCATGCTGCGCTCGATGGGAGCAACAGTGACCGTCGCTAATGGCCGGATTTCTATCGCGGGTGGCCAGACGTTGCGGGGTTGCCAGGTTCAGATTCCAGCGGACCTGTCGTCGGCTGCTTTTGTGATACTGGCCGCGTTGCTTGCTGAAGATGCAGACGTGCTTATTGAAAATGTTGGGGTCAATCCCACTCGCACCGGCGTGATCGATATTTTACAAAGCATGGGGGCCGAGATCAGTCTCGAGAACACGCAACTGCTGGGCAACGAGCCTGTAGCCGACATCCGCGTTCGTTCATCGCGGCTGCAGGGCGGGGTCGTTGATGCGGACCTGGTTTCCCTCGCGATCGACGAGTTCCCGGTACTGTTCGTCGCGGCCGCGGCAGCCAGTGGCAAAACCGAATTCAAGGGCATCGGTGAGTTGCGGGTGAAAGAAAGTGACCGCATTGCGGTGATGGCTGACGGTATGCGGATATTGGGTATCGAGGTGGATGAGTTCGATAACGGCGCTGTTGTGCATGGTGGCCGCATCGCTGGTGGCAGCGTACACAGTCATGGCGATCATCGAGTCGCAATGTCGTTTGCTGTCGCCGGGACAATAGCCGCAGACGAAGTTATCGTGGAGGATGTTGCGGCAGTGGACACCTCGTTCCCTGGATTTCAGGATTGTATGGCGTCTATGGGTGCAGACATTCGCGTCCAAGAGGTTGGCTCGACATGACGGTGCCAGTTATTGCAATTGATGGCCCGAGTGGCTCCGGCAAAGGCACCGTCGCGAGGCACGTTGCGGAGGCGCTCGGCTATCACCTGCTCGATAGCGGGGCTCTTTACCGGTTGACCGCGATAGCGGCAAGCATGAAGGGTGCCGCCCTGGACGATACAGACGCGGTGGCCACTATCGCGGGGGAGCTCGAGGTCCGATTTGACAGTAATGACGACGGTTCCGAGCGCATATGGCTGGCAAATGTGGACGTGACCCTGAAGGTCCGAGCGGAATCGACCGGGGCAGGGGCGTCAACCGTGGCCGCCATTCCTGAGGTCCGAGAGGCACTATTGGGTCGCCAGCGGGCCTTCCAGAAGGCGCCGGGACTCGTGGCTGACGGGCGCGACATGGGCAGCAACGTTTTTCCTTCCGCAGCGCTCAAAATCTTCCTCACGGCGAGTGCGGAGGAACGCGCGAAAAGGCGCTATAAGCAGTTGAAAGACAAGGGGATGGATGTTAGCCTTGCCGCCCTTTCGCGGGACATAGAGGACCGTGACCGGCGAGATTCCGAGCGATCGGTAGCTCCGCTGAGGCCTGCTGAGGATGCCAGGGTATTGGATTCCTCGGGCAAGTCCATCGAGACAGTTACACAATTAATTCTCGATTGGGTCGCAGAACTCTAGGATCTCTGCATGGTTTAATGGACAGGATCGGACAGGATGTTCGCTCCTTTTTTTGTGGACCGTCGGTTGCGGGATGCGACCAGACGTTTGGGTGGGAACATTTCGTTCCCTTGGGTTTTCTAACATGTCTGAAAGTTTTGCTGAATTATTTGAAGAGAGTTTTGCCAGTCAACAAATAAAGCCGGGTTCCATCATCATCG
>CAZVLT010000182.1:0-3247 GCA_964628105.1 uncultured Woeseiaceae bacterium | reverse complement strand
CGTGCAGTTGTTAGGGACATCGCCACCGGTAAAGATGCCGCGCGCCTGATGTCGCTGATGACAATGATTTTCACTGCGGCACCTGTCATTGCACCCAGTATTGGCGCACTGCTCGTCGCGCAATGGGGCTGGCGTGCGCCGTTCATCGCCATCGCAACATGCGGCTATATCCTGTTCTTCGCCATAAAGGTCAACATGGTGGAGACGCATACACCCGATGCAAACGAGCACCCGTTGCGACAACTGACATCCAGTTTCAGGGAGTTCTTCTCACACCGGCAAAGCATATTCGGGCTGCTGATCCTGATATTGCCGCCGGCCGGCTACATGTCCGTTATCGCTGTGTCAGCCGCATTGGCTGTCGAGATATACGGCTATTCCATTACGCAATACGGATTGATCTTTGCGTGTGCCGGACTGTCTATCCTGACTGGATCTGCGGTCAATCGCTACCTCGTAACCCGTCTCGACCTGATGCATCTCATCAAGCTGGGCGTCCTGCTCATATTTGTTTCCAGCGCGCAGATGGTGTTGATTGCTCTGCTCGACGACGTGCCTTTCTGGTGGGTGTGGTTCTGCGTGTGCATTTATATGTTCACGATCGCCGTTCTCATACCCAATGCCACGGTACTCGCGCTGGATCCATTGCCGAAGATTGCGGGTGTTGCTTCGTCGATTATCGGCACCTTGCAGAACGTAGCCGGTGCATCTGGCGCGGTGATCGGCGCAGTGATCTACGACGGCTCGGTTCGCAATACCGTGTTAGTCATGGCAATAGCAGGGTTGGCGACTACCGGCATTTATTTGTTGAAACCGTGGATATGCCTGGATCCCATCGTGCATCATCCCGACGAACTGGCGAGAGACTGACATGACAATACTCCTGATCGGCCTGTTGATATTCTTCGGCATTCACTCTATGTCCGTGATTGCGCTGCCACTGCGCGATCGCCTTGCCGCCAGGAGCCCGCTCGGTTGGAAAGGGTTATACAGCATCGCTTCGTTGCTTGGACTCGTGCTGATAGTCATGGGATATGGCGAACTCAAGACCGAGCCGACCATCCTGTACACGACACCGTTTTGGATGCGTTACATCTCGGCAGTTTTGTTGCTGCCGTTTTTTGTATTTTTCCTGGCTTCGCTCCTTCCCGGGCGAATCCAGGCCAAGCTTAAGAACCCATTGCTAATCGCCACCAAGACCTGGGCGCTTGCTCATTTACTGGTAAATGGTGCGCTCGCCGACGTGCTGGTATTCGGCTCATTTCTGTTCTGGGCAGTTGCGGTTCGCGTTTCGTTGAGAAATCGGGCTCCGCGGCGCTATCCAAGAGCACCGCAGTCACTGGCCAACGATGCAATCGTTGTTATCGCAGGACTGGCGCTCTACGTCGCAACCGTCCTTTGGCTACACGAGTGGCTGTTCGGTGTTCCGGCCGTCTTATGACCGGTCACTTCTACGGCCGTTTTACAAACACCTCGGAAAAGTCTTTTCGTGACTGCGTTGGTGTCAACTTTGGATAGCCATACCACATAAGAGAGACGACGAATTCCTGCGCCTCGTCGACACCGATGATGTCGAAGAACCGGGAATCGCGTGTGATGTCGCCGGTCGTCCATTTCGAACCAACCTTGGCTTTCCACAGATACAACATCAGGGTATGAACAGCTGCGCTGCACGCCGCGTAGTTCTCGCGTTGCAGCAACTCGTCCTCCGAGCGCTGGCAGGTCACAACCAACCAGCCGGGTTTCTGCGACCAGCTCTGGCGCTTGAATTCACCGGCCTTGGCGCCCTTCTTATCGGTAACGATATCCCGACAAAGATCCAGGCAGCGTTCTTTCGTTTCCTCACCGAGTAAATAGAAATGCCAGGGTTCGGTAACATGATGGTTCGGCACCCAGGTCGCGGTCTCGATGGCCGCCAGTATCAATTTCTCGGGTACCGGCGTTTGCAGAAATAGTTCGATCGTTCGCCGCCCGCGCAGTACTTCGGCAAACTCCGTGAGTTCCTGCGTATCGTAGCTGGACTTCGAATTTTTCATCACGCTCGTTCAATGATCATCGCAATGCCCTGCCCGACGCCAATGCACATAGTACACAGCGCGTAGCGGCCATTCGTGCGACGCAGTTGATATGCGGCCGTCGTTACCAATCGCGCGCCCGACATGCCCAATGGATGGCCCAGTGCTATGGCACCACCATTCGGGTTCACATATTCTGCATCATCGGCTACACCAAGTTGTCGCAACGTCGCAAGCCCCTGGGCGGCGAATGCCTCGTTAAGTTCGATAATCTCCATTTGCTCTATCGTCATGCCGCATTGCTCCAGCACTTTCTGCGATGCCGGCGCAGGACCGATACCCATAATTCGCGGCTCAACACCCACAGCAGCCCAGCCGACGACGCGTGCGAGTGGCTCTAGACCGTGTGTTTTTGCCGCTGCTTCTGACGCGACTAGAACAGCACAAGCACCATCGTTGATGCCCGATGCGTTGCCCGCGGTAATCGTACCGTCCTTGCGAACGATTGGCCGCAGCTTGGCAAGCCCGTCAATAGTCGATCCTGCCCGCGGATGTTCGTCGGTATCAACGAGCGTCGGATCGCCGCGGCGTTGTGGAACTGACACCGGGACGATCTCATCGTCAAAAACACCCGACTTGATTCCCACTTCCGCGCGCTGTTGGCTGCGCAATGCCAGCGCATCCTGATCATCGCGCGAAACGCCGAACTCACTGGCAACGTTTTCGGCGGTCTCAGCCATCGAGTCAATGCCGTATTGCTCTTCGAGCCGCTTGTTCACGAATCGCCAGCCTAGCGTCGTGTCATGGATCTCTGCATTGCGACCGAATGCCGTTGTTTGCTTGGCCATGACAAAAGGTGCGCGCGACATGGACTCGACGCCGCCAGCGATAGCCAATTGAATTCCCCCTGCGCGAATACCATCGGCGGCATTGCCGATGGCATTCATACCGGAACCACACAGTCGATTGATCGTTGCCGCTGGCACCGTTACCGGCAACCCTGCAAGCAGCAAAGACATGCGTGCGACATTGCGGTTATCTTCGCCGGCCTGGTTCGCACAGCCGTACACAAGATCGTCGATTGCCGCTGGATCGAGTTCCTGGTTTCGCTGTAACAAAGCAGCTATCGGTACAGCCCCGAGATCGTCCGTCCGGATCGACGACAACGAACCTCCGTAGCGCCCGATAGGCGTTCTCACGGCATCACAAATGAACGCGTCAGTCATCTTCTA
>CAZVLT010000181.1:0-3344 GCA_964628105.1 uncultured Woeseiaceae bacterium | reverse complement strand
TTGACGCGCGTGACGCGCTCGAGCACGCCTTTCGAAAAGCCGTGTGAGGTATCGACGACGAGCACGTCGACGCCCGCAGCGACCAATGCATCAACACGATCGTCGGTGTCTTGCCCGGTGCCCACTGCCGCGCCAACGCGCAGGGCACCACTATCGTCTTTGCAGGCTAACGGAAAGTCCATTGCCTTCTGGAAATCCTTGGCAGTGATCATGCCACGTAATTCAAAGTCGTCGTTTACAACCAGCACCTTCTCGATGCGATGCTGATGCAGTAGTGAAAGAACTTCTTCCTCGTCAGCACCTTCCTGAACGGTGACCAGCCTGTCTTTTGGCGTCATGACTGTCGACACTGCTGCATCGAGATGCGTCTCGAAACGCAGATCCCGGTGCGTCACGATACCCACTGTGCGCTTGCCGTCGACAACCGGTACGCCTGATATTCCCATGGCGCTCGTCAGATCGATGACTTCGCGGATGGTCATGTCCGGCGACACGGTGATCGGATTGCGCACCATGCCGGACTCGAATTTCTTGACCATCAAGACCTGCTTCGCCTGCTCTTCGACAGCCATGTTTTTGTGAATCACGCCGAGACCGCCTTCCTGGGCGAGCGCAATTGCGAGTCTTGACTCAGTCACGGTGTCCATTGCCGAGGAGAGCAGCGGAATGCTCAGCCGGATTTCGCGCGTCAGTAGTGTACTCACGTCAACTTCGCGCGGCAGTACCTCGGAATATCCGGGCTGCAGCAGGACATCGTCGAATGTCAGGGCTTCCTTGGCAATTCGCATGGTTAAGTCTTCGATCTGATGCGGTTAAACGGTCAATTGTACGCGGCTGAGATTTGCGGGTAAACGGCCGGGCGTTCGATATACTGCGATCATGCAATCGATCGACCCTGTTACCGCCGCGATTTCAGTTAGCGAGCTCAACCGCCGTGTGAAGACGCTCATTGAGCAGGGGATGGCTCGCCTGTGGGTGGAAGGCGAGATCTCGAATTGGTCGTGCCCGGCATCCGGCCATATTTACCTCAGCCTCAAAGACGACAGTGCGCAGGTAAGTGCGGCCTGGTTTCGCCAGCGCCAGCGTGGTCCGGCCATTGGCTTCAAGAATGGTGACAAGGTCCTCGCCTTCGGGCGGGTCAGCATTTACGAGCCGCGCGGCAATTATCAGCTCATCATCGAACAGATGGAGCCCGCTGGCGAAGGCGTGCTCAAGCGGCGCTTCGATGCTTTGAAGAAAAAACTCGCTGGCGAAGGGCTGTTCGACGAAGGCCGCAAGCGGCAATTGCCCGCCCTGCCCGCGAGAATTGGTGTTATTACCTCGCCCAGTGGAGCTGCGATTCGCGATATCCTGAGCATACTGGGCCGGCGATTCCCGGCGATACCCGTCATCATTTACCCGGCCGCCGTACAGGGCGATGCGGCGCCAGGCGAGCTTGTCGACGCACTTGCGACCGCCGTGCGACGGGCCGAATGCGACGTGTTGATCATAAGTCGCGGTGGCGGATCTCTTGAAGATCTGTGGGCGTTCAACGACGAAGAATTCGCCCGGGCTATCGCCGCCTGCCCACTGCCCGTCATTAGCGCCGTGGGTCATGAGGTCGATTTCACGATCGCCGATTTTGTCGCTGACGTTCGTGCACCAACACCATCCGGTGCCGCCGAAATCGTGGTACCGAGTCAAGTGGAATGGCGACGCCGTATCGGCACGCTTGTGACCCGAATCTGCAGGGTCGGCCAGCGCTCGGTTGAAGACCGCGCACAGCAGCTCGACTGGCTGCGACAACGCCTGAACAGAAGCAGCCCCGCAGCAATATTGCGTCGACAACGCGACGGTCTGCGAGAACAACATCGTCGTCTGGCAGCTTTCGCCCACAACGCGTTATCGAACGCCAGGCATCGTGTCGCGCTGCTCGCTCGCGCGCTCAGCTCGGTTAGCCCGCTCGCCACGCTGGATCGCGGCTACGCCATCGTGACCAAGGTAGAAACAGGAAACGTATTGCTACGTGCTGGCGAAGTCGCCGAAGGTGACGATATTCGGGCGCAGTTGTCGAAAGGCAAACTTGTCGCGACAATCAAAGAGGTCATCGACGATGATTGAGCGCGTGTTCGCGCTTGCCGGACTGTTGCTGCTGGCTTGTGCGCCTGTGACGGCTATTGAGCAATCGCCGCGCCCGGGTGGCGTTGCCATTATTCGCATCGGGGTAGCAAGCGAAGCGGCACCCACGGCGTCATTCCGCGGTATGCCTGTTCTTGTGATGCAGAGCGACGACAGCTGGTTCGCCGTTGTCGGCATACCGCTCGATACCCAACCCGGCGACCTGGTCATTCGCTCAGGAGCTGAGGACATACGGATCGAGGTCGGCGATCATGCCTATCGCGAACAGCACTTGACCGTCCAGCCGAACTACGTAACACCGAATGAGGAAGAGCTCAAACGTATCGGTCGCGAACGCAAGATTATCGACACAGCGCTGACGAATTTCAGTAAAGTCAGGATGGACGGTGTCGCGCTGGCCGCCCCCGTTGACGGCCCGAGGAGTTCGAGTTTCGGACTGCGCCGTTTCTTCAACGACCAGCCGCGCTCACCGCATAAGGGCATGGACATTGCTGCTGGTAAAGGAACGCCGATCAAGGCGCCGCGAAACGGTGTGATAGCAGCAACTGGCAACTATTTTTTCAACGGTAATACGATCTTGCTCGATCATGGCCAGGGATTTGTGACTATGTATTGTCACCTGAGTGAGATCTCTGTTGAGGTTGGGCAGTCAGTCGCCAGAGGCGACGCGATCGGCGCTGTTGGCGCGACCGGACGCGTAACCGGGCCGCATCTGCATTTCGGGACTTACCTCAACGGCACCGCCGTGGATCCGGCGATACTCCTACGCCACTAAGCTTGGAAGAACTCAGCGATCACTGGGCGGAAGGCATCCATTTCGACCAGAAACGAGTCGTGGCCGCGAATGCAATCGAGTTCCACCAGCCGCGTACGTTTGCAAACTGCAGATAGTCCGTCGGCGAGTTCGCGTTGCTGCACCAGCGGGAACAGCGTGTCTGTCCGGACACCGACGACCAGCGCACGATCCAGTTTCAATCGCTTGAAGCCGGCGGACAGGGAGCCGCCATACTCTGCAAGATCAAACAGGTCCGAAGCGCGTGACAGATACAGATAACAATTCGCGTCAAACGCGCCACTGAACTTGATGGCGTGGTTCTCCAGATAGGACTCAACCGAGAATTCAGCAACAAATAGATCGTCATTGCTCGCATGATCCGTCGCCCGCTCACGACCGAAACGCTGTGCCCATTCCTCTGCCGACCGGTACGTCATCATGCCGAGTTTGC
>CAZVLT010000180.1:0-3345 GCA_964628105.1 uncultured Woeseiaceae bacterium | reverse complement strand
GGTTTTCGAACTCGCCGTCGATGCGGGTACGCTCGGAAGCTGGTCGGAGTCACTGTCAGCCGCGGGACAGATACTCGCCGACGACACCCTGGTCGAGTACCTCGGTAACCCGGAGTTCAACGACACGCAGCGTCTCGAGTTTCTGACCGGCCTGTTCGCAAGCGCCAAGGTTAAGTTGCTCGCCGGCGCTGACGAGAAAGGCAGCAACTTCCTCAAGCTATTGCTTGAGAACGGTCGAATGGTGGTGCTGCCGGAAATTGCGGCGCATTTCGAAGCGCTCAAAGCGAAGGTTGAGAACAGCGTCGACGTAACGGTCACATCAGCAACGAAGCTCAGCGAAAAGCAGGTGCAGGAGATTGCAAGCTCGCTTAAGAAGCGGCTCGGCAGTGACGTAAAGGTCGAAACAAAAATAGACGAAAACCTCATCGGTGGTGCCGTTATTCGCGCCGGCGATGTCGTAATTGATGGATCGCTGCGCGCAAGGCTCGAAGGCCTCGCAAATTGTCTAGTCAAATAAGCACTGATCAAATAAAAGGAAAAGGAAATGGCACTCAAAGCTTCTGAAATCAGTCGACTGATTAAAGAGCGCATCGAGAACTTCGAGGCAAGCGCGGAAGCACGCGACGTCGGCACCGTCATTGCGGTAACTGACGGAATCGTGCGCATTCACGGCCTGGCAGACGCACGCTACGGCGAAATGCTCGAGTTCCCCGGCAACACCTATGGCATGGCGCTGAACCTTGAGCAGGATTCGGTTGGCGCGGTTGTCCTCGGTGACTACAAGCACATTTCAGAAGGCGACACCGTGAAGACGACCGGCCGCATTCTTGAGGTGCCGATTGGTGAGGCAATGCTGGGTCGCGTCGTCGATGCACTGGGCATGCCGATTGACGGCAAAGGGCCGATCGACGCTGAGGGTTCAGCGCCAATCGAGAAGGTTGCTCCGGGCGTCATTCAGCGTCAGTCAGTTGACCAGCCGGTACAGACCGGCTTGAAATCGATAGACTCGATGGTGCCGATCGGTCGCGGCCAGCGTGAACTGATTATCGGTGACCGCCAGACGGGTAAGACAGCGGTCGCGATTGACACGATCATTAACCAGCGCGGCACGGACATTAAATGCATCTACGTCGCTATCGGCCAGAAAGCTTCTTCAGTCGCTGGTGTGGTGCGCAAGCTTGAAGAAGAAGGCGCGATGGAACACACCATCGTCGTTGCTGCAACGGCGGCGGACAGTCCCGCGATGCAATACATCTCTCCGTACTCCGGTACAACCATGGGCGAGTACTTTCTCGATAAAGGCGAAGACGCGCTCATCATTTTTGATGACTTGACGAAACAGGCCTGGGCATATCGCCAGGTCTCGTTGCTGCTGCGTCGTCCGCCAGGCCGTGAAGCCTATCCGGGTGACGTTTTCTATCTGCACTCTCGTTTGCTGGAGCGCGCATCGCGCGTCAATGCAGCACACGTTGAGGAGGTGTCGGGTGGCAAGATCAAGGGCAAGACAGGTTCACTGACCGCTTTGCCGATCATTGAAACACAAGCCGGTGACGTGTCGGCGTTCGTACCGACCAACGTGATTTCCATTACCGATGGTCAGATCTTCCTCGAGACCGATCTCTTCAATGCAGGTATTCGTCCGGCCATCAACGCCGGGCTGTCGGTGTCTCGAGTCGGTGGCGCGGCACAGACGAAGATCATCAAGACACTCGGCGGCGGTATACGTCTCGCGCTTGCTCAATATCGTGAACTCGCGGCTTTCGCGCAGTTTGCCTCTGACCTCGATGCGGCCACGCGTCGTCAGCTCGAACGCGGCCAGCGTGTTACGGAGCTCATGAAACAGAAGCAGTACTCGCCGTTGTCGATCGCCGAAATGGGCCTGTCGTTGTTCGCGGTAAACGAGGGCTTCATCGATGACGTTCCTGTAGAGAAAGTCGTTGACTACGAAACGGCGTTGCACGATTTTGCTCGCGCGAACAATCAGGGCGACCTCGATGCGATTAACGCATCCGGAGACTATAACGACGACGTTGCCGCGACGCTGAAAGGCATTTGCGAAGCGTTTGCTGAGAAGGGCGCGTTCTAGGGAACCGGTATGGCAGGCGAAAAAGAAATACGCTCGAAAATCGCTTCTGTAAAGAACATGCAGAAGATCACGAGCGCGATGGAAAAAGTCGCGGCGAGCAAGATTCGCAAGGCGCAACTGCAGATGGAGGCGTCGCGCCCCTATGCGGAGCGTATCCGTCGCGTGATCGGACACCTGGCGCATGCGAATCCGGATTACAGGCACCCGTTTCTGACGGAGCGCGACGCCAAGCGCGTCGGCCACATCGTAATTTCCACGGACCGTGGCCTTTGCGGCGGTCTCAACGCTAACCTGTTCAAAAGCATGATTGGCGAGATCGCGAAGTGGCAGGGCGAAAACGTTGATGTCGACATGGCGCTGGTCGGCGCGAAGGCGGTTGCTTTCTTCCGCCGCATGGGTGGCAGCGTCGTCGGTACCGCGACGCACCTCGGTGACAGGCCGAACGTTAATGACCTGATCGGTTCGATCAAGATTATGCTGGACTCATACAGCGAAGGAAAAATCGATCGCCTGTACCTCGTGCACAACGAGTACGTCAGCGCATTGAGCCAGAAACCAGTGGTCATACAGCTGCTGCCGGCGAAAGGCATCGGTAGCGACGATGACGAGCTGCAGGATCACTGGGACTACATTTACGAGCCCGATGCACGTGAGTTACTCAATGACGTATTGATGCGCTACATCGAGTCGCAGGTCTATCGTGGCGCGGTTGAGAACTTCGCCTGCGAAATGGCGGCGAAAATGGTAGCGATGAAATCGGCAACGGATAACGCTGGCGAGATCATTGACGGATTGCAGCTGCAGTACAACAAAGCTCGACAGGCTTCGATCACACAAGAAATTTCAGAAATTGTCGGCGGCGCAGCTGCCGTATCAGGTTAAGGAAACAAGAGATGAGCACTGGAACTACTGTGCAGGTAATTGGCGCCGTTGTGGACGTGGAGTTCCCGGCAGGCCAGATCCCCAAGATTTACGACGCGTTGCTTATCGACGATGCGGAAATCACGCTTGAAGTTCAGCAACAGCTGGGCGACGGCGTTGTCCGCACGATTGCAATGGGTTCATCGGAAGGCCTGAAGCGCGGCATGGATGTTACGAATACGGGCTCACCGATTACGGTACCCGTAGGCGAGAAGACACTGGGTCGGATCATGGACGTGCTCGGCAAGCCGATCGACAACGCAGGCGAGATCGGCGCGGAAACGCACCTGCCAATTCATCGTCCCGCGCCATCTTACGAAGAACAGGCCGCGACGACG
>CAZVLT010000179.1:0-3392 GCA_964628105.1 uncultured Woeseiaceae bacterium | reverse complement strand
GGAGTTCAATATGCTGCGCATCGGCCGCATTGGTCTGTATTTTCAGTCGGACGATACGCGCATCACGGGCCGCTGGGACAATTCGAAGAGGGGTTGCCGGCCTGATAACTGCTGGGTTAGGGACGATTCGGCACGCAATGAAGTTCGCAAGGGTTTGCGCATGGCAAAACAATTGATTGCTCCTGAACTCATCAATATCCCGGTTCCAGCAGCGGAGGCATCATAAATGAAACATCTATCACTTATTATCGCCGCCGGACTACTTGGTTTAGGATTTGCCGCGGCAAACGCACAGGAGGAGGAGGGCGCCGTCAGCATGGCTGAGCTACTTCGCCTGATCGAAGCAGGGCAGACGCGTGATTCGCGGGAAGCACGGCAACGTGAATCTGCATTCGCGCAAGCTCGCAATCGCCAGCAATCGCTGTTGAACCAAGCACGCGCGGAACGCACTCGACAAGAAAACGTCAGTAGCAATCTCGAGCAGCAGTTCGAAGTCAATCAGCAACGCATCATCACGGCGCGCCAGGCTCTCGATGAGCGCCTCGGTGCATTGAAAGAGCTGTTTGGTGTTCTGCAAACGGTTGCTGGTGACACTCAAGGCCGTTTTAGTGACTCGCTAACCAATATTCAGTACCCCGATCGCGGGGATTTTCTGGTTGAGCTCGGCAGCAAGATGGCGGGCGCGAGCAGCCTCGCGTCAATCGAGGATATTGAGAGACTCTGGGGCATGCTGCAGCGGGAGGTTTACGAATCAGGCAGAGTGGTTCGTTTCAATCACATTGTTACCAATGCGAAGGGTGAGCAGGCAGAGACGGAAGTGGTTCGTGTCGGGGCCTTCAACATTGTCTCAGATGACGGCTACTTAACTTACGGAATAGTTGAAGGCAACATTTCGGTCCGCGAGTTGGCACGCCAGCCGGAAGGCCGCTACACGAGTACGACCGGCGATATGATGGACGCAGCCTCGGATTCAGGTGTCGTCACATTTGGTATCGACGTTACACGTGGCACGATACTCGGCCTTCTGGTTGAGTCGCCGACAATCAAAGATCGTATTGAACAGGGCGGCATCGTGGGCTATTGCATTATCGCTCTCGGATTCGTTGGTTTGCTGATTGCAATCTGGCGCTTGATTGGCCTTTCCGGCGACAGCCGCAGGGTTTCGGCGCAGCTCAAGCGAGATTCCGCGAGCACGGATAACCCGCTGGGTCGGGTTCTCGCGGCTTACGAAAGCAACCGCGCGGCCGATACCGAAACCATTGAGCTCAAACTCAGTGAGGCGGCACTCAAAGAGATGCCCGGCCTGACCAAGGGTTTGCTGTTCATCAAGGTGGTTTCTGCCGTTGCACCTCTAATGGGTCTCCTCGGTACGGTTACCGGCATGATCAAGACATTCCAGGTGATCACGTTGTACGGAGCGGGCGATCCGAAAATGATGGCCGGTGGTATTTCACAGGCCCTCATGACAACGGTGCTTGGTCTTGTTGTGGCAATCCCGATGGTATTGCTGCACACGGTGGTTAGTGGCCAGAGTCGCAAGATTGTCAATATTCTCCAGTCTCAGAGTGCGGGCCTCGTTGCTCAACACTCTGAACGTCATGGCTGAGGCCGAAAGGAGTCGCCATGCTTTGGATTGCTGATAGCTTCGAAGCCATACGAGACTTTATGAATTTGGGTGGCCCGGTATTGAAGGCCATTGCCGTGGCAATTTTTCTGATGTGGGTCGTCATTGCTGAACGGATATTGTTTTTCCGGGCACCAATGAAAGAGATGTCACGAGAGATTCATGACAAGTGGGAAGCGCGACAGGAACGTCGCTCCTGGAACGCGCATCAGATTCGCGAGCTGATGATTTCACGTTTTAGCGAGGCATCAAACAAAGGAATCGATCTGATTCAGACGCTTGTTGCCTTGTGTCCGTTGCTGGGTCTGCTTGGCACTGTAACGGGGATGATTAGCGTGTTCCAGGTAATGGCTGTGTCCGGTTCGGGCAATGTGCGGGCTATGGCAGCGGGCGTATCCCAGGCCACAGTGCCGACGATGGCGGGAATGGTAGGGGCGCTTTCGGGTGTTCTGCTCGTTACTTTAATCACCCGCCGCGCGGCACGTGAAGTGGAGTTTCTTGAAGATTCACTCACGATGGACCACTAAGGAATAAATCATGCGCCAAAGTGAACTCTCGATGGGGCACGCCGATGAGGGCGAAGAAATCAACCTCACGCCGATGCTCGACGTCGTATTCATCATGCTCATTTTCTTTATTGTTACGGCATCATTCATCAAAGAAGCAGGAATCGACGTCAATCGCCCTGATGCTCCGGTGACGGAGAGCAAGCCTGAAGACGCCAATATTCTTATAATGATTCGCGCCAATGACGAGATTTGGATCGATCGTCGTATGATCGATCCGCGCGCGGTACGTGCCAATATTGAACGCCTGCATGCCGAGAACCCGAAAGGGTCGGTCGTGATACAGGCGAACAAGAAATCGACCAACAAGGTGCTGGTGTGGGTAATGGACTCGGCGCGGAACGCTGGCGTCTACAAAATATCGATAGCGGATCAACGTTGAGCGGGATCTCAATAGGACGAATGTAATGCGAAAACACCACAGTATGGCCTCGGAAGAGGATCAAGGTGAGGAGATCAACCTGACGCCGATGCTCGACGTCGTGTTCATCATGCTTATCTTTTTCATCGTAACGGCGACGTTTATCAAGGAGGCCGGTATCCAGGTCGAGCGGCCGGACACCACTTCAGCCGATACCCAGGAGGACGCCGCCATACTGATCGCGATCAGTGGAAACGACGAGATCTGGATTGACCGCAAGGAGAGAGATCCCCGCGAGGTACGTGGTGTCATCGATCGCCTGCATTCCGAAAACCCGAAAGGGTCTATCGTAATCCAGGCGGATGAGGATTCAACCAACGAGATTTTGGTCATCATCCTGGAAGCCGCGAAGGCCGCCGGTGTGAAGAACGTCGCGATTGCTACCGACAACGACTAGGAATCGCTGAGGAGAACAGGACCATGACAGGTCGATATGCATTTTCAATTTTGATAGGCACGGTAGTTACGCTGAGCTTGTTGTTCATCATGCAGTTGCTCATCGCATCGGGTAAGCAGGCACTGACGGAATCGCGTGAACGGCATAAACTTGAATTTGTGCGCGTCAAGCGCAACGAAAACCTGAACCTTGAGGACCTCACGCCCGAAAAGCCGCCACCTCCACCGGAAATACCTCCTGAGACGCCGCCACAGGAATTGGACAACATCGATCCTGATGCGCCGATGATCAAAATTGCAGCGCCACAAATATCCGCTGACACCACTATTGGCGGCCCGGGCAGCATGAATATAGCCGAGGGCGATTATCTGCCGATCGTGCGTG
>CAZVLT010000178.1:0-3448 GCA_964628105.1 uncultured Woeseiaceae bacterium | reverse complement strand
GTTTCAGGCGATGCGTGCCGAGATCGCAGCGGATATGGCGACGCAGCTAAAGAATGTTCGCAAGATGGAGGCGAACGGCGAAATTCCGGCGTCGCAGCCAACGAAGAAAGCCGCACCGCCGCCTACGTAAATATCGCGCACAAGGCGCGTTTATGCCCTTTGGGTACTCCAACGCTACTCGTACTGGAATTTTCGGACGGCCAATGTCGCCATGACAATCGTGGCCGCAACCAAGATCGCTACTTGCGGCAACGCGGATGCCGCGCCGGACTGAAAGCTGATCAACTTGTGCAATGCGTCCATGGTCCAGCCTGTCGGCGTTACTTGCTGAACCATCTGCATCCATTGCGGCGTAATTTCTATAGGCCACCAGCATCCGCCGAGTGCAGCAAGTGCGTTGGCGGCCAGTATACCAAGCCCGGACGCCTGCCCTTCCGTATTCGCAACGCTGCCAAGCAGCAAGCCGGCGGATGCACAAAAACCTGCCCACACAGCAAGAACAAAGAAGACCATTGCAGCATCAGGGCCCCAGTTCATCCTGAACAGGAAGGTTCCGAATAACAGTGCGGCCGTTACCTGGATCGAGGCCACGACCATTCGACCGCCCCACTTGCCGGCAACGACTTCACTTCTCGAAATGGGTACAGATGCGAGGCGGCGCAACAATCCCTGCTTGCGTTCGAGGACGAGCATGGAACCACCGCTGGTGAGGAGTACGAGGAGCGTGAACATCACAAGAATGCCCGGTACCGCCTGTTCGAAACCGCTCGGGATATTAATTCGTTTACCGGCGGGCGAAACCTGCAACTGCCAGATTCGCGGCTTCGCATTGAGGGCCGCAAGATCCGTCGCTGCCAGAGTTCCAGTCGAATTTGCGTCGGCGACAATAATGTCGGCAAGAGCTGTGTACAAACTTCGTTGTATGCGAATGATCTCGAAGTCGCGCGTCAGCGCCGAAGACTTTGTTTCGAAACTCACCGCGACCTCTTCGCCGGCCGCTATTTGGTCCGACAGGTTCGCAGCGATCGTGAGCGTGCGTCGTGGCGCTTCCTCACCCTCCGTGACCAGCAACTCCTCTACCCACTCCGGGGCGAAGTCGTTGTCCTGTAGTCGCAGGTCGATCTGCTCTTGCAAGAACCCCGGCGCCTCGGCGATAACGGTAATCGGCGTGGCCTGCCCACCGCTAATGCCTGACGCGAAACCGCCTGTTACCGTACCAATGAAGTAGAAAAAAATCGGCGGCATGACGAAAACCCAGACCAATGTCCCGCGTTGTCGCAATTGAAACTTCGCGTCATTCCAGGCGATGAAAAAAATCTCTCGCATCACTTACTCGCAAAGCCGGACTGCAGTCGCCAGCTGCAGATCGCCAGACCACTGATCGTCATCGCGAGTACGATCGCCCAACTCTTCACATCAAACGTCCACGCGGTGGCGGATGTCAGCTCCAGCGTCAACCGATCAACAACAAATCCGTTTGGCGACATTCGGCCAATCGATGCAATCCAGTCTGGCAGCACGTCCATCGGGAAAAAACTGCCACCCATCATCATTAACGGGAAAAGCAGGATGGATGTAATCAGGCTCGCGGTTTTCTGTTGTACAAACATCATCTGCAGAGCGGAAAACCACGCAAAGAACCCCACGCCGGCGACGACAATCCACACCATGGAAGATAACAATTTGCTCCACGATACATCGTGGTACAGAAAGCCCAGCAACAGGGTGATACCACCGATGAACGCAATAACAACCGATGCGGCCAGCGCCTTGCCGAATACAAAGCGACCCAATTGCCCCGGCGTCGACGCCAGTCGTCGCAGGGTGCCTGTCTGGCGCTCCTTCCAGTAGTCTGATGACAGGCCCTGTGCGGAAAACAGCAATGCCATCATCACAATGCCCGGCAGGAACAGTAATGCGAAGCCCGGCCGCGGCTCCGACGGCGGCGGTTCGATGATCTCGACATTGAGTATCGGCGGAAACAGATTCGGCTCGAGCTTTTCTATTTTGTGCTGAATCTTTACGGCGATGTCAGATACGAAAATATCGGCAGGCTGATCGATCGTGTCCGAGTTTTTTATCTGCTCTAATTCCGAACCGAACATCGCCTGCGCATAGAACCCAAGATCGAGCAAGATTTCCGTTACGTCCTGAATGATACCCGGGAGGATCGTCTGCGACGGGTTCGTCTTCAATGTCAGAGTCACCGGCGTATCGTTCAGGAACGCATCCTGAAAGCCTTCCGGAATTGTGAGGAAACCGCTGGCCTCGCCCGCATGAATAAGTTCGGCGCCTTTTTCGATGGATACTTTTTGAACCGCCAACAAATCACTGAACTGGTCCTGGGCAAACGCACTCGCGACAAAACTGCTAAGTAAGGTGTCGTCCTCGTCCGCGATCAGCAACGTGCCCATGGGTCCGCCGTCATCGCCACGGTCAACCATTGCCGTGATGAGTCCGCCCATCAGGAACGGAATGGCCAGCCAGATCAGGATCGCCATCGGATCCTGTCGCCAGCGCGAAATATCTTTTTTGAAAGATGCGACGACGAAACTCATGGCTACTCACGCAGTTCCGTGCCCGTGAGCAACAGGAACAGCGTCTCAAGGTTCGGGCTGCGCAGGCTCGTTTCGGATACGTTGCCGCCTGCCGAAGAGACCGCTTCGAAAATCGCTGGCAGGTGCTGCGACGCGAGTGAAAGTGTCAGGGTCAGTGTGCCCTCTTCAAGGGAAAGCACATCGAGATCCCCGATACCGCGGCCCGTCAACGCGGCGCCGATGTCGGCGGGAAATTCGCCGCTTAGTTGCAGAATGTCACGTGCACCGAGCTTGGCCTTGAGCTCGTCGACCGTGCCCTGGGCGATAAGCTTGCCGTGATCGACGATCGCAAGCGAACTGCACAGCCGTTCAGCCTCCTCCATATAATGTGTTGTGTACAACACGCAGGCGCCGGCATCACGCTCGGCCTCAATCATTTCGAACAGGCGTTGGCGGGACTGCGGGTCCACGCCCACCGTTGGTTCATCGAGTAGCAGTAGCTTCGGTTTGTGCACGATGCCGCATCCGAAGTTGAGACGGCGTTTCATGCCGCCCGAGAATGTTTTGGGAAGGTCCTTGGCTCGATCTGCAAGACCGATGTAGTCGAGCACTTCGCGAACGCGTGACTCGAGATCGGCGCCGCGAAGCCCGTAGGCTTTGCCCCAGTAATTTAGATTCTCAATGGCGGGCAGATCTTCGTAAAGCGCAATTTCCTGTGGCACGACACCTAGCGATGCTTTCGCCTTCTTGCCCTCTTTGACAATGTCGAATCCGGCAACGCTGACATGACCCGACGTCGGCGCCATGAGACCGGAGATGCAGTTGATCGTCGTCGACTTGCCGGCACCGTTCGGCCCGAGAAGGCCAAATATCGTGCCTTCGCCGGCCTCGAAGTTGATGCCATCGACGGC
>CAZVLT010000177.1:2024-3460 GCA_964628105.1 uncultured Woeseiaceae bacterium | reverse complement strand
AAGGCCTTCGTCCGAGCCACCGCCCAGGGGTCTTCGCTTAATCGTTCATTACAAACCGGAACAGGTTCTGATTTTCTCCCGCGTTGCGATATGCCTTGAACCACGAGGTATATTATAGATACCTGGAACCACAATGTAAGCTTGTGATACCTATTAGTTCAAGGTATGCTCTGAGAACTATGGTTTGTTGGAACGCTTCATATGGCGCAGAGTAATCCTCCATTCATGAGCGGAGTTCCGGAGCTCCTGTTGCTGCGCCTGCTGGGGGAACGGGAGATGTACGGCTACGAACTCGTACGCGCGATTCGCAAAGCGACCAAGGATGCGATCTCAATCGGCGAAGGCGTCATTTATCCGGTTCTTCACAGCCTCGAGCGCAATGGTGCATTGAAGTCAAAGCGCAAAGCGGTCGCCGGACGCACGCGTGTCTATTACTCGTTGACGAAGAAGGGCAGTGAACGGCTGGAAAAGTTGCAAACGGACTGGCGCCGTATTCAGGGTGGCGTCGCGATAGTACTGGGATCTGCTGCCAGTGCGTGAACCGGATTTCAATGCGCTCGCAGCAGAGCTTATAGAGTGTGGCATTGCGCCGCGGGACGTGCACCGGTCGGTATATGAATTGCGTGATCACTACGATGATCTGGTGGATGCTGCGGTAGATGAGGGCGCGAACAGCAAGGAAGCCAGACGGACTGCGTCACAGCAGCTCGGTTCGATGGAAGATTTCGTGGCTGAAATGAATTCAAGAAAGGAACTTAAGAGCTGGGCTTTTCGGCATCCTCGCGCCGCGATCGTTATTTATCCTGTCGCTTGCCTGGCACTACTTCCTGCGGTTCCGGTGTTTGCCGGTATCGCTCACGCCTCGACGCTCGCCCGGTGGGGCGCGAGTCTGCTCGTCGCTGGCCTCGTGACAGCTACGATGCTGCTCGCCATGCAACTTTCGATAATCCTGGGGTAGGAATTGCTCAACCGCCAGTCGGCGTATATTTCAGCAGCGATGCCCGAAACTTCAGTTTTCCCTTGCGGTGCTGCTCGATCATCACGGGCAGATAACCCAACTCCTCGACACACCATAGCGTTGTGACGCGAGATGAACCCACGGCCTGGTGCTGGATTCCCAGCGCCTCAAACCGACCTGCTTTTACCTTGATCTTCTTTAGGCCGATATTGCGCACGTTGGCAATTTTCATCTTGTCGACATCAAACAGCGTGTATTGCTCATCGGGCCCGCCGTTGATGAGGTCGTGCATCAACTCATATTGGATGGACACGCTGTCGTGAGCGATACCGTCCAGTTGCAGCAAAATCTCGTCCGCTCCGACGGTACCGGTCGCTTCATTGGTGTCCCAGTTAAAGCGAATATTCACGTCAGGTTCTTTGCGAATCGTGTCAACAGATCGAAACGCGATCGGCTTCACGCCGTCGCTCGCGCTCGC
>CAZVLT010000177.1:0-1924 GCA_964628105.1 uncultured Woeseiaceae bacterium | reverse complement strand
GAATCGTGTCAACAGATCGAAACGCGATCGGCTTCACGCCGTCGCTCGCGCTCGCGAATTCCGACGTTACGTCCATAGTGCCGCCGAAGAACAATCCTGACAGGCCGGTCGCCTTGATAACGTGATTGGCCACATAGCCGTCTTTTGTTGCTCTCAATTCCGTACTGAGACGACCCGAGACCACGCTGATCTTGACCTTGTATTGCGCGGTGTGCGGCGCAAGGACTCCCGCGGCCTGAGCCTCGCCGAGCCACAGCGTCGTTACAGCCAGCAATAACCATGGATATGCCATTTTCATGCTGCGGCCTCCTTCCGGCCTTGTAGTGCATTATCCGAGTCTGCCATGAGTGACATGACTGCTGCCTGAACGTGTACCCGGTGCGGCTCCAGTGCGTCGAGCGGCGTGTCAGGCGGAACAGGGTAGGGCTCGCCTACAGCGATGACGATGTTCGCGAATGGCTTCGGAATCATGAAGTTGTCCCAACGCTCGAGGTACCAGGCGCGATCAGCAGCGCAGGCCAGTGGGACAATGGGCACGCCGGCGATTCTGGCCATCAAGATTGCGCCCAATTTGAATTCGTACTTCGGCCCCCTGGGCCCGTCAGCGGTGGTGACGATGGAATAACCCTTTTTCATCATCTGCTGCATGTCGCGCAGCGCCAGCGCGCCGCTCTGGTTTGCAGAGCCGCGGATCACCTCTGCACCCCATGCGCGGGCAACGCGCTCGGGAACCTCGCCGTCGACGGATCCTGAAACCAGGAAACAGGCCTTAAAGCCGCGCCTGAGCCATCCACGAATAAGGGTTGATCCGACAACGTGATGTTGGTGCCAGTAGCAGGGCGCGCAGACGGCTCCATCCGCAATGAACGCCTCAATGTGGTCGGCACCAATAACTTTCCTGACGCGATAGGTGGAGGTCAGAAGCCTTATCAGCCCGCGTAGCACAGGCAGACCCAGGAAGTAGTAGACGCGCCGCGCGGTACTCATGCGACGGCGCGACGCCGCACTACGGCGTGACTCGATCGAACTAAAATCTTTGCTGGGTGTGTCGCTCAAAACAGGACCTGGTTTTTGGTTGCCGGGACAAGTTTGCAGTATCGAATCTGTGCCGGTCAATGTAATATTGCGCCTGAATTTCCACCGCCATTCCTCAATCCCGTCCCCAAATGACCTTAACGCAGCTTGAATACAGGCGACCCCCTGGCCCGCAAGAGGCGGTCACGCTTGGTATCGACCCGGAAACGCTGGCGACGCTGCAGAAGCTGCGACGAGAGTACGGGGACATGGTGAGCATGGCGAAGCCAAACGGGCGTCTCGCGTACTTCGTCAACGATGCGGCGGAGGTGCGCCGAATACTCGTACGGCGGCACACCAAGTACCTCAAGGGGCCCGGTTTCGAGCGCGTCAAGATGCTACTTGGTAACGGTTTGATCGTCAGTGATGGTGACGTCTGGCGACGCTCTCGTACCATGATCCAGCCCGCGTTCAGCCGCCAGAACGTACACAGACTGATACAGGTCATGGTGGAGTGCTGTGATCGCCGCGCGTCGCATTGGGCTAACCTCGCCGCAAGCGGAGAGACCTGCAACATTACGGAGGAAACCAGCGATTTTGCACTGGAGTTGATCCTGATCAGCACCTTCGGCAGCGACTACGAAACGCGCATCATTTCTGGCGGTGAGAATCCATTCGCTTTTCTGAGTCGTGATTCGACGCGCGACCTTAGCGTAGTGATGAAGGTTCGGGATCTTCGAAATCTTCTCTTGAGCATCATTGCGGACAGACGTAGCGGTAACCGCGAGGATGAGTTTGATTTCCTTGCCATGTACCTGAAAGCGACTGACAAGCAAGGGCAGAAATTTACCGACCGTGAATTGCTCGACGAATTGATGACGTTGATCGTCGCCGGATTCGAAACGTCAGC
>CAZVLT010000176.1:1221-3485 GCA_964628105.1 uncultured Woeseiaceae bacterium | reverse complement strand
GTATGTCCAAACCTCTTTTCTTTAGTTTTCAAGTATTTATATAGCCCATGGAACTATCGACATCCGTGTGCCTCTAATCTTTTGAGTGCGTAAGTCACTCACCTGTTTACCTCCCTAGACAGGCGTGCAACACGGCGACCCCAAGCCAGTTGCTTCTTCTAACCCCGGGGTTGCGGCAACCACCGCTGCTTCGGGGTTATTTTTTTGCCGACAGGAATTCATCGAGTTTTGCACGAGCCTCGTCCTCGCCTTGACGACTGAGGGCCGAGAAGTGCTGCACCGTGACAGCTTCGCCCAGGCCTCGTCTGACTTCCAACAACGCTTTCGCCGCTTGTCCACGCTTGAGCTTGTCAGTCTTGGTCAGCAGCACGTGCGTCGGCAATGCAATAAGCTCGGCGAATGACAGCATCTGCCGATCGAAATCCGTGAGCTGGCGACGAATGTCAACGATGAGGAACAAGCCGCACAGGCTTTGTCGCACCTCGAAATAGTCGGCTATCAGGTTGCGCCAGTGGTCGCGCTTCTTGTCGGATGCCATGGCGAATCCATAGCCCGGGAGATCAACCAAACGACGGTCATCGCTCAGCGTGAAGAAATTGACGAGTTGAGTTCGGCCGGGGGTCTTGCTTGTCCGTGCGAACTGCCGACGATTGACGATGACGTTAATCGCGCTGGACTTGCCCGCATTTGAGCGACCGGCGACCGCGACCTCAGCGCCGCTGTCCGGGACGAACTGCGTGACTGCGTTGGCACTCTTTATGAATTGGGCTTTTGGGTAATGCGACATTGGGGTACGCCCCGCGGTTTGTGTGTATAATTTGGGGCTTCTGAGTTCAGAACCGGTTGGCAAGTTTGACGGGTTCGGGGTCACGCAGCAAGGTACTCCAGTCGGCCATGGAACCTTCCAGCCCGGCGCCAACGTTCAGGCACGACTCAAACAATCAAATATGATCAACAGACGATGACCCTGGTCGACGCAGGAAAATAACGATTACACGATATGAAATACAAGCTGGCACTGTTGTTCGCACTCGCCACCCTGACGCTGGCGCCGTCACAGGTTCGGGCGCAAAGCCTTGTCGACGGTTCGGCAGAGGCTGGCAAAGCAAGGGCACTGACCTGTACGGCCTGCCACGGGCCTGAGGGCAACAGTTCGAGCCCGATGTGGCCCAATATCGCGGGCCAAAACGCACCTTATATTCTAGCTCAGCTACAGGCATTCAAAAGCGGCGCGCGCAAGAACCCGCTGATGTCAAGTCAGGCAATGTTGCTCTCTGATGAAGACATGGCGAATCTTGCCGTGTACTTCGAAAGTCTGCCCCCTGCGGCTCAAGCCGTCGCCGACGTGAACCTGATTGCTCGTGGTGAGGCGCTTTATCGCGGCGGTAACGTGAAAGAAAAAGCGTCAGCCTGCCTGGCTTGCCATGGCCCGACGGGTCGCGGTAATCCGGCTGCGAAATATCCGGCTCTGAAAGGTCAGCATGCTGCCTACACGGCCAAACAATTAAACGACTACGCGAATGGTACGCGTACCACAGACGGCAAGACTCATATCATGCGCGATATCACCGCCCGGCTGAACAGAGACGATATTGCGGCACTTTCTTCTTATGTACAGGGTCTGAAGTAAACATGAAACACTTGATCTGGATTAGCGCTTTGTTGCTCGCATGCACGGGTTGCAGCACGGAAGAACAGGCTGAGACGCCGTCGCAGCCTTCGGTTACTGAAGAACAGCCGGCGGAAGTCTCTACGGAAGCCGAACCTGAGTCTGAAACGGATGAGGCGCTAGAGGTGGTCGAAGAATCGGCTGCCGAGGCAGAACCTGAGGACGAGGCGATCGTACTGGCGCGTGCCGACATAACAGCAACACCGCGCACCTGGCAATTCAAGGAAGGTCAGCACTTCGAAAGAATGGTGCCAACGCAGCCAACCGTTGGCGGTGCGGGCAAGATCGAAGTCGCGGAATTATTCATGTATAGCTGCCCGCACTGTCTTGACCTTGAGACCTCCATCAATGCCTGGGCGGAGAACGCAGATCCCGGTGTGCGTTTTGTGCGTATTCCAGTCGTGTTCAATCGAGTCGCGCAATTGCATGCGCAATTGTTTTACACGGAAGAGGTGCTCGCGCGCAATGGCGTACTCAGCGATCCCGCGGCCTTCCATGCTGCAGTATTCGCAGAGTTTCACCAGCGTAACAACCGGTTGTTCTCGGAAGCATCCATTCAAAGTCTGTTTGCGCGTTTTGACGTAAGCGCGGACGC
>CAZVLT010000176.1:0-1121 GCA_964628105.1 uncultured Woeseiaceae bacterium | reverse complement strand
CGACCCGTCGTCGACTGCCAGCTTGAACCTGCTCAGATACACATCGGCTTCTTCCGGGTCGCCCAGGAGCAGCAGATCACTGCTTGACACGTCGCGTATTGGATCTGTGCCGAGCGTCTGCATGCTAAACGATAGCCACTCCGCCCTCTGCATTCCCCAGCGCTCAAAGTCATCGTCATAGAGTGACAGATAGCCGTGCATGTCACCGCTCGCTACAGCCGCGGTCCATTGCGCGACGGCATTTTCCAGTTCACTGCGCAGTAGCGATATTCGCTCGATGTCCAGCCATTCGATTTCCCTGGCGATAACGACCGGTGTCGTGTTCGCCCGAAACTTAGGCGACAGTTCCAATAGATCTTCGTTCGCAAGCGCAATGCAACCGTCCGTGTCCCTGGGCGGTCGTTTTCCGCCAGCCGGGTCGACACCGTGAATCCATATTCCATCACCACCGCGCCTGCGGCGCAGATCCCATATGTTCGGGTAGTCGAGCGGAAACGCAGTAATTCCGTACCTCTCGTGTAAGTACCTGGTGTCCAGTTGCTCGGTAATGAAATAGACGCCCAGCGGCGTACGCCTGTCACCTGCGCGCTGTTTGCCGTCGCCGTCCTGACCAATCGACATGTAGCGGCTACCACGGTACTCGATGCCGTCACCGACGCGATCAAACCGATGGAAATCCGCTGCGGCCGTTTCCGCGATAAACACGGTTGCGACGGATTCCGGCAACCGTATCAGGTAGGCAGGCAGGCGCTCGTCGGCTGCCGCAATTGAGTGCACAAAAAGGCAGGCGAGCGGAATCAGAAAAACGAAACGAACACCGCGAAGCATCGCCTGATATTACAGCGTTGTCGCTGCCATGCTAAGGTTTACAACATCCATGCACAGCCCGAGGCAACCTCGTGACACGCTTTGTTCCGGCTAGTTTTCTACTCCCTGTTGCGCTCCTCGCCGTGGCCACTACGGCAACGGCTGGCCCGTCAACGGATGAAGCGTTCGAGAATCTCGCGGATGAATACATCAGCGACCTGGTGAATTTCTCGCCGGTGCAAGCGACCCTTGTTGGCGATCACAGCGCTGACGATCGACTCGATGACGTTGACGCCGCGTCGCGTGCGCAAACA
>CAZVLT010000175.1:0-3521 GCA_964628105.1 uncultured Woeseiaceae bacterium | reverse complement strand
GAACCACCGACCTCCACGATGTCAACGTGGCGCTCTACCCCTGAGCTAATCGCCCTGCACTATCCACCCCCGGTCAGGGGAGCCGTAAGATACTCAAGCACTCCCCCGACTGCAAGACCTATCAGGCGCCTTTTTGCCGATCCAGCCCAAGCCCGTGGACCCGCATTTGCTGGATTTCATCGCGCAGCCTGGCTGCTTCCTCAAACTCGAGGTCCCTGGCGTGCTTGAGCATTTGTTTTTCGAGTTTGGCCGCCTTTTTCAGAAGTTGTGCAGGACTCAGGGATTCGTATACGGCCCTGTCCTCCCCAACCTTGCGTTTGCCCGACTGCGGCGTTGGATACGCCCCTTCCATGATGTCCGCAACCCGCTTCACTATCGATTCCGGCTTAATACCGTGTTGCTTGTTGTGAGCGAGTTGCCGTTCGCGGCGACGGTTGGTTTCATCCAGGGCACGCTCCATGGATCCCGTCATGTTATCCGCATAGAGGATGGCCGTCCCGTGCACGTTGCGGGCCGCCCTGCCCATTGTCTGAATCAGCGAACGATCGGAGCGCAGAAAGCCCTCTTTGTCGGCATCCAGTATGGCAACAAGGGAGACCTCCGGCATATCGAGGCCTTCGCGCAAGAGATTGATGCCAACAAGCACGTCAAATGCACCCAGGCGCAGGTCGCGAATGATTTCTGTTCTCTCAACGGTGCCGATATCCGAATGCAGGTAACGGACGCGAACACCGTGTTCCTGCAGGTAGTCTGTCAGATCCTCGGCCATTCTCTTGGTCAAGGTTGTGATCAACACTCTTTCATTAAGCGCCGCCCTGCGACCGATTTCTGACAACACGTCATCAACCTGCGTTTTGGCGGGACGGACCTCAACCTCGGGATCTACGAGGCCGGTCGGACGCACCAATTGTTCCACAACCTTGTCTGCGAATTCGTTCTCGTATTTGCCTGGTGTAGCGGATACATACAGCGTTTGTGGCGACAGCCCCTCAAATTCATCGAACCGCAGGGGTCGATTGTCGAGCGCCGATGGCAGTCTAAAGCCATGCTCGACAAGCGTTTCCTTGCGAGATCGATCACCCTTATACATTCCGCCGAGCTGCGGCACAGTTACATGGCTCTCGTCGATTATGAGAAGCGCGTTATCGGGGATGTAGTCGAACAAGCATGGCGGTGGCTCGCCAATTTCCCTGCCGGAGAGATAACGCGAGTAGTTCTCGATGCCGGAGCAGTAACCGAGCTCCCTGATCATCTCTAAATCAAATAAAGTTCGTTGTTCAAGTCGTTGAGCTTCAAGAAGTTTTTCATGCTCTCGGAGGTACTTCAACCGATCTTTTAGCTCTACCTTGATGTGCTCGCATGCCTCGAGCAGCTTCTCCCGCGGCGTCACGTAATGCGATTTGGGGAAGATCGTGAGCCGCGGCACGCGGTGCACCACCTCGCCGGTCAGGGGATCGAAGTACGACAGAGACTCGACCTCATCGTCAAGTAACTCAATGCGTACCGCATCACGGGCGGAGTCCGCCGGGAACACATCGATAACATCGCCCCTCACCCGATAGGTGCCCTGCGACAGGTCGACTTCATTTCTTGTGTATTGCAGCTCTGCAAGTCGCCGCAACAGATGGCGTTGATCGATTCTGTCGCCACGCACCAGATGCAACACCATGCTGAAGTAGGCCTCTGGGTCACCGAGGCCATAGATTGCGGAAACGGTTGCAACAATTATTGTGTCCGGGCGCTCGATCAGCGCCTTGGTTGCAGACAAACGCATTTGCTCAATATGCCGGTTGATCGACGCGTCTTTCTCTATATAAGTATCCGAGCTCGGGACGTACGCTTCCGGCTGGTAGTAATCGTAGTACGAAACGAAATACTCAACCGCGTTCCTGGGAAAGTAATCGCGCATCTCTCCGTAAAGTTGTGCAGCCAATGTCTTGTTCGGCGCAAGAATGATCGCAGGCCGCTGCAGTCGCTCGATAACACTCGCCACCGTGAAGGTCTTGCCGGACCCCGTTACACCCAGGAGCGTCTGCCGCGCCAAACCGTCATTCAGACCATCAACAAGCCCTGCGATCGCTGCACTTTGATCGCCTGCCGGCTCATAGTCTGCCACCAGTGTCAGGTGATCGCGGTTTGCACGACTTGTCTTGGGAAGGTCCTGTCTTTCACGTACCATGAGCATGCATTTCCGTCGTGCATTTCCTGGGGGCAATCGAGTGAGTTTATCAGTTTCGAAACGTATGGCAGCGATCAAGCCGTCTCCGACCGGCGCCGTATTGGCATTGGCAGCCGAATTGAGAGCCGCAGGGCGGGATATCATCAGTCTCGGTGCTGGCGAACCTGATTTCGACACGCCACAGCACATCAAGGACGCCGCTCAGGCGGCGATCGAGGCGGGTGAAACGAAGTACACCCCGATTGACGGTACAGCAAGCCTCAAGTCAGCTATCCAACAGAAATTTGTGCGTGAAAACCAGCTTCACTACAACACGTCACAGATCATCGTTTCGACTGGCGCGAAACAATGCCTGTTCAATCTCTGCCTCGGGCTCCTCGGGCCCGGTGACGAGACGATAATTCCAGCACCCTACTGGGTCTCCTACCCTGACATGGTGCGCCTGGCGGGTGCGGAGCCCGTGGTGGTCAGCACGGGCATTGAGCAGGACTTCAAGATCACACCCAAACAGCTGGATGACGCGATATCGGACAAGACGCGGCTGGTTATTCTCAATAGTCCAAACAATCCGACGGGCGCGAGTTATTCGGCATCTGAAATTCAGGCGCTCGGTGCGGTCATAAAGCCACATCCGAGTATCATCGTCGTTGCTGACGATATCTATGAACACATTCGCTGGTGCGACGAACCATTTGTCAGTTTCGCGGCAGCGTGCCCTGACCTTTTCGATCGCACCGTAACGATCAACGGCGTCTCCAAGGGTTACGCCATGACGGGTTGGCGGATTGGATACGCGGCCGGGCCTCAGGCGATCATAACTGCAATGAAGACCATCCAGAGTCAGAGCACTTCGAACCCGTGCAGCATCTCACAAGTCGCGGCTCAAGCCGCCCTGAATGGCGATCAATCGCCGGTCGCCGAGATGACGGCGGCGTACAAAGAACGCCACGACTATGTCGTCTCAGCGCTGAGTGAAATCGACGGCTTTGAGTGCCGCCGTGGTGAGGGAACCTTTTACGCTTTTCCCAGGGTAAGCGACACATTGGGCAGATTGGGAATGGATAGCGACGCGGAGCTGGTCGAACTTCTGATCAACAAAGCGGATGTTGCCTGCGTCCCAGGAACAGCCTTCGGCGCACCAGGTTACATGCGGCTGTCATTCGCCTGCTCGCTTGCAACATTAGAGGAAGCAATCAGTCGGATAAAACGAACCCTGGCGGCTTGACTTCAGACGGGTGCTATTCCAGAATCGCGGCGCGCCAAAATTCCCCGATAGCTCAGTTGGTAGAGCGATTGACTGTTAATCAATTGGTCCCTGGTTCGAGTCCGGGTCGGGGAGCCA
>CAZVLT010000174.1:0-3529 GCA_964628105.1 uncultured Woeseiaceae bacterium | reverse complement strand
GTCCTTCACTGCAACTCAGGGAACGGGAAAATGCGATTGCTGGTAATTGAAGATGATGTGACGCTGCGGGAATCACTCGTACGAAAACTGGGTGAGTCGGGGTTTGCTGTTGAGCAAGCTGCAGACGGCAGGGAAGGCCTCTATTTCGCCCAGGAATATCCTATTGATCTCGCCATAATCGACCTCGGATTACCCGAGGTGTCGGGTCTCGAGATCATTCGTCAAGTGCGTGCCAAGGGCAAGACATACCCGATCCTGATTCTCACGGCCAGAGATCGCTGGGAAGACAAAGTCGATGGTCTCGGTGCTGGCGCTGACGACTACGTGGTCAAACCGTTTCATTTTGAGGAGATAGAAGCACGCGTGAGTGCGCTACTGCGTCGCAGCGGTGGCTGGGCCTCATCGCTGCTTGAAGCAGGACCCGTGACGCTCGACATAGGGCGCCAGGAACTCAAGGTCAACGACGAACCAATTGAGTTGACGAGTTTCGAGTACAAAATTATTGAATACCTCATGATCCGTGCCGGCGACGTGATATCCAAAGCCGAACTGACGGATCGGCTATACGACCAGGACTTTGAGCGCGACAGCAACGTCATCGAGGTATTTATCGGTCGTCTGCGCAAGAAAATGGATCCTGACAACTCCATAGCACCTATCGAAACACTACGCGGCCGTGGCTATCGCTTCGCGCTGGAACGCCATCAGTCGGGCTGACCGGATAAATGTATTCGCTTAGCAGTCGGCTCCTGATTTCCGTCAGTGTGCTGCTGCTGTTATTTTTCGGCGCCACGATCGCGGTTCTTGACTTGGCTTTCACTGAAGCGGGTGAACAGGCGCGCCGCGACATTCTCGATGGACACCTTGTAGCCCTTCTCGCCGCAGCAGAGCCGGGCGACGATGGCGAGCTCGCATTGCCCGACAGGTTGCGCGAGCCTCGCTTCGGGCGAATCGGTTCAGGTCTCTACGGGGAGCTGCGCGACATGGATGGCGAAGTACTGTGGCGCTCTCGATCAGCACTGGGGCTTGTGATACCGGATGGCGTAGTGCCCGAACTGGGCGAGCAATTGTTCGCGAGAGAGTCACTCGTTGACGGCACGCCGCTGCTGACGTTAAGCCTTGGCGTTGATTGGGAGTTTGATGAAGATGCATTCAAACCCTATGTGTTCAAGGTTGCGGAAAGCCTCGATTCGTTCAATTCCCAGATAGCAAGATTTCGACGCCAGTTGTTTGGTTGGTTCGCGGCGGTCGCGTTGACGATGCTGCTTGCGTTCTCTTTCTTGTTGCGGGGCATGATGAAACCGTTGCGCAAAATCGAGACTGAGATCGGCGAAATCGAAGGGGGTAGTCGCGTTTCCTTGTCGAGCGAATTTCCAACGGAATTGACCGGAGTTGCGCGAAACATGAACCTGCTGATTGACAGTGAGCGTGCCCGCTCAGATCGATACAGAAACACACTCGACAACCTTGCGCACAGTTTGAAGACGCCGTTGGCGGCAATGCGTGCTTTGCTCAATGACCGCAAGGGGAAACAGTTTGGTGATCGCTTTGATGAGCAGATCGAGCGCATGGACGAGATTGTTCGCTACCAGCTTCGCAAAACCGCCGCGTCTGTTGGGGACAATCTTGTCTTGAAACCGGTGCTCGTGGAGAAAGAGGTGGCGCGGCTGATCGAAGGTCTGCGCAAGGTATATCACGACAAGGGTCCCGACTTTGAGGTGCGAATAGAGTCCGACATGCAGTTTCGTGGCGACACCGGTGATTTCCTGGAACTGGCAGGAAACCTGCTCGACAATGCGTGCAAATGGTGTGAGCAACACGTTCGAATAACCGCCGTGCCGTCAGTGGGTGCCCTGGGGATTGCGAGCGGCATGGTATTGACTGTTTCCGATGATGGTCCTGGCATTCCGCAGGACGCGGCTGATGCGTTGCTGCAGCGCGGCATGCGCCTTGACGAGTCTACGCCGGGGCATGGAATCGGGTTGGCGGTCGTGAAGGACATCGCGCGCTCATATGGCGGACGGCTGTCGATCGATACGTCGGACCTTGGCGGTGCAGAAATTACCGTGTCCATTCCGCCCATGTCATCCGGGGCACCGGCATAGCGATACCTGACTTCATCGACTAAAGTCACACGATGCATATCCGATTCATCACCACCGGCGGAACGATCGACAAGGTCTACTTCGATGACCTTAGTCAATTCGAGATAGGCGAATCAGTGGTTCAACATGTCCTGAGCGAAGGTCTTGTCGAGTTTGAATATGACGTCGTATCACTGATGCAGAAAGACAGCCTCGAAATGGATGACGAGGACCGCCAGAAACTTCGCGACTACATCGAGAATGATGACGCCAGTCATTACATCATTACGCATGGCACCGACACAATGGCGGAGACGGCCAGTGTGCTAAGCGATCTCGACGGGAGAACGATCGTACTGACCGGCTCCCTCAGTCCGGCCAGATTTAAAACAACAGACGCGGTCTTTAACGTCGGAATGGCAGTCGCGGCCGTGCAAGTCGCCAGGCCGGGTGTATACATCGCCATGAGCGGGCAGGTTTTCGATGCCGGGGCGGTGCGCAAGAACCGCGCCGAAAACCGATTCGAAAGCACTAGAAAGGTTTAAAACTGGGACTGCTGTCATAGAATTATGTGAAGCGCTGGTACTATGGTCTCCGCTGGGAAGGTTTTTTTTGTTCAACTACCATGCTTCTGACGCAACTACTACAACACCCGAAGACCTCTTCGAAGATGCTCGTTTGCGACCCTTTCCGGGAGCAGGACCAGGAAGAGCTGGTCAGAGAGGTAATCGGCCTGGCCAACGCTGACGTTGATGGTCCCCGTTACATCCTGTTCGGGGTCAATGCGGGGGGCATGGAAGGAAGCGGTATCGTTGGTATCGATGAAAGCGCCATGGCCGAACTGAAGAAAGCCCATCGGCTGGTATCGGCACTGATCGAACCGATTCTCCACCTGGCGTTCATCTACGACAGGATTAACAGCAAGCTCGTTGGCGCGCTCGAAATTGACGGCTGCGATGAGGGGCCATATGCCGTCGGGAAGGATTTTTCCGAAAAGCTTTCTCGCGGTCAGTGCTGGATCCGGGAGGGCCGGGAACTTCGCGCCGTCGAACCCGCCGACCTGGCCCCGGTCAGCAAACCCAAGGCGACCAAGAAGCCGGCCAAACCACCCCCGATAGAGGTGGGTTTCAATGACCAGCCGGACTGTAAGCTGCTCGAGATGCCCGTGCCTGATACCTCCGATCCACCGTTTTCTCAGGAAAAGTCGAAGGCCAAGAAGCGCTTGGACTTAAGAAAAGTAATCAAAGATACCGTCGGTACCGTAACCACTCGAATTTTGAGCTTGGGGCGTGCGGGCAAGCATCATCCCGCTGCCGATTCCGATGAACGCGACGCGGATACGCAAACCGATGCGACCAAGTCAACCGAAACACTATTTAGCGCCGCCGAAAACCACTACTTTTACGAAGAAAAAGCACTGAAACTGAATCTGGCTGTTTGCAACG
>CAZVLT010000173.1:0-3537 GCA_964628105.1 uncultured Woeseiaceae bacterium | reverse complement strand
GCACGCGTTCGCCCGCTTTCACTCCACGCGAAACCAGCACATTCGCAATGCTGTTGACCCTGGATTGCAGTTGCTGGTACGTCCAGCTTTCATGCAACGATCGAACGGCCAGTTCGTCGCCGCGGCCCTCTCGAACGTGAACGTCCAGAAGCGGGTCGACGCAGTTTAGCTCTGCCGGGTAGTCGAGTCCGGGCAGCGTATGCAGGATGTCGGGTCGCTCATTATCAGGCGGTAAATTGTCGCGTGTAAATGTGTCAGTGTGAGCTGAAGGATGCATTATGCGGTGTTTGTCGCACAAAGCTGGGTAATTTCCAAGTTTTGTTACGCCGGCTCCAGTTGATACGATGTGAGAACATACTCCCACGATATTGAACGCCTACCGGAGAAAATTTATGGCACGAATAACCGCTAAGCTGACAACCGGGATGGTCGTGCAACTGTCCAACGGTCGACACGAATGGAGGGGCGACGAACCACTCGACGCCGGTGGTACCGATACCGGTCCAAATCCTTACGAGCTGCTTTTGGGATCCCTCGCCGCCTGTACCTGCGTGACGCTTTCCTGGTATTGCCGGCACAAAGGTTGGCCACTGGAGTCGGTGAGCACCACTTATGACTTCTCACGCGTTCACGCTGACGACTGCAAAGACTGCGACATTCCCGAAAAAGGCTTCATCGAACAAATCACCAGCAATGTTCATATTGAAGGCGACTTCGACGAAGCGCAGCGGAAACGCCTCGCCCAAATCGCCCAGCGTTGCCCGGTTCACAAGACCTTGGCGCGCGGAGTCCAGTTCGAGGACCACGCAACATTCGGGTAATCGATCTAGTCGACGATGATACTGGGGTCCATTTCCGGCTCGTCTGCAAAATTCAATCCATAATCGTAAGCACGACGGTCCACCGAATCACCGATCTCGATGCGTACGACATTACCGTCTGAGCCGAGCCGGGTCGCTCCCTCGAACGGTGCGCCAGCGAAGAAGTCAACAAAAAACTCGCGATTAGGACCGGTCAGCTCCCATTGCACTCGGTCACCGCGGCAGACGCGGACACCCTCGGCGGGTTCGCCACGGTACCTGAGCACCGGGTTACCGTCTTCCCCAACAGAGACCTGGATGTTGTGATTTGGCCCATGATTGCACGATTCCTGACTTATCGAATCAGTGCTAGCCAACATTAGTGCAGCGAGCAACAATCCTGTTACTGCAATTCCGCTCATGATTTTCATTTCCTACTCCTTGTTTTTGTTAATGCTGCCGCAGCCGTTACGGGCTGCTGTTTGATACAAGACGAATAAATCGCTCTTCTTCTCTAAGATCTGCGAGTACAGGGTCGAGCGACAAGAGCTCTCGCTGGTACTCTAGTTCGATGGCGCGCTCAAGGGCTGTCAGCACATCATCGGGTTCACCGAACTGGACGTGGATCAGCGCGCTATAGTAGTAGACGTACATGTCGTCCGGCGACAGCTTGCGTGCCTTTGCCGCCATCTCTGTCGACTTCTCGCGATTGCCGATGCGAGAGTAGTAGTAGGCAACTTTCGACAGTGTGTCCGAGTCGTTGGCATTAATCGAAAGTAGCTGTTCACCTAAGCTGATGGCACGTTTGTATGCAACTTCGGCCGCCGTCTTTTTGGTCTCACTGAAAGAGTAGGCGTCTCCCAGGTTGCCCCACATTTGGAAGTCATTCGGCGCGAGGTTGGCGGCCTTGGCATAGCGGTTAGCTGCGCGCTCGAAATCTCCTACGTAGTAGTACATTGTGCCCGTATTCGAATAGGCGCTGCGCGTCGGTCTGACGTCCAGCGAACTATCCCATGCCGCTGCAGCGCTCCTGTAATCACCGGCGAGATAATAGGCTGCGCCAAGATTGTTCAATGCCTGTGCATCATCGTCCGCCCGATTGACGAACATCTGGTAGAACTCCGCAGCTTCCAGGAAACGACCATGTTCAAACAGGAAGTTTCCCATCGCGTTGAAACTCGCCCAATAGCTGACGTCGGTCTCAATAGCTCGGCGCAAGCTCGCTTCCGCTTCTTCGTTTCGATCCAGGGCGATCCAGGTCTCGGCAAGCCCGATATAGGTGTCCGCAAGATTGGAATTGTTGTCGAGTGCCTCTTCAAACTCGTGCAGTGCATTCTCATATTTGCCTGACGCATTGTAGAGCCCCCCCAACGCGACGCGCACATCAGCCGAGTCTTCGTCAATCTCCAGTGCGCGTCGACAGGCGTGCTCGGCCTTGCCGAAGCGGCCCGGGTCACGAGATAGTTTGTAGCCGGCCAGGTAGTTTTTACACATCGCTGCTTGCGCATTCGCGAAGTCAGGATCGATTGCCAGCGCTTCTCGCAGCAATTCTTCTGAAAGCAACAAAGACGTTTCGTCCGGAGGCATTCTCAGGAAATCGATACCGCGAAGATATGCGTCGTATGCGTCGACATTGCGCGTGCCCAGGTTCTTGAGGCGCCGCTCCGCGGACACCGGCAGCACAACGTGCAGCGCACGCGCCACATGGCGGGCGATGTCCTCCTGTATGGGGTATATGTCTGACAATTCCCGGTCGTAGTTATCGGACCACAGCTCGTTACCATCGTCGCCATCGATGAGGCGCGCGGTAACCGACACCTGGTTGCGGTAGCGCCTGACGCTACCCGTCAGCACGGCCTCCGCGCCAAGCCGATCGGCGATGGCGACAACGTCCAGGACATTGTCTTTGAGTCGGCTGGTCGTGCTCAGTGCGACGACACGGAATTCACTCAGGCGCACGATCAGGCTTTGAATTTCTTCCGTCAGGCCATCGCTGAAATAATCAGTACCTGCCTCGTCACTGTAGTTAGTGAACGGCAGTACCGCGATTGAGCGTCGCGAAGGTTCCCAGTAGTTCTGCGACAGGTAATACAGCACGACGCCGGTGCTGATCGCCATGGTAACGACGAGCGTTACAAACGGAACAAACGCTATTCGGGGCGCGCCGCCCGCCGTCTCTTCATGGCGCACGATACCGCGCTCTGTGACCTCATAAGCCCACGCAAGTATGAATACGACCGGAAAACCGAAGATCACGAGGACTATCAGGATAGTCATCGCGTTGTGTGGGATCGGCAACCGGTCGAAAGTCACATCCGCGACCTGAAGCAACATCCAGGCAGCAACGGAATACGCAACCATTGCACGGAATACGCTGCGGCTGCGAAGTTCAAGGTACAGATTTACGATGCGGTGTTTCATCTGTAACGAACTTACCCCGGGCCTCGGTTTTTTTTCATATTGAAGGAGTATCGATCAGGCCCATCGAACGCTTCTTCTTATTAGATGATCATGCCTCAAAACGTGAGGGTTTTCATGAGTTTTTGACCACTTTGTCAATTAAGCGCGTAACATCCACCGCTGGCCTGATGCGCGACTTTCTGAGCCGCAAGCTACAATCCCTCGCTGTGACCAACCGCAATCAGTGCGGCCACCATTTCGTGAGGGAAAGACAATGTCGAGCTCAACTGCATTGAATACTGCTGTTATCTACGGCAGCGCTCGTCGTGATCGCCAG
>CAZVLT010000172.1:0-3540 GCA_964628105.1 uncultured Woeseiaceae bacterium | reverse complement strand
TTTTAGTCGCGGCGTAGTGTTGACGATCTCCACGAACGGCGAGTTCACATAGGCGTCTTCGTAGATGGCACGCAATTGTTTCTCGGATACGTTCGATGTCGCTTTTGCTTGCAAGGTCACGTGTATACCCCTCGCAAAAGACCCGGAGTGTGGTACGAAATGCACTGTCGTTTCGCGTCCACTGGCTGCCCGAGCCAGTGCGGCGACTTCCGGTGCGTGCCGGTGTGCGAGTGGCTGATAGGCGTACAGATTACTGTTTCGTTCGGGGTGATGGGTGCCGGGCTGGGGGCTCCGCCCTGACCCTGTGCTGCCAGTTACTCCGGATACGAATACTTCGGCAGCAGTCAGATCGGAGCGCATCAAGGGTACAGTTGCCAGCAGTGTTGCGGTCGCAAAGCATCCTGGGTGCCCGACATGCGGCGTCGAGACGTCATCGATATGCTCTGGGACGGCGCAGCTGAACTGATCCAGCAAATCCGGGGCACCATGCATCGCACCATAAATCGTTTCCCAGGCAGCTGGCTCTGCAAAGCGAAAGTCTGCCGAAGAATCGACGACGTGGACCGTAAGCCCCTTGGTTGCTGCTGCTTCAAGTGCGGCGGCGATGATTTTTGCTGACGTACCGTGCGGGGCAGCCGAAAACAAGGCGAGGTCGGAAGCATCGTCATCTGGCGCGCCAATGGTGGCCAGCCACTCGTCGTATGCTACGAAACTCTCGCCGGCCAGCGCATGTGACAGGTGACCGAAAGTGTCGGCGACAGGTTGCCCGGCGCGACTGCCGGAAATTGCGGCGGCCAGTTTCAGGTTCGGGTGGCCGGCGATGAGTCGCAGGAGTTCACCGCCTACGTAACCGCCCGCGCCCAGCACAACGGCTTGAATTGAGCGAGTCACTCCGATACCTCGCTTAGCAGTTCGGCGACCATATCGCCCAGTGCAACGCCGTTCGACAGCGCGTTGATCGCAGGCAACGACAGTCGTTCCGCAATCTGTTGGATGCCGACGTCATTGTCAGTCGCCGGGCCCGTGACCACTGCAGGTTCGATATTGAACTCATCTCGCAGGATCCTGGTTCCGCCCCAGGCGGAAACCGGGTCGTTGGCACACAGGACTACGGCTGTCAGCGCCTCGCGGATCTTGTCGTCGGCGAGGATGGCTTCGACGCCATAGGAACCCAGCAAACCGTCGCCAAGCTCGAGAACGATTACGTCGGGTTTTTGCACGGCGAGCGCCGTGAGCAGCGAGCGCGTCAACGCAGGCCCGCTATCGGCTGTGGTTGTAACAACACCAAGATCGGAGAAAATCATCGTGTCTGTGGCACCGGCATCCTCCATGGCCAGCACATCGCGACGCAACGAAACGCCCGTCGCCTTGCAGGCTGCAATGTTGAACCCGAGGTGGCGCAGGCGGCTGACGATGGAGCAGGCCGCTGCAGTCTTGCCTGAGTCCATGCAGGTTCCCGCCAGGGCAATTACAGGGACTCCATTCGTCTGCAGCGGGGCATCGTAATCGAGTGACGACGAGCCAGCTCGAGCGGGCACACCGATGCGTTCGCCGAGATATGGGAACTCCAGAACAGTGCCTAGCACCTCGCAATTGAACGGCGGGCCGACTTCCGGATTCGCAGAATCACAGATACCGACCACGCCCCCAATGTTGAGAATCTGGATCGTGTCACCTTTGCGGAGTGTCGTCGGCAAGTGACCCGAGTAACCACGCAGCGCCTTGCGATGCCCCAATGCGCCAACGACGATATCGCCCATGTTGACCGTTGCCATGCGGCCCGATGTCAGCTCCAGTTGGTTGTAACGTGACTTGTTGTTGAGTACACGCACAGCAATAAGTACGCCTTCCTCGCAAGGTATATCTGACGACAGCCGAAGTTCTGACGCGAGATCGTTGTGTTGTGCGACCGAGGAGATCTTGTCAACGACGACATTTTTCATCTCAGTCTCCGCTTGCTCGTGTCTGCAGGGAACCGGGCAATGACAAAATGCGGGCGTAGCCCAATGTATCGCTCGCCGTCCATTCACCTGCTGATTCGCCATAGACTCCTTTGCTGGCAGCGAGCAATGAATGTGGCGATGAAACGCCTTCGATGAACAGCTGTCCGGGCCGCAGCATGAACTTCACGGATCCGGTGACGCGCTTCTGAGACGACGTCAATAATGCCTCGATATCGTCGCACGCAAGGTCAAGCTGCTTGCCTTCATGCACCATGTCGCCATAAGCGGCAGCCACAGTGTCCTTGATTCGCGCCTGCGGTGCGCTGAGAACGAGTTTTTCGAGTTCGCGGTGAGCAGTAATCAAGGTCATCGCGGCTGGGGCCTCAAACGCAACCCTGCCCTTCGTGCCCAGTACTGTGTCGCCAAGGTGTATGCCGCGGCCGATGCCGTATCCGCCGGCGATATCTTCGAGCTTTTCAATCAATTCAACCGGCGGCAAAGACTCACCGTCCAGCGTAACGGGTACGCCGCATGCGAAGTCGATCCTGTGACTGGATGGTTCCTGCGGCACCGAGAATGCGGTTGACGACAATACCCACGCAGACTCGGGAATCGAGTATTCCGAAGTTAGTGTTTCCCGGCCCCCGATGGTGATACCCCATAGGCCGCGATTGATTGAGTAGGCGGATCCCTGCGACGGCAAAGGCAAGCCGCGTTTCTCAAGATAGGCGACCTGCTCTTCCCGAATCCAGCTGTTGTCGCGAACGGGTGCGAGGACCTCGAGACCCGGACCAAGCGTGCGCAACGCAACCTCAAAACGTACCTGGTCGTTGCCTGCCGCGGTGCATCCGTGTGCCACAGTGCTTGCGCCACGTTCATTCGCCAGCTCGGCGAGGCGAGCGGCCTGCAAACCGCGCTCGGCGCCGACACACAAGGGGTATGCATGACCGCGCAATACGTTTCCCGCGATCAAGAAACGAATAACCGAGTCGAAAAAATCCTGCCTGGCATCGATGAGCACATGTTCGATTGCACCCAACGCCATCGAGCGCTCCGCAAGCGCAGCGGTGGCTGTTGCGTCAAGACCGCCGGTGTCAACGCAAGCCGTGATTACATCACGCCCGTAATTTTCCTTGAGCCATGGCACGCAGAATGACGTGTCGAGGCCGCCCGAAAATCCGAGAATAATAGGTGACTGATCCTGACTCACCAAGAACTCCATTCGCCATCGGATTCAGGTACGCGTGGCATGCCCGATCCTTGAGATAAGATTTTTCTGCGCAGCACCCGACTCGGTTGCGACGAATACAGTGTCGTCGCCGCCGATGTTGCCGACAATCTCGGACCAGCCGCAACGGTCGAGCGCAAGGGCGACACGCTGGGCGGCGCCAATGGCGGTGTGTACTACCAGTAGATTCGGTCCAGCGGGTTGCATGTCCCGCATGAGTTCGGCGACAGCTTGTACCTGCGCGTCACCCCCTTGACTCCCCCCCCGAAGCTCGTAGCCGTTAGCGGTCTTGATCGCGCCGAGTTCGCGCAGGTCGCGACTGACGCTGGACTGCGTCGCGACATGACCGGCCGCCGTCAGCGAGTCCAC
>CAZVLT010000171.1:0-3565 GCA_964628105.1 uncultured Woeseiaceae bacterium | reverse complement strand
GTCGCGCTGGCGGTTATCAGGCCACAAGGCGAAAAATATCTGTTTGCTGCTCACGAAAGTTTGCCCATTACTCTATGCGCTCACGCAGCCCCTGCAGTGCGTGCACCACCGTGAGTTCACGTATGAGGTCGCGATCACCCTCGAAGTGCTCACAACTGCTCTCAGTTTTCGCCTTGCTACCGTCGCGAACCGCCCAGGCAAACCAGACCGTGCCGACGGGCTTGTCTGCCGTTCCGCCACTGGGGCCGGCAATACCGCTAACGGCGACCGCAATATCCGCCCCACTCAGCCGCAGCGATCCTTTTGACATTTCCTCGACGGCTGGCGCACTAACAGCACCGTGTTCCTCGAGCGTCTGGTTCTGTACGCCCAGCACCGACTCTTTCGCGCCATTCGAGTAGCTAACAATGCCGTAACTGAATACGACCGAGCTCCCAGGGATGTCTGTGATTGCTTTAGCAATCCAGCCTCCGGTGCAGGATTCCGCCGTTGCGACGGCTTTGCCGGACTCAGTAAGCTCGTGTACGAGTGCTGCTGCCAGTTTTTGTATTGCTTCGTGGTCAGCCATTCAATACCGATTCGTAGAGTGTGACGTGATTGTCCGCCATCGTATCTATCGAGAACTCATTTTGCATCCGCTCCTTGCCTGCGGCGCCCAGTCGTAGCCGCAAATCGTCGTCATCGATCAATTGCGCAATCGCATCGCGGAGTTTGTCGACATCCTGCGGCGGCACCAGGAGACCCGTCTTGCCGTGCTCGACCGCCTCACCCAGGCCACCGGCGTCGAAGCCCACAACGGCCACACCCGCCGCCGCCGCCTTCAGCGCTGCGACGCCCAGGCCCTCGGCGAGTGCCGGGTGCACGAACAGATCGAAACAGCCGATGTACTTATCGAGGTCATCGCAGAAACCCGCGAACTGGACGACATCACCCAGGCCCAGGGAGGCTGACTGGGCCTGCAGCTGATTGTTCAGATAGCCATCACCGAACACGATCAACCGAAATGGCGGGTGAGTATGCACGAGATCCGCGACCGCCTGCAGCAGGTAGCGATGGCCCTTGCGGGGAATGAGCTGTCCCGCCGCTACGATCGTGAATACGTCGTCATCAATGCCGTATGTGCGCTTGAAAGTTGCGCAATCCTGCTGCGTTGAGAATGCTTGCGCGTCCACGGCGCTGCGGATAACGGCGATTCGATCATCCTCGATGTCGCGATCCCTTAACACGTCGGCTATCGCCTGCGATATCGCAATGATTTTTTTGAAAGGCTTGTAGCGTAGCGCTGCCATCAGGCGCATTTCGATGTTGTCGACACGTCGTGATACGACGGCCGGGATATCTGCGAACGACGCCGCGAGCCCGCCGAGGATATCCGCGCCGCGCCGGCTATGGCAGTGCACGATATCCGGGCAGGTCTCTTTCAGGAATTGCGACAGCCGGTAGGCGAATGGCAGATCCAGGTCGCCCGCACAAAACAGATTCTGCACACGAATTTCGGCCAGCCGCGCGATGCCATCAATGCCCGAGTCGGGCGGACAAACAAGCGTGTTGTCATGGCCCCGATCACGCAACGCGTTGATCAGGTACACGACCTGCTGTGGGCCGCCCAGGAAATGGCGCCCGGTTTCGACATGCAGTATTTTCACGCGCCCATGATACTGTATGAGGCCGTCACGCGGGCGATCCCGAACAAGAACTAGATGAAAGCCGAAGTCACAGCCGTTCACACACCGATGATGCGCCAGTATCTTGGCATCAAGTCCGACTACCCGGAAATGCTCGTGTTCTATCGCATGGGCGATTTCTACGAGCTCTTCTACGATGACGCGAGACGCGCATCAACCCTGCTCGACATCACGCTGACATCGCGCGGTAAGTCCGGCGGTAACGCCATTCCTATGGCTGGCGTTCCCTATCACGCGGTCGAGGGTTATCTTGCGAAACTGGTACGCAAGGGTGAGTCCGTCGCAATCTGCGAGCAGATCGGCGATCCGGCGACCAGCAAAGGTCCGGTAGAGCGCAAAGTCACGCGCGTCGTTACGCCCGGCACACTGACGGATGAAGCGCTGCTTTCCGCCAGTCGCGACAACGTCGTGGCTGCCATTTTCGGGAGCGGCGAGGCAATAGGTATAGCCTGGCTGGATTTGTCAGCAGGCCGCTTTGGCCTCACGGAAGCGCCTGATCTGGAATCCGTTCATGGCGAAATTGAGCGCCTGCGGCCGACCGAGCTGATAGTGAATGAAGAGCAGTCATTCGATGAGTCACTCAACGACGATATTCGCGTCACGCGCAGGCCACCGTGGCATTTCGAGCTCGACAGTGCAACGCGCCTGCTTTGCAACCAGTTTCGTACGCGCGACCTGGGTGGCTTTGGATGCGAAGGTCTGCCGCGTGGTATCGCGGCCGCCGGCGCGTTGCTGCAGTATGTTACGGATACGCAAAAAGCGGCGCTGCCGCATCTGCAATCCATAAGAGTCGAACTGCGCGACGACGCTCTCATCATGGACGGCCCGACGCGCCGCAATCTTGAACTCGAAAAATCCCTGAGCGGTTCACATCAACATACGCTGGCAGGCGTCATGGACCGCTGCCAGACGTCGATGGGCAGTCGCCTGTTGCGCCGCTGGATACAACGACCTCTGCGCGACGCTAGCATTTTGAAAGCGCGCTACCAGGCGCTCGATGCGATGATTACCGGCGGCAGTATCGAGTCCTTGCAGGAACGGCTAAACGGCATCGGTGACATCGAGCGAATTCTGTCTCGTGTCGCATTGCGCTCCGCTCGTCCTCGCGACCTGCGGCAGCTTTGCGAAGCTCTTTCCAGGCTGCCCGACCTGCAGCGTCAACTGGGAGCAATTGATTCCCCGCTGTTAGCCGACCTTGCCAGCCAGATAGGCGAACACAAAGAGCAGCAGCATCTGCTGGGCAAAGCGATTATTGACAGCCCACCCATGTTGATCCGCGACGGCGGTGTTATTGCGTCGGGATACGACGATGAGCTCGATGATCTGCGCGCGGTTGCGGAAAACGCAGACCAGTACCTGGTTGACCTTGAGCTTCGCGAACGTGAGCGCACAGGTATCGCGACGCTGAAACTCGGCTACAACCGCGTGCACGGTTATTACATCGAAATCAGCAAGACGCAGGCCGACAAAGCACCGCTCGAGTACGTTCGACGCCAGACATTGAAGTCCGCTGAGCGCTATATCACGCCGGAGCTGAAAGATTTTGAAGACAAGGTTCTCGGCGCGCGTGAGCGGGCCCTGTCGCGCGAGAAATACCTTTACGAGGATCTCATCGAGCAACTGCTCACGGTTCTCGGCCAGCTGCAACGGAGCGCGACCGGCCTTGCCGAACTCGACGTTCTTGCATGTTTCGCGGAGCGTGCGCAATCGCTGGCTCTCACCCAGCCCGAAATCAGTGTGGAGCCGTGCATTGAGATTGCGGGTGGACGGCACCTCGTCGTCGAACAGGTAATCGATACGCCTTTCATAGCCAACGACCTCGCACTCGGCGAGGACAAACGGCTGCTGGTCATTACGGGCCCGAACATGGGCGGTAAGTC
>CAZVLT010000170.1:0-3568 GCA_964628105.1 uncultured Woeseiaceae bacterium | reverse complement strand
TGGCGCTCGGGTCGCCGGAGACGACCAGGAAAGCATAGTCTGCAAACGAATTCGCGTCCGCGGCAGTAATCATGTCATTGAGGCGGGTGTCGATGCGAACGGTTAGTTCCTCCGCAACGCCCCGGTATTGATGGAATGCTTCCCACTTGAGCTGACTGTATGCCTGCCAGATGAGGATCACAGTCGGCACGGCAAGCGCCAGGAAAAACAGTGCCAGCAGCTTTTGCAGCCGTCCTTTGTCGAAGCCCTTGAAAAGGGTCTTTGGCAACATCGCCTAACCGTCCGTCACGAGGCGGTAGCCGGCACCGCGGACCGTAATGAGCTTAGCTGGCTCCTTGGGATCGACCTCGATCTTGCGACGTAATTTCGCGATATGAATATCAACAGTTCTCGTTTCGATGTCGAGGCCTCTCGCGTATCCCCACACTTTCGACAGTAATTCCTCTCTTGAAACTGGCCGCTCAGAGTTTCGTGCAAGGTAGCTCAGAACCTCGACTTCACGCTTGGTGAATGCGATTTCGTCTTCGCCGTTCAGACCGGAAAGATTTTCAGTGTCGACCGTGATGTTGCCGATGTTGAGAGTCCTGGCCTGCTCCTGGCCGACCTGAGAGCGTCGCAAGACCGCCTCGATCCTCAGAACCAGCTGCTGAATCGAGAAAGGCTTCGACACATAATCGTCGGCGCCGAGTTTCAGGCCCTGAACGATCTCCTCATCCGAGGTCTTGGCCGTTAACATGATGATCGGCTGGTTACGGTCGACGGCGCGAATCTCGTCGCAGATCGCGTAGCCATCCATGCCCGGCAACATGATGTCGAGCAGAATCAGCTCGAACTTGCCCGTCAGTGCTTTCTCGAGCCCCTCGGGTCCCGTCGCGGCACTATCGACTTCGTAGCCGTGAAAAACGAGCACGTCGATAAGGCCCGTGCGGATGGCCTCTTCGTCTTCCACAACCAGTACGCGTATCTGTCTATTCATCAGGTACTTAGGCTAGCACTCTGGCCCCGTTTGAACAGTGATCCCGTGTAACGTTTTTGTAAATTCTAGCCCTCAGATTTTACCAATCCATGTCTTATTAATCGCGCTGTCGCTAACTAGAATTCCTCCATCGAATGTTTCGACCGGACATCAGGAGGCAACATCATGGCATTAATCAATCGTATCTCGCGACTCTTCAAAGCGGACTTTCACGCCGTTCTCGATCAGATCGAGGAGCCCGAACAACTACTGAAACAGGCCATCCGCGACATGGAAGATGACCTGGCCAAAACCGAACAACGTATCGCCGTATGCACGCATGATCAGGATGCATTGTCCGTGCGCAAGAGCGAACTGGAAAGCTCGATCGCTGAGATCGACACGCAGCTCGATCTTTGTTTCCAGTCGGAAAAAGATAATCTCGCGAGAAATCTTATTAGAAAAAAGCTCGAGGCAGAGCGTCTGCTGAAACGTCTCAGCGCAAAGTACGTAGCGAATGCTAAGTATCTCGATGAGCAACAAACGATGCTCGATGAGCACCAGGCGACACTCGAAAGTCTTCGGCAGAAAGCCGAGCTCTTCGCACAGCGCACACCCGCATACGCCGGTGGCAACTCAGAGTTTGATGACATTGCCTGGATGAAGAGGGAAATGACAGTCGGCGACGATGAAGTCGAGATCGCGTACCTACGCGAGAAAGAGATCAGGAGTTCATCATGAGACGGCCTACTTTTTTTCATGGCGTGGTCGTCGCAGCAGTACTTGGCTTTTTTGCCAGTGCGGTCGTTGCCACGTTAACGCCCTTCGTCGGATTGGGCGCTGTTATTCGCTTGGTGATTCCCGCATTGGGGTTCACTTATCTGCTGTATCTGTTCAGCCGCAGCAAAGAGCGGCTAGGGCGCGTAACTACACTGACGCTCTGGGGGGCACTAACCGCCGCCACTTGGTGGGTCGCTCCCCCGCTGCCTTTTTACCTGCTTATCCACGTCGGTTCGATCTGGCTGGTGCGCTCCCTGTATTTTTACTCGGGCGTAATGCCGGCGTTGATGGACCTCGGTGTGAGCGCTTTGAGCATCTTCGCCACTGTTTGGGCGATCAGCCGTTCCGGCAGCGTGTTTCTGGCCACCTGGTGCTTCTTCCTGGTGCAGGCGCTGTTCGTCGTGATCCCGCCAACAATGAAGAGCGCGCAGAAATCAAAACGCAACACGGCAACCGAAAGCAAGAACTTCGAGAACGCAAGGCGTCAAGCCGACCAGGCACTACGCCAGTTGTTCACGCAATAAAGAATTTTACCCCTGCATTTAGAAAGAGGACTTGAATCATGAAAAGCAAATTACTGGGCATCGCCCTATTTGGACTCACCCTGGCCGCGATCGTGTATTACCCGCAGCTCTCGGCCAAGAACATACAGATTGATCCGCCGATCAATCATCACATCATGACCAATGACCATCCCAAGATCGACGTCGTATTCGTTTTGGATACGACCGGCAGCATGGGTGGTCTCATCCAGACGGCCAAGGAGAAGATCTGGTCGATCGCAACAACCATGGCCTCGGCACAACAAACCCCGGAGATTCGTATCGGACTGGTCGCCTATCGTGACCGGGGCGACTCGTACGTGACCAAGATCGTTGAACTATCCGACGATCTCGATTCCGTCTATGCATCGTTAATGGATTTCGAGGCGGCCGGCGGTAACGATACGCCTGAGAGCGTGAACAAGGCACTCTACGACGCCGTGCATAACATGTCCTGGAGCCAGGAAGACCAGGCCTACCAGGTGATCTTTCTCGTCGGCGACGCACCACCGCATATGGACTATAACGAGGTGCAGTACCCGGAGATAATCGCGTCCGCTTTGGAGAAAGGTATCGTCGTTAACACGATTCAGTGCGGTGAGATTCCGTCAGCAGTCGCGCCCTGGACGCAGATTGCCAGTCTCGGCCACGGCAACTTCTTCCAGGTTGAGCAGGCCGGAGGCGCTGTCGCATACAACACTCCCTTTGACGAAGAGATCGCCGATTTGTCGGCGAAACTCGACGACACACGACTCTATTACGGCACCGACGAAGAAAAGGCGAAGATGCATCGAAAGGTCGCCGCGACCGACAAGCTGCATGCAGGCGCATCGCTCGCGTCACGCGCTCGCCGGGGCGTTTTCAACACAACGGCCGGCGGCAGAGCCAATCTCCTTGGCAAGAATGAACTGGTCGACGCAGTCGTGAGCGGTGCTGTCGATCTTAATGAACTCGAGAAGGACGCGTTGCCGGAGGCGCTGGTGCTGATGGCTCCCGCGGAGCAGGAGGCTTTTGTTGCCGAACTCGCCGAAGACCGAGCCGACCTGCAGCGGCAGATTTTGGAATTGTCACACGACCGTGACGAATACCTTGCCAAGAAAGTCGATGAAGCTGGCGGGTTGAAGAGTTCGTTGGATCAGAAGCTCTACGACACAGTCAAAGAGCAGGCACGCGAAGCTGGGCTCGAGTACGAAGACGGACCTGCGTATTAATTGGGGTCGAACCGCAGTTTATCTGGGTCGAACCGAAAGAAAACGTCGGTTCGGCCCTTTTTCGTGGCGGCAACGCACAG
>CAZVLT010000169.1:0-3596 GCA_964628105.1 uncultured Woeseiaceae bacterium | reverse complement strand
ATGATCAGGTGATTGGGTACCGCGCGAACCGCCGCCTCCCCCGCGAGTTTGGTCCACGCGTACAGATTCGAAGGCAGCACTTCGTCGCTCTCCCTGTAGTCCCCGCGATCACCTTTGTAAACGTAGTCCGATGATATAAAAACGAGCCGCGTTCGCGACCCGAGGCAGGCTTGCACCAAATTGACAGTGCCCTTGATGTTTACGTCCAGCGCCTCCGACGGATCGGCCTCTATATCGCGATTATTGGTAACGGCGGCCGCGTGAATGATCACGTCCGGGGAGAGCTTTTTCACGTACTTCGCCACTGCGGCGGCGTCGACTATATTCAACTCCTCCCGGCGCGGCGCGATCATGTCCACGCCCATCTTCGACATTTCGGCCCCCAGGAGGCCAGTTCCGCCCGTCAACAGTATTTGCACCCTTTAAGCTCCGTGCTCAGCGTCCCGTATCAGGCACCCACCGAATGGTACAGCAGAGGCGCGCGAATTCGACTGATTTTTACGTGAGTTTCCTGCATGATTCGAGCCAGGATGTACTCGTGCCCCATCAACCCTGTCAGCCCCGACGCGCCGGAAAGATCATGAGAAAATTGCTGAACAAGTTGCTGATCAAATTCGGAATTTTGATCACCAAGGCACCGGCACTTCTGGCCGATAAGGCACTCTCGACGTCGGACTCGTTCCCAGTTGAACTCACTGAAAAGGTCGTGGTTGAAGCGGCGAAAGATACACCAGAAAACGAGCTATTCGACATTTTTTCCTCGGATACCGACGTCCACAAATGGCATCACTATTTCGACATATATTCGAAGCATTTCGAGCCGTACCGCGACCGACCAATTCGCATGCTCGAGATCGGCGTCTTCAGGGGCGGATCACTGCGAATGTGGAAAAATTACTTTCACTCAGAGTCCGTAATCGTCGGCATCGACATTGACAAGTCGTGCCAGGTGCACGAAATTGCCGATCAGAACATTTTTGTTCGAATCGGCAGCCAGGCAGATCCGCATTTTCTCGACCAGGTAAACACAGAGTTCGGCCCTTTCGATATCATTCTCGATGACGGCAGCCACAAGACACACCACCAGATCATAAGTTTCGGGGCGTTGTTCAGAGCGGCACTGAAAGACGGCGGCAGCTACATGGTCGAAGATACGCACTCTAACTATTGGCTCAAACACGTCGATAGCGAAGAGACATTCATCGATCTGTCAAAACAGATGGTCGACATGCTTCACGAGCCGTACCTTGGCCGCAAGGAAACAAATTTTCGCCACGGTCACGTGAATGCCGTCGACCAAATGGAGCTGAGTTATCTGGGCGCCAATCTGGCCGGGATTGCGTTCTACGATTCCATCGTCGTGTTCGACAAAAAGAAACGTCACCTGCCAAAGAATGAACTGCGGTGACGCCCCTGATCGATACTTCGTCGTCAAAGTGAGGCACAAGTCACACATAATCCGAAATACCATGCCGCCTATTAACATATGATATTAGCCGACGGGTCGAGAGGAGACGTACAGATGGATCGCAGGCGGGGCATTCGAGTCAAAAAAATACTCATGATTCTGGTTGCGAACATTGTCGTCGCAGCGCCGAGTCATGCATATCTGGACCCCGGTACGGGTAGCATTATCTTGCAGAGTTTACTCGCCGGTATAGCCGTTGCCATTGGACTGTTGCGCCACTATTGGTTTCAGTTGAAGTCATTCATTGCCGGACTGACCGGATCACCATCCGTGCAAGCACACAAGGATCAACAGGCCTTCCAACCTCAATCCGACGATCATCAAGACCCTTAAAATGGCGAGCGTCTCCGCTGAATCGGGATCGTTTAGAGATCCCAGGGGGCGCATTTTCTACCTGGATGATCGTGTACTCCGCACGGTCATGCCCTGTGCATTGGATGATTTCGAGTTCGTTCGCTCAACAGGTCTTATAAATTCGCTTGTGGCCAACGGCAGTTTGGTCGCGGAATCGAGCGTTGATAAGGAAATCCTGGGAGAACTGGGTACCGATGCCAGTCTTGTGCTTGAGCACCCCAAGCTTCCGTTCATCTCCTACCCCTACGAATGGTCTTTCTCGGCGCTCAAAACTGCGGCGTTGCTGCAGCTGGATATACTTCGTGCGGCACTGAAAAAAAACGTTACGCTGACCGACGCATCTGCGTACAACGTGCAATTCCTGGGTCCGAAACCAATATTCATTGACAGCTTGTCATTTCGTCGATACGAGGACGGCGAGTACTGGGCCGGCCATCGACAGTTCTGTGAACAATTTATCAATCCTCTGCTATTACAAGCTATCGCGGGCATTTCGCACAACGCATGGTATCGCGGATCTCTCGATGGCATAACTGCCGAAGAGTTGAATTCCGTATTGCCATGGCGCAGTCGCCTCTCCTGGAATGTTTTTACAAACGTCTACATGCATGCCCGGCTGCAAAAATTGTCGAATAACGCTGGCGCATCGATCGAAAAAGCAAAAGCGAGTCGGTTGCCGAAAATTGGGTTCGAGCAAATTCTTTATGGTCTGCAGCGCTGGATCAGCAAGCTGGAACCAAAGTCGCGCAACAAGACCGTGTGGCAGGATTATGCGAGCGACAACAGCTACTCAGAAACGGAGGCGAGCAGCAAACGACAGTTCATTGCGGATTTCGCCAGCAAGGTAAAGCCGGCGGTGCTTCTCGATATCGGCTGCAATACTGGCGATTATTCCGCGGTCGCGCTTGGCAACGGGGCCGACCTGGCGATCGGTTTTGATTACGACAATGGCGCGCTCGATATGGCCTTCCAACGCGCTCAACGTGAATCGCTAAACTTTCTTCCACTACATCTGGACGCGACAAACCCGAGCCCTAACCAAGGATGGATGCAGTTTGAAAGACAGGGTTTTCAGGAACGAGCCAGGGGTGACGCAGTGCTGAGCCTGGCTGTGATTCATCACATGGCGATCGCCAAGAACGTACCTCTTGAACAGGTAGTTGAGTGGATACTCAATATGGCATCACAGGGTGTGATTGAGTTCATTCCCAAGTCAGATCCGATGGTTCAGCGTCTATTGCAACTGCGAGAAGACTTGTTTGATGACTACGAGCAAAAAAACTTCGAACAACTGCTGTCCGATCGCACCAGGATTGTGAGTTCATTGAAAGTGTCTTCCAGCGGCCGAACGCTATATTGGTTTGAGCAGACCTGAAATGATTTCCTCGCTCAAGCGATTCTATAAAGCAGCAGCTGTGGGAGCTATTCCAACGCTAACCCTGTGTCTTTTCTCCACGCTGACAGTTTTCTCCGGCAACAGCACTGAGTTTTCCGCTTCATTCACTAGTGTCTTGCTTGCGTATTTGCCGTACATGCTAGTGCTGACGGGTTCTTTTGGGCTGCTCGGTACCGTCATGACGAAACATGGCTTCAGCCGATATGTCGCAATTCTGGCGGCCCTTGGTGTGTTGTTTTGGCTCCAGGGCAATATTCTCGTTTGGGATTACGGTGTTCTTGACGGGAGCCGTATCGATTGGCTCTCTGGCGTGTGGCGAGGTGTGCTTGATTTAACAATCTGGATTGTCGTTCTGCTTGTTGCTATCTCCGCGTTCGA
>CAZVLT010000168.1:0-3730 GCA_964628105.1 uncultured Woeseiaceae bacterium | reverse complement strand
GCAGGCGCTCAACGAAAGCTATCTCTACACGGTCGAAGCCATTCAGGAATACCTGGAGCACACCGCGCCGGGCGGCATGCTGGCCATTACACGCTGGCTGAAGCTTCCGCCACGAGACAACCTGAAGCTTGTCGCCACGGTCCTGGAGGCATTGCAAGGGATGGGTAGTGCCGATCCAGGGCGGCAGCTTGCGATAATTCGGAGCTGGAACACGAGCACGATGCTCGTCAAGCAAGGTGATTTCTCGGTGGACGAGATCGCCGTGATTTCCGAGTTTGCCCGCTCGCGCTCCTTCGACACGGCTTTTTATCCGTCGATGCCGGCACACGCCGCCAACCGTTTTAATCTCCTCGACCAACCCTTTCTTTATAACGGTGTCACGGCGTTACTCAGCGAAAATGCGGATGATTTCGTTGCGCGTTACAAGTTTCACATCGCACCGGCGACGGACGACAAACCTTACTTCTTTCACTTCTTCAAATGGAGCGCCCTGCCCGAAGTTTTGTCTCTACGCAAACGTGGTGGTGCAAGCCTGATCGAATGGAGTTACCTGATTCTAATCGCCACGATCGTTCAAGCGGTGGTTGCCGGCGTCTTTTTAATCCTGCTGCCTTTGTCTCGTATCAAACGCAGCTGGGCTCCGGGTACCGGTACAAGGATGGGCGGCTATTTCTTTTTGCTCGGTCTTGCGTTTCTCTTCGTCGAGATGGCTTTCATTCAAAAGTTTATTCTTTTCCTCAGTCACCCACTGTACGCCATTGCCGTGGTACTCAGCGGTTTCCTCCTGTTCGCCGGATTGGGCAGTGCTTTTTCTGGTCGGTTGACGCGTCGGGTTAGCCGGAATGGCCGCTCTCCCGTGAGCATTGCGGTCGCCGGTATATCAGCCATCGCCCTATTGTATATCGTTCTGCTGCCAGTGCTTTTTCAACAACTGATGGGGCTCGCCGATAGCGTCAAGATTGTGATATCGATTCTTCTGATTGCGCCGCTCGCGTTCTGTATGGGCATGCCGTTTCCGATCGGACTGGGCCGGGTCGCAAACAGCATGCCCGACTTCATCCCCTGGGCCTGGGGCATCAACGGCTTTGCCTCGGTGATCAGTGCCACCCTGGCCACGCTACTTGCAATAGAGTTCGGGTTTACGGCGGTCGTCCTGTTCGCGCTCGGCTTCTACGCGGCTGCGGCAGCAATCATTCGCGACTCACTAATGAAAACGCTGTAGATTGCGCCGCATGCTTAGCACACTCGATACCGGCATCATCTTTGGCTACCTGGCACTTATGATCGCCATCGGTCTGTATGCCGGCCGTCGTCAAAATAGCATCAAGGACTTCTTCGTTGCTGGAGGCAAGCTCGGAACATTTTCGATTGCCTTTCTGTGGCTTGCCTCCTGGGTCGGCGGTGCTGCGATCGTCGGTGGCACGGCAAAAGCCTACGAATTCGGTATTTCAGGCGGCTGGTACATCACCTGCATGGCAATAGGGTGCTTGTTGTTCGGGCTGTTTTTTGCCGCCCGGGTCAAACGTTGGGGCGATGAACATCAGTTGCTTACCTATCCGGACTTCATTGAAACACGCTATGACAGCCGTACCCGGATCGTGGCCACGATTACGACCATTATCGCTTACATAGGGTACTCAGCCGGCCAGCTCGCCGCGGCCGGTGCGATCCTGAGCACGCTGCTCGGGTGGGATTACTCGTCATCGCTGTTGCTCGCCAGCTCAATCATTGTCATTTACACCGCAACTGGCGGCTTCCTGGCGGTTACCTACACAGATTGGGTTCAGTTCACACTGCTGTTCGTTGGTATCGTCCTGGTCGGAATTCCGGTTGCGATCGCTAACGGCGGCACCTGGGAAACACTGACAACGCAATTGCCACCAAGACACTTCAATCCGACGGGCTGGGGCCTGCCGACGATGCTCGCACTCGGCGTGTCGATGCCATTGAGTTTTTTTGTTGCTATGGACAGTTACACCAGAATGTTTGCTGCAAAAAATGCAACCGTCGCGAAGCGCGGCACGCTCCTGGCAACCTTGTTCCTGTTGCCGCTGGCGGTGGGTGCTGTCTGGCTTGGAATGACAGCAGCTCTTCTTTATCCCGGCGTCGACAACAGTGGCGACATATTGTCCAGGATGGTTATGGACACATTTCCTGTTGGTCTCAAAGGGTTGATGTTGGTTGGTATTCTCGCAGCACTAATGTCCACTGCAGACATTTGCATTCTTACTGCTGCTGCAAACGGTAGCCGCGATATCTATCAACGCTACTTCAATCCCGAAGTTGCCCCTCGCAAGCTGTTTCGAATCAGTATGGTTCTTGCAGCAATCGTCGGCGCAGCATCCGGATTGATGGCATGGCAAATGCGGGACATCGTGGATATATTGCTGGTCGCATTTACTATCAATGCGGCGGCACTGTTTGTACCGACGATTGCAATGGTGTCTCCAAAAAAGGTGAACACTTCGGCAGCATTCTGGAGTATGACGCTGGCGCTGCTAACCGTGATTGGTTGGTATGTCGCGTCCGCCATGAATCTCGCGCCTGTATTCAGCATTGACCCACTTTGGCCGGGCCTGATCGTATCAATCGCGGTATTTACTGGAATCAGCCTGGTCACTAGCGCACAAGAATGAGTGGAATTGTAACTTTCGATGGTGCGCCCCCTCCGGGAACAATCAACCTGGGTATCGGCCAGCCGTCTGCGGACCTGCTGCCGGTCGACCTCGTGCGACAGGCCAGCCAGTCATTTTTCGATAACGCTCAGCCGTTCGAGCTCAACTACGGCGTCACTCAGGGCGACGAGCGGTTTCTCGATTCGCTTGCGGCCTTTCTGACCGAAGGTTACGGCTCGGATACCAACTCTGACGAGCTATTTGTTACAGGTGGCAACTCGCAGGCGCTGGACCTGGTATCCGTGGTATTTGCTAAATCTGGTGATACGGTTTTTGTTGAAGAACCCAGCTACTTTCTGGCATTTCAGATATTTCGCGATCATGGTCTCAACATCGTCGGCATCCGTGTTGACGAAGATGGCCTTTGTGTAGACGCATTGCGGCGAGAGCTCGAATCGCACAAGCCGGCGTTTCTCTACACGATTCCGAGTTACCACAACCCCGGCGGGCAATGCACTTCAGAGGCGCGGCGACGACAGATCGTCGAACTGGCGGTCGAGCATGACTTCCTTATCGTCGCGGACGAGGTTTATCAATTGCTCTATTACTTCGACGCTCCACCACCCGCCTACGGCACCATGACCGCAAGTGACAGAGTGGTGTCGCTAGGCTCTTTCTCAAAAATCCTGGCGCCCGGAATGCGGTTGGGCTGGATTCAAACATCCAAAGGCTTAAGAAACAAACTGATGGCGGCCGGCTTTGTCAACAGCGGAGGCAGCATCAATCACATCAGTTCTCATATTGTCCGGCAGACGATCGATAACGGCTCGTTGGCCTCGCATGTCAAGAAATTACAACGCGTATATCGCGGCAGGGTGGAAGCGATGGATGATGCCTTGCACGAACATTTTTCCGGCATCGCAGAATGGACGCGACCCGACGGCGGGTATTTTTTCTGGGTGCGGTTTGACGAATCCTTGGACACGACCCCGCTTCGGGATAAGGCGCGCGAGCTTGAGACCGGCTTTCAATGCGGCGCTGCTTTTTCAACCAATGGACAGCTCAGCAATTACCTGCGCCTCAGTTTCGCGCATTACAATGAAGATGATATTCGC
>CAZVLT010000167.1:0-3756 GCA_964628105.1 uncultured Woeseiaceae bacterium | reverse complement strand
GCCGGCAACTGATGCGCGACTTTATCGCCTCAAATCCTGCGCTTTGGAGCGAGGGCATCGGTGTCTGGTAAAGGCATGAAGATGACAAATCCTGCAATTAACCTGCGAGCCCTGCCGATCTGGGCAGCCGTAGTTCCACTCGTTACGGTCAATGTCTGCTACCTGATCGCGGTTAACGTGGGGCACGTGCCCGAGTGCATTCCCTATCTCACGGGTTGCACGAGTGTCAGTTCCACGGGGCGCATGGCGCCCGATAGCCTGATTTTTCGGGCAGGGATGCTGCCGACGGCCCTGATCCTGGCGCTTTTCTGGCAGCGCTGTGCCACGTTTCTTGAGCTCGGGGGTCAATCCGGGACACGGCTCGTCACGCTACGGGCGCTTGGCGTCGTTGCCGCACTGTCTCTGACGATCTATGCCCTGACACTGGGTTTTGAGGAAAATGCTTATCGGCAGATGCGCCGCATCGGCATCATTGGCTTCGCGCTAAGCACCTTCTTTGCAGAGTTATCGTTTATTTTCCTCTATCGACGGATGCGTACGGCTGAGACGGAAAGACCCTGGCGCTGGCTTATTGCTCTCTGCGTCGCGCTGCCTCTGCTCAGCATTACTGCGGAAGTGGCAAAGTGGGGGGGTGCGCCCAAGCATGGCGCTGACAACACCGTGGCATGGAATGCGTTTGTCGCGGCAAGCGCCTACTATGCCGTCGTTGCCCGGGTCTGGTGGCATCATGGCTTTACGGGCGAGATTCGATTGAGTCGCTAGGGTCACTGGTCCCCTAATACATCTGCCGGTCGTTCAATTCCCCTTGGAGCGGGCCAGTAAACCATCAATAAAAGCAGCCTTGCGCGGGTCGGCATGAAAGCTGTCAGAGAGTATCAGGTAGCCATTCGGGCCACTGCGCGATTCGATCAGGTACACAGTCACGTCGTCACCGGGATCCGTGCCAGTATCAAAGGTCACGTATTCCACGACGCGAAGCTCGTTCGCGATGTTTGCAGGCGCCGACTTTGCGCGAAAACCGAAGTCGTGTGTATACCCGCGTGCCGCCGCTTCAGCCTGAAAATTTGCCAGATCATCCGCCATTTCGCACCTGTTGAGATCTTCAGTTCATTCGTCCAGCCGTCAGGTAACGCCCGTCGCTGAATCTGTCAAAGCAAGTCTCGATCAATGGATGGTGAACCGGCTCGCCGCTGGTGTCCGTTTCCAGGTTGCGCTCGGCCACGTAGGTTTCGTGTGCTGCGTCATGCACCAATACGCGGTACCACGGTTGGTCTTTCGGTGGCCGCGAGCGCGCAACGGCTTCATACCATTGATCGGAAAGCATCAAATGCGGATCCACGTCGACGATGACGCCACGGTAGTCAAACAGTTTGTGATGTACCAGGTCACCCACTGAAAAATGAGCGTTCGCTGCCATCGTCCCGTCCTCCTTCGGCTGTAGGGAAAGTATAGCAGCCGCGGCAATCAAGTTACTCAAGATAGGCTTTAAGTGGCTTCCAATACATCTTGTGCCAACCGCGTTCGAGTTCTTCCTCGGCATCTTCCGGATAACCTGTGTGCACGAACTCGAGAGTCGTCGTGTCGCCAGACTGGCTAATGTCGAATCTCACTATCGAGTAGACACTTTCCGCCCACGGACCCACACGCCAGGCCTGGACGATGCGCTGGCTCGGGTTTAGCTCAACGTGACGACCAACGACCTGACCGCCAAAACAGGAAAATGCACCGCCTTCGTCCTGCGCAATGTCTGCCGGAGCCCCCGTCACTTCAGCGAATTCCTTAGCAGACATGATTGCGTTGTATACGTTCTCAGAGCTGCTCTTGATTACTATCGTCTGTTTTATTGTCATGACCACCCTCGATGTTTACGCGCAATATCGATTTTGCGAACCTGGCCCAATATACTCCCTGTTCTATGAAGCTCAATAACATCTTTATTGCCGCGAGCTTTGTATGGCTAATCGTTTCATTCTGGAACAGAAACGATTTGCCCGGGAACATCGACTATGTACCCGAGATTGTGAATGAGCCGGCGCAGACGCCGACAAGCAAGCGCCCATTCGATGTTACGTTCATGGATGTTCAGTACCGGGTAGCGCCTGAATTCGCATACGACATCGTCGGCATGATTGTCTCGTACCGTCATCACGACAGTAATAGTCGCATGCACATGCTTGCAAATGATCATCTCAACATGCTCGACATCTGTGTTGTGTGGGGCAACAACACACAGGGCGCTCTACTGCAAAAGCTCAAATTCTGGAACGGCATCTTCACCTGCAATGTGCATACCCGCGATCAAGAGGCCTGGGACTCGTTCGACATGGATCAATTGTCGAACAATCATTTGATCTCAGATGACGATTACGTTCGCGATCAGGTCAGAGATATAAAGATCGGCGATCAAATCCGCGTTCGCGGCTACCTGGCAAGTTACACCAATCCGGCAGGTGGCACGCGCGGCACAAGCACAACTCGAACGGACACGGGCGATGGTGCCTGCGAAACACTGTATGTCGAACGTTTTGATATTGTGAGAGCGGCGATGAGCTATTGGCGCATTTCGATGTATGTCTCATTGTTCTTGCTGCTGACTGGCATCGTTCTACTCTACAAACGGCCTTATCGGCCATATTGAGAATGTGATCTAATTCCAAAAACCATTCTTTATAAGAATAGTTGGAGACAACAATGTTCATCGGACACTTTGCCCTGGCATTCGGTGCAAAAAAATTCGCCCCCCAGGTGTCATTGGGTATTCTGTTTCTCGCTTGTCAGTTGGCGGACATCATATGGCCCAATCTTGTTCTTCTCGGTATTGAGGCGCTTGAAATTGAGCCTGGCATAACGGTAATGACGCCCCTTAACTTCGTGCATTACCCGTATTCACATAGCTTGATTGCGCTGCTTCTTTGGGGCGCAATTTTCGCGGCGCTTTACGCATTGCTGCGACGCTCGGGCACTAAGGCAGCTATCGTGATAGGCATGCTCGTTCTAAGCCATTGGGTTCTGGATGTCCTGACTCATCGGCCCGATATGCCGATTTCGCTGGCTGACTCGTCCGTTATAGGCTTTGGACTCTGGAATTTCCCTGTCTTCGCGATACCCCTGGAGCTAATTCTTTTCGGTGTGGGCATATGGCTGTATCTCCGCCACACGAGACCATTAGATCGACAGGGAAGCCTCGGCTTTTGGGCGCTCACTCTTTTTCTTCTGGTTGTGTATGCAGCGAACCTCCTGGGACCTCCGCCGCCGTCATCGGTCGCCGTGGCGTGGTCCGCCCAGGCGCTATGGCTAATTATCGCGTGGGGTTTTTGGGTTGATCATCACCGAGAACCACGTGCCTGACGCGCAAATAGAGAAAGACCAGGTTGCAGATATTTACCGGAAAATTGCCCCGTCCTATGACCTGTGGGCATGGTTGACGGAGAGCAAAGCCCGGAATCGTTGCCTGCAGATGGCAGCCATCCAGGATGGTGAGGACGTGCTGGAGGTGGCGGTGGGGACGGGTCTGGCGTTCGAGAGGATTTTGCAATCAAATCCTTCGGGCCGAAACGAAGGTATCGACCTGACAGAGGCAATGCTGGTTCGTGCCGAAAAAAGAGCAGCCAAATCAGGGTCGAGCAACTATCGTCTTAGGGTTGGCGACGCTTATGATTTGGACTTTCCAGATAAAAGTTTCGACGTTCTCATCAATAACTACATGTTCGATTTGTTACCGCAGCAAGACTTCCAAATCGTACTCGCTGAGTTCAA
>CAZVLT010000166.1:0-3756 GCA_964628105.1 uncultured Woeseiaceae bacterium | reverse complement strand
GTCGAAAAGGCCGTGCGCCTAACGCAGGACAAGTTTGACGGACATTCGCTTACTGCCATTACTGTTGCCGCTCATGAAGTGGGTCATGCGTTGCAGGATCAGGCCAACTTTGCACCGTTGCGCTGGCGCACGCGGCTGGTAAGAGCCACGAGCGGCATCGAGAAATTCGGTGCAGGTGTACTGATAATATCGCCGTTTCTCGGCATCCTTTCCCGCGTCCCTGCCCTGGGTCTACTGGCATTTGCCGCCGGGATGTTGACACTTGGAACGTCGGCACTCATCCATATCATTACGCTGCCGACCGAATTCGACGCGAGTTTCAATCGTGCGTTGCCTATGCTCGAAGAGCATCGCATTTTAAAGACCGCCGACAAGCCTCACGCACACAAGCTCTTGACAGCAGCCGCGCTGACCTACGTGTCGGCGTCATTGATGAGTTTGCTGAATGTCGCGCGCTGGCTCGCAATCTTGCGCCGCTAGCCGCCCTGCCATGGATCAATGCGGAGCATGCCCACTGGGTAACCAATTCTTCGGTGCAGGACCATCGCCCCGTCGTTGGCCCTGCCCTGAACTGGCAAGAAAACATAGTCATCGACGTTTCCGGAGTGGCGTGCGGTCCAACGCAGAATTTTTCGCATGTCAGCGTCGTTTGCGGCAAGGTCGGCGAGCGGTTTTGTGCGCGATAAAATATCCCTGATGCCCGTTGCGTATGGATGCCAATACAGTGGCTGAATGTCGATATCGGCGGCGCCGTGTAACAAGATATCTTTCATCAATTTGGCCCGATCCTCGGGATACGTGGCAAAAACAAGACGCGGGGCATGGCCGGGTTTGCGGCGTAGTTCTTCGTATTGAAATTGGTCGCCGCTCACCTCATTTGTGGCAATGATTTCGAATCGGTCTACTGCAAAAACTACGTAGTAAGGTCGTCGCTCGTAGAGGACGCTTGCGGCCAGCCCTATCGCTACAAGTTCGACCACCAGGATGGTGCCCAGATCGACCAGTAATTGCCGTTTTTCCGGTCGGTAAACCAGCGTCGACAATCCCGGGCCGATAATCAGAACGACAACCGCCAGGATAAGGATCAGCCGCGGCATGCCCGCCAGGTGGAAATGCAGCCCCGGGTACCATATGAGGCGAACCAGGCCGATAAACAGAGCGAGCATTACGGCTGTTAAGCCCAGCCTCAGGACAAAAAATTCGCGGCGTGATTCCGGTTGTGGCAGCTTCCTCATAAGATCCTGAATTATAAGCTAAAACCCGGCACAGTAGTGTGTGCCAGGTGCACAGCGGTAATTTCGCTGGTTTAGGGCGCGCGGCACTGCTATCATCCGCGCCCGAAAGCCCGTCCAACCCAGATGCAGCACCGCACCAGCTGCCGGATGAGACACAAGGACCGGCAAGGATTTACACGTGCACCCACCGTTATTATTGCCGGGTTCTCGCTTTAGCAAGGCACTGAGAGCAGCTAGCGGTATGGCGGCAAGCAAAGGGTTGGTGCCATGAATAGACCAACAGAGCTGCAGTATGGAATACAAAGACCTAAGCCTTTACCGAAATATCGGTATTTTTGCCCACGTCGACGCGGGTAAAACGACGACGACGGAACGCATTCTCAAGCTTACCGGCAAGATTCATAAGACCGGTGAAGTCCATGATGGCGAAGCCACGACGGACTTCATGGACCAGGAACAGGAGCGCGGTATTACGATTCAATCCGCTGCGACCAGTTGCGAATGGGACAAACACCGTCTGAATATTATCGACACACCCGGACACGTGGACTTCACGATCGAGGTATATCGTTCGCTGAAGGTCCTCGATGGCGGTGTGGGTGTTTTCTGTGGCTCCGGCGGCGTAGAGCCGCAATCCGAGACGAACTGGCGATATGCCAATGACTCAGAAGTCGCGCGCATTATCTTCGTCAACAAAATGGACCGCGTCGGTGCGGAATTTTACCGCGTCGTCGAGCAGATCAAAAAGGTATTGGCAGCCGAACCGCTCGTCATGGTATTGCCAATCGGTATCGAAGATGACTTCATCGGAGTCGTTGATCTCCTGACGCGCAAGGCATGGATCTGGCGTGATTCGAGCGACCCCGAGTCTTACGAGGTCGGTGACATTCCTGAAGACATGACGGACCTGGTTGAGGAGTGGCGCGAAAAGCTGGTCGAGACGGCTCTCGAGCAGGACGATGATCTGCTCGAGAAATATCTCGACGGCGAAGAGCCGTCAGTCGACGATCTCAAGCGATGCATCCGCAAGGGTACTATTGCCCTTGATTTCTTCCCGACATACTGTGGAGCTGCCTTTAAAAACAAAGGTATACAGAATATTCTTAATGCAGTTGTTGACTATCTGCCGGACCCGACAGAAGTGAAGCCACAGCCGGAAATCGATCTCGAAGGGAACGAGACGGGTGGCTTCGCTGTGGTCGATCCGACTAAGCCACTGCGTGCGCTGGCTTTCAAGATCATGGACGACCGTTTCGGCGCCCTGACCTTTACGCGCATTTATTCTGGCACCTTGAAGAAGGGTGACAACGTCGTCAACACGTTCACAGGCAAGAACGAACGCATCGGTCGTATTGTAGAAATGCACGCTGATTCTCGCATTGAGCTTGATTCAGCACAGGCGGGTGACATCATCGCCCTCCTTGGCATGAAGAACACGCGCACAGGACACACTCTGGCGGATGCCGACAATCCGGCGACGCTCGAGCCGATGGTATTCCCGGATCCCGTGATCTCTATCGCGATCACGCCGAAGGACAAGGCTGGCAGCGAGAAAATGGGCGTTGCTCTAAACAAGATGGTGCAGGAAGACCCGTCATTCCATGTTGCCACCGACGAAGACTCCGGCGAAACACTCATCAAGGGTATGGGCGAATTACACCTCGATATCAAGGTCGATATTCTACGTCGTACGCACAATGTTGACGTTGATATGGGTAAGCCGCAGGTTGCCTACCGAGAGACGATCACACAAATGATCGAAGACGTGTACACGCATAAGAAGCAGTCAGGTGGTTCCGGTCAGTATGGCAAGATCAACTACCGGATTGAGCCTGCCGAGAAAAACGCTGGCTACGAGTTCGAGTCCAAGGTAACGGGCGGTAACGTGCCGCGCGAGTACTGGAGCGCGATCGAGAAAGCGTTCCTAAGTTGCATGGTCGAAGGCACGTTGGCCGGCTATCCGCTGCTTGACGTCAAGTTCACGCTTTTGGACGGTGCCTTTCACGCAGTCGACTCCTCGGCGCTCGCGTTTGAGATTGCAACGAAGGCCGCCTACCGCCAGTCGGTGCCGAAAGCCGGACCGCAGCTATTGGAACCGATCATGAGGGTCGATGTCTTCATACCAGAAGACAATGTCGGTGACGTTATCGGTGACTTGAACCGTCGTCGCGGCATGATTAAGTCGCAGGACGCCGGTCCTACGGGTGTTCGCGTCAAGGCAGACGCACCGTTGGCCGATATGTTCGGTTACATCGGTCAGCTGCGTACTTTGACATCAGGGCGTGGGCAGTTCTCGATGGAGTTTTCTCACTATGCACCTTGTCCGCAGAATGTCGCTGACGAGGTAATCAAAGAAGCGGCTGAGAGGAAAGCCAGCAAATAGTTTCAACCGCTTTAGCAACCGCTTTAGCACGATCAAGCCTCAGCAGGTTCTTCCTGCAGCGGCTTTTTCATACCCGCGAGAATAGCGTCGAGACTGAAAAACGCGACCGCCGCCCTTATGAAGCCGAAGCACCGCACG
>CAZVLT010000165.1:2576-3789 GCA_964628105.1 uncultured Woeseiaceae bacterium | reverse complement strand
CTCAACGTCGGTAGCATTTCGACGCCCTGGAGCGGCGAGCTCCGACCGCGCAAACGCGGTGTCGTCGACGCACTGGGATTATCGAAACATCCGACGACTGTGCGCAAAGGCGACCTGCTCGGCTGTTTCAATATGGGCTCGACTGTGATCGTGCTGCTGCCTGAAAACGCATGCGCATGGCACGACACGCTCAAACCCGGCGCGACGCTGCGCATGGGTGAAGCCATCGGCAAATACCTGGGCGCGGAAAAATGACCCGCTGGCGGCCCTCATCGGGGCCTGATGCCGCACGTCGCAGGGCAGAGATATTGCAGCGCCTGCGGCAGCACTTTCTTCACAACGAAACATTGGAGGTTGATACCCCGGCGCTGAATCGCTACGCCGTCAGTGACACTCAGATCGAAAGCCTCGAAGTCGGCGGCAGCATTTCAGGCAAGCCGCTTTTTCTGCATACCTCGCCTGAGTTCTGTATGAAACGACTCCTCGCCGCCGGCTATCCGGACATTTATTCAGTCTGTCGCGTATTCCGCGACGGCGAGACCGGCAAGCGGCATCAGCCCGAGTTCACCATGATCGAGTGGTACCGGCTCGACATGGGATTGAGTGACATTGTTGCTGACACAGTCGCCACCATCGCGGCCACACTGGATCAGCCCGATCTCGCCAGCGAGGTCATCGTGTTGGACTACCGCAGCGTATTTGCCGATGTCGCCGGAATCGATCCGGTTAATGCATCGATCGCGGAACTCGGCGACGTCGCCGACGCGGACAAAGACTTACGCGGTGCGCTGGGAGATAAGAGAGACCACTGGCTGGATTTAATTTTGACGCAGCGAATCGCGCCAACATTCAACAACAACAAGCTCACGGTGTTGCAACACTTTCTCGCCAGCCAGGCGGCACTCGCGCAACTCTGTCCCGCGGATGAGGCCGTTGCAGACCGTTTCGAGGTATTCATGGGGCAACTTGAACTGGCGAACGGTTACGTCGAATTGACCGACGCGACAGAACATGTGCGACGCGTCGCAATTGACCAGGACGAGCGCAGACATCGCGCTCGTCCGGTGCGGGCACATGACAAGTCGCTCCTGGCCGCACTCCAATCCGGTCTACCCGCCTGCGCAGGCGTTGCCATGGGGCTCGAACGCCTGCAAATGATTCATGACAAGACTGATGATATTCGCGATGTACTGACTTTTGCGTTCGAGGACAA
>CAZVLT010000165.1:0-2476 GCA_964628105.1 uncultured Woeseiaceae bacterium | reverse complement strand
TTCTGATCAACGAACAGCGGCACACGCACGACGGCACCCGTTGAAAGCGTGGCTGGTTTCACACCGCCGCTGGCCGTATCCCCTTTGACGCCCGGGTCAGTCTCCGTAATCTCCAGTTCGACGAAATTCGGCGCGGTCACGATGATCGGCGCATCGTTCCAGAGCGTGACGCCGCAAATATCGCCATCCGTAATCCAGTCACTGGCATCGCCGACGGCACTCGCGTCGGCCGCGTACTGCTCGAACGTGTCTGCGACCATGAAATGCCAGAACTCGCCATCCGAATACAGGTACTGCATGTCGGTGTCCATGACATCGGCCGCTTCGACGGATTCGCCGGACTTGAACGTCTTGTCGACTGTCTTGCCGGACCTGAGATTCTTGATGCGAACCCGACTGAAGGCCTGGCCTTTGCCCGGTTTCACGTACTCATTTTCGACGATGATGCAGGGGTTACCATCGATGATGATTCGCAATCCTGACTTGAACTCATTGGTGCTGTAATTGGCCATTTGGTGCCCTTTTTGCCCGCCAGACGGGCGACGGCGAGGCGCTATCATACTAGAGTTCAGGCGCGCCGCAGCCGCATTTCCCGGCCTGATCGGTGATGAATCGCCCAGAAACATGATTCAGGTCACGGTTTTGAGGTCCGATTCGGGACTCCTGCCGCCACCGTGTCTAGAATTCACACTCGGTTAACAAAATATGGAAATCAGCGGATAACCGCCGTAGCCAGGGATTTGGATTTGAACGGGCGCCACAGCATATCTATAGCCGTCCTCACTCGAGATCAGGACGACGTTGAATCAATCAACAGCACGCTTCGCGATGCCGGCCACGCCGCGCACTGCCACTGGATTTCCAGTCCCGATAAGCTTGCTGACACACTCGCGGCTGAAAACGTCGAACTCCTGATATTGAACTGCGATCGCTATCCCGATTCGATTCGCCAGGTCATCAAGCAAAAGGATCTCTACAACCCTGAAGTGCCCTTGATTGCCATGCAGGAGCAGGCCGACGAGGCGAGTATTCAGGAGGCCATGCAGCATGGCGCATGTGACCTCGTTTCGATGTCACTTAAAACGCGATTGCTGTCGGTCGTTTCCAGGGAGTTGCGGGCACTGCGCGTTGAACGCGCCCTGAATTCAACCATGGAGTCGGCCATCGAGTACAAGCGCCAGCTCAAAGACCACATGGAAGGATCCAGCAGTTCAATAGCACTGGTGCAGGAAGGCATATTCACTAATGTAAACGGTGCCTGGTTGACTCAATTCAAGGCCAAGGACAAGGATGAGTTGATCGGCATGCCGGTCATGGACAATTTCGAACCGGAAAGTCAGGCCGCTTTGAAAGGAGCGCTCATCGCAACGATGGCCGGCAAATGGCAAAGCACCGAGAAACTCATCGTCAAATCGCACATTGATACGGGTGACGCTGAGGAGTTGCATCTGGAGTTTCGCAAGGTCGACCTCGACGACGGACCCTGCGTGCAAATCCGCATAGCGCCGGAACTCAAGTCTACCGAAGAGCCAACCAAACTTGTGCACGACGCACTCAAGCGCGACCCGACAACGCTGTTTTTTCACCGGGCGCAATTCATTGAGCGAATATCAAAGCGCTTGCGCAGAAAACCATCGTCAGGCACGCACTGCCTGGTCTATATCAAACCGGACAAATTCGGCGTCCTGCGAGAGAAAATAGGCATCCTCAACTCGGAAGAAGTCCTTGCGCAGCTCGCCGAAGAAACACGCAAACGCATGCACCCGCGCGATGTCGCCGGTCGATTTGAGGGCACCGCATTGATGGTGCTACTCGAACGTGGTTCGGCTCGTGATGCGCAGGTTTGGGGCAAGCAGCTTTGCGATCACATCGAGAAACACCTTTTTGAGGTCGATGACAAGTCCACGCACCTGACTTGCACCGTTGGCGCTTGCGCGGTTAGCGATGTCTTCAGCAACCTGGAAGAATTTATCGCGGCGACCGTCGCGGCACATGATATTGGCAAGGAAGCCGGCGGCAATACGTCGATCCTCGATGAGAGTGCCGACGACGACACCAAGCAGCTCGAATTTGATGCGATCTGGGTCAAGCACTTGAAGGCGGCGTTAATGGAAGACCGATTCCGTTTGGCGAAACTGCCAATCGCGGGTTTGCGCAGCGACTCTGTAAGTATGTATGACCTGCTGGTTCGCATGATAGACGAGCAAGGCAACTCGGTGCTTCCGTCTGAGTTTATGCCTGCCGCGCAGCGCAACAATATGATGAAGAGCATCGACCGCTGGATGCTGCAGGCGGCCCTCAATTTCTGTAACAAAACTGATGCCGATCGCGTATTCGTACGGCTGTCCAAGCAGTCGATTATCGACCCCACCACCGCGCCGTGGATGCAGGAGAAACTCGATGCGGGTAATTTTGACTGCTCGCGCCTCGTCTTGCAGATACCGGAGCGCGATGCGGCGAAGCACATCAAGCAAAC
>CAZVLT010000164.1:0-3798 GCA_964628105.1 uncultured Woeseiaceae bacterium | reverse complement strand
TTAGCCCGTGTTTTGTAGTGCCTGGGCGATGCCGTTAACGCTTGCAAGCAATGCGCTGAAGATTTCTTCGTCCTCGCGATTCGATTCCCGCCACCTCGACAGCAGGTCGACCTGCAACAGGCTCATAGGGTCAACGTAAGGGTTGCGCAGCATAATGGCGCGCTGCAACGTAATGTCGCCCTCGAGCAGGGCGTCGTGGTCGGAGTATTCCAGGACCAGGTCGCGCGTGAGTTCGTACTCGTTCTCAATGATCGGATAAAACTCTTCATGCAAATCACCGGCAAGCTGTGAGTAGAGCTTGGCTATACGGAGATCGGCCTTGGCCAAAACCATCTCTGTGTCCGCCGTGAGAGATCGCTGGAAATACCATTCGGTGAACATTTCGCGAACTGCGTTTTCATCAAATTCCTCAACTGCCTTCTTGATGCCGCTACCAATGCCAAACCAGCCAGGCAATACAAATCGTGCCTGGGTCCACGCGAATACCCAGGGGATGGCGCGCAGATCCTCAATGCCCGATTGCTGCCGTCTCGATGAGGGCCTTGAGCCGATACGCATGCGCTCGATCAGGTCGATCGGTGTCGCAGCTCTAAAATAGTTGTAGAAATTTTCTGTTTCGTAGATTAGTTTGCGATAGGTACGACGACTCTCGTTCGCCATGACGTCCATCATTGCGTGCCACTCAGGCTGGTCGTTGCCACGATGCCTGGGCATGGCGGTCGCCAATGCGACCGAGCCGGTCATCTGCTCGAGAGTACGCAGCGCGATGCCGCGCAACCCGTACTTCTCGTTAATGATCTCGCCCTGTTCAGTGACACGCAGCCGCCCATTGACTGTGCCTGGCGGTGCGCCCAGCACCGCGACATGGGTTTTGCTGCCGCCGCGACTGATGGTGCCGCCACGACCGTGGAATAAGGTCAGCTCTATTCCTTGCGCTTGCGCTGCCCTGACGATGGTTTCCTGCGCGTTTTGCAATGCCCACCGTGCCGAGGCGAGACCACTGTCCTTGTTGCTGTCTGAGTAGCCGATCATCACCGTCTGGCGGTTCTCGCGTCGCTCGAGATGCTTGCGATACATCTCGACAGACAACAGCGACTCGATTATCGCCGGGCCGTTCTGCAGGTCATCAACGGTTTCGAGTAGCGGAGCGATATCGAGCGGTACTTCGAAGCGCTTGTTGTGTAGCTCGCCCCACTGAGCGAGAAGCAGGACCGAGAGAATGTCGTCAGTGCCTGCAGTCATGCTGACAATAAATGGCCCAATGGCCTTCGGTCCGTATTTTCTCCGGCAAGACGCGATCGCATGGAAAACAGCAATTGTCTTACGCGCCCGCGTGCTCAGGTTCATCGGTATGCTCTCGCGCGTGTTGATTGCTTCGACGATGCGGTCCGTCCGGTCGCTCGCAGACATCTCAAGCCAGCTGTCTTCGCCCAGGCACTCGGCGACCACGTGGCGGTGAATCTCCGCGTCCTGGCGAATGTCCAGCGTGACCAGGTGGAAGCCGAACGTGCTTATGCGCCGTAACAATCGGCGCACCGCGAACAAACCGGCGTGCTCGCCCTTGTTCGCGGCCAGGCTGTCCGCGATCATCTGGATGTCACTATTGAAATGTTCGACTTTTTCGTACGGAAAAACGTCGTCGTCGAAAGTTGACTGCAGGCGCTGTTGAATGAGTTGCAGGAATACTCGATAAGGCATGTCACGGTGACGTGCGGGAACCGCGTGATACGCTTTCGGGAAAACATTGCGGTATTCGTCGATCTTGTCCAGCACTTCCTGACCGAAGCCTGAGCGTCCTGTTGACTGGCTCAGTTTGGCGCTGATGGCGCCACATTCCTTATGATAGAGATCCAGAATCAGCGAACGTTGACGCGCCAGTGTCTCGCGAATCGTTTTCGCCCCGACATTCGGGTTGCCATCCATGTCGCCACCAACCCAGGAACCGAAGTGCAGAATGCTGGGCACGTCAACCTGCTTACCGTCATCGCCATATATTCTGTCGATAGCGCTCTCGATGTCTTCATAAAACGGCGGTATAGCGCGGTACAGGACATCGGTGACGAAGAACAGCACATGCTCCAGCTCGTCCGCAACCGTCATTTGCTCGGAGGGGTGCTCGTCAGTCTGCCAGCCGGTAGTCGCCAGCAAACGGATATTTTGCATAGCGGCGTCTTTTTCCTGCGGCGTCATTGTTGGGTTCAGGAGATCAATCAGGTGGCGAACGATTTTTTGCTCCTTGCGCAGTATCGTGCGTCGGGTTGGCTCGGTCGGGTGCGCTGTAAATATAGGTTCTATCAAAAGCGAATTCAGCAGCTCCTGCAGGCTTTGCGCTGTAGTGCCAGCCGCCTTGAGTTTGATAAAGGTGTCCTCGAGTCCGCCGGGCTGGTAATGAACGACGTCCCGCAGGTACTCACGCCGTCGCCTGATGCGGTGCACCTTCTCGGCCGTGTTCACCATCTGAAAATAAGTGGAAAAGCTACGGATGATCTGGTGGGCCAGCTTGGTATCGAGGCCGCTGACTAACTCGGCCAGTTCCTCACCAGGTTTCTCGTTTCCTTCACGGCGCCGGATCGCGCGGAGCCTGGCAGTCTCCACAAGTTCGTACAATTCGAGGCCGCTTTGTTCTCGTATCAGGTCGCCAAGCAAGGCGCCCAGCATGCGTACGTCGTCACGCAGTGCCTGGTCTTTGTCCTCGAACGTGATGTCCTGCCGACGCAGTGACTTGTGAACCGTTTCAGTCACGAAAATTCTCGTACTGCAACGGCAATCCGATGTCCGTTTCCTTGAGCATGCTGATCACAGCCTGCAGGTCATCGCGTTTCTTGCCGCTTACGCGCAGCTTGTCGCCCTGGATCGCTGCCTGCACCTTGAGCTTTGCTGTCTTGATTTGCTTGACCAATTTTCGGGCGCGATCAGCATCGATGCCGCGTCGAAGAATGACATTTTGGCGTGCTTCGCCGCTGGTCAATTCGGCCTCCTGTTCGTCAAGGCATGCAATGTCAATACCACGCTTCGATAACTTCTGATGCAATATGTCGAGCATTTGTTTGAGTTGAAAATCGGACTGGGTTGTCAGCGTAATCAACTGCTCCTCGAGCGTGTATTTCGACCCGGTTCCTTTGAAATCGAAGCGCGTACTGACCTCCCGATTTGCCTGGTCGACACCATTACGTGCTTCGTGGGAGTCGAAGTCACTGACTACATCAAAAGAAGGCATTTGCTGGTCCTGATTATGTTGAGCTTGTTATACGTCAACGCCTGCAGCGAAAGGTACACCCGCGCAAGGATTCATGCCAGACCTGAGACTGCGCATACCCACAAAAACTGCACAACACGCCCAGTAAGAACTGCGGCCTTTCCGCAGACCCCGCCGCACAATGAGGACCATGTTTCTTGTCGTCGAGCCATCGGTTGTAACGTCCCCGTGCCCGCTGTTGCCAGCCGAAGCGGCCGACGAATTCCTGCCGGTCGCGTGTATGCCCGTGCCGAGGGGTTCGGCTTGGATAGCAATGCAATTAAACCTGACCGAGTACGCTGAGGGCGATGGTGCTATTCGTCGCGACGCATTGCAAAAAGCGCTGTATACATGCGTGGATGACGGTGACAGCCTCCATGACCAGACTGACTGGAGCGAACCGCTGATACAGCACGATAGCTGGCTGAATCGGCGCCTCGCAATTGCAGTACGTGGCTGGGGTGACCTTGTTGCGTTGCGCGGCGACGATCCGAGATCGCTACAGACACTTAGGGAAATGGAAGATCTTGCGGAGTGGGTATGCACGACGCTACACAGTCGTT
>CAZVLT010000163.1:2099-3820 GCA_964628105.1 uncultured Woeseiaceae bacterium | reverse complement strand
GGTGCAAGGCGCGCTCCCACAACGAGCGTTTCAGGTTAGAATACGCGACTGAATTCGACACGGGATAACACTATGGGCTTCATGGCCGGCAAGCGCGCGCTGATCGTTGGTGTCGCAAGCGATCGTTCAATAGCAACAGGCATTGCCGAGGCGTTCGCACGCGAAGGATGTGAAATCGCGTTCACCTACCAGAACGACAAGCTCAAGAGCCGTGTCACCAAACTCTCCGACAGACTGGGCCAGAATACTGACCTGTTGTTCCCCTGTGATGTATCGAGCGACGATGAAATCGCCGCGGTTTTCGAGAATCTCGGCAAAACATGGGACGGACTCGACATCATTGTTCATTCCGTTGGCTTCGCGCCGCGCGAACAACTCGCAGGCGGCTTCGTCGAGTCAGTCACACGCGAGGGCTACCGCATCTCGCACGACATCTCGGCCTACAGTCTTGCCGCCCTGGCCAAAGCTGGATTACCGATGATGGAGGGCCGCAATGCCGCAATGCTGGCGATGACGTACTACGCGGCGGAGAAAGCCGTGCCGAGTTACAACGTCATGGGGCTGGCCAAAGCCAGTCTTGAGGCTTGCGTACGCTTTCTCGCGGCTGATCTCGGTGCGAAGGGAATTCGGGTCAACGCCATATCGGCGGGCGCCATCAAGACGCTGGCCGCGGCCGGTATCAGCGGCTTTCGCAAAATGCTGAGTCACGCGGAGAAAGCTTCGCCATTGCACCGCACGGTCACGACCGCGGAAGTCGGCAACACCGCTGCATTCCTGTGTTCGGACCTGGCGAGCGGTATCACGGGCGAGATTACGTTTGTCGACGCGGGCGTCAACATCATGGCGATGTCACTGGATAACGATTAATCGCTGCTACAGAGCGACGTTCGTTTCCTCACCCTCCAGCCGCGCAACGACGGTGGCGCAGCAGCAATCGCCCCAGATGTTGATGCTGGTGCGGCACATGTCGAGGATGCGGTCGAACACCATCAGCACGCCGATCGCCTCGATGGGCAGTCCGATAGCGGAGAGAATGATTGCGATCGCCACCAGCGATGCGGACGGCACGCCGGCGACACCGATGGACGTCATCAACGCGATGGCCACAATCGTAAACTGAACGCCGAGAGTCAGCTCCAGCCCGTACGCCTGCGCAATGAACATCGCCGCCGCACACTCATACAGCGCGGTGCCGTTCATATTCACCGTTGCGCCGAGCGGCAACACAAAACTGGACGTTTTGTTCGACACGCCAATATTTTCTTCAACACTCTTGATTGTTACGGGCAGTGTCGCCGACGATGATGCCGTCGAGAATGCAGTCAGCATCGCCGGAGATGCGCCCGCCAGGGTCTTCCACGGATTCGCTCGCCCGACGAATCGCACCAACAATGGCAACGTGACGAAGGCATGCAGCGCCAGCGCCAGCAGCACGGAGACCGAGAACACCGCCAATGGCCCTGTGGCGCCGAGTCCGGCCTCGGCGATCACCGCGCCAACCAATCCGAAGACGCCGATCGGCGCGAATTTCATGATCCATTCCGTCATTTTCATCATGACGTGAAAGACGCCATCCCAGAATTTGAACACCGGCTCCGCGTATTCATGATTCAGGCGCGTCATGAAATAGCCGAAGAGAATGGCGAAGAAGATGAGACCGAGCATTTGCCCGTCCGCCGCAGCCTTGACGACGTTGGTCGGTATCATGCGCACGAATATTT
>CAZVLT010000163.1:0-1999 GCA_964628105.1 uncultured Woeseiaceae bacterium | reverse complement strand
TGTCGCATAAAACAGCAGCGTCTTGCCGCCCAACGAACCGAGGTTGCCGCCAGTACCGATTCCGGCAACGCCGATGATGATTGACGATGTAATCAGCGGCACGATGATCATGCGCAGTGCATTGAGAAACAACGTGCCGACATAATCAAACATCGTAATAAAATCGATGCCGAAAATTCCTGGCTCATTGCCGGTTGAAGCGCGATATTCGAAAACAATGGTACCGGTGATACCCGCCAGAATAATCGCGATCAGAATCTGCCAATGCAGGGCAAGCTTGCGCATACGTTCCCCCGGGACGGCGCTACGCCGTACATAATGTTTGTTGTTATGCGGGCAAGCTTACTGGAACACGTCCTGCGCGGCCAGCGCATCCTCGTTGATGATGATCTCGGCATTCGCGCGCAACGCCTCTACGAAGGCGATGAAATCACTGACGCCAAAGCGCTCAACCTGCTGCAGCTTGCCCTCATCCCGGTCAGCAAGCGGGATCGCCTCAGGCCGGCCCGGCATTACCGCATCAAGAGTGAATACGGTATAGCCGCCTGCATCGTTGCGCGTACGGCCCGTTACGGGCTTGTCCTGGGTCGGTTTGAGCGCTGTGAATACGGCCACAGCGACTGACTGATCCAGACCCTCTGCGTCGCGTGACATGACGGCCGGTGCAGCCACTGCCGCGCCGACAAGCTCCGCTGCCGTCGCGAACTCGTCGCCAGCTGCCATCGCATCCAGCATCTGCTGTGCTTTAACGGCCATCAGATCTTCGGACAGCCTCGATGTCAGCGCTGCGATAACCTGATCGCGAACATCGGCAAGCAGCTCGCGTGTCGCTTCGTAGTGCTTCGTTACTGAAAACACGACTGTGCGATTTGCATCCAGCCCGATAAGCTCAGACAGCTGCTCGCCCGCGAGAACATCGGCAGCAAAGACGGCGTCGATCGCCGCCTGGTTATTGCCAAACGGCTCACCGCCCGAGTGACTGAAACCAGCAACCGCTTTGACATCGCCGTCGATCGTGTCAGCCAATCCGTGAATGTCTGCTGCATCGAACAACGCGTCAGATAGTTTTCTTTCCAGCTCACGGAACAAGCCTTCCGCTTCCTGGTCCTGCAGCTCCGTTATCAACGACGCACGAATCTGCTCGAAGGGCACCGGGCCACTTTCGAGAATCTCGTCGAGGCGCACGACATGAAAACCGAAATCGCTTTTTACCGGCCCGGCGATATCGCCTATATTCATTGAGAAAATCTCGTCGCCGAGATCGTCCGGCATCTGCGTGCGTGTCAAAATACCCAGATCGCCGCCCTGCTCCGCCGTGCCGCCATCCTTGGAATACTTGCGAGCCAGTTCTTCGAACGATTCGCCCACCCGGACACGCGTCAGCATCTCGTTCGCCACGATTTCGGCGCCTGCCTCATCATCGTCGAACAAAATCAGAATGTGGCGTGCTCGACGCTGCTCGTCTCGCAGGTAACGATCCGAATTGAACTCGTAGTAATCCTGCAATTGCTGTTCATTAATGCTGACTGCCGCCGCAACATCGTCACGACGAATTTCCACGTACTCGACGTCCGCCGTCTCAGGCACCTGGTAGAGCGTCGCGTTGTCATCGTAATACGCCGTAATCATCTCATCGGTCACAACAATTTCATCCGCCACGGACGCCGCTGAAATCGTTGCGGCTGTGACAATTCGTTGCTCAAACCTGAGATTCAGATAGCGGCGGTAATCGGCGGGAGACACGATAGAAGAACCCCGAATCGCGACCTGCAACTGGGCTCGGCGTATGGAGAGCAATTGAGATTGCTCGAACTGAGACACGCTCAAGTCGGCATTTCTCAATACGTCGTCGTACTTTTCCTTATTGAACTGACCGTCGACGCGAAATTCCGGCATACCGTGCACGATGTCCGTGAGTTGTCGTTTACTGACTTGAAAACCCGCCTCTTTGAGGTAGTTGTCGATAACGCGTTGCTGGATCAGCTGCTCAAGAATGCTC
>CAZVLT010000162.1:0-3894 GCA_964628105.1 uncultured Woeseiaceae bacterium | reverse complement strand
CCCAGATGGCGATTCCGGTAAAGGAAATCATTTCGCCGTGTCCCGGCTGGCCCAGCACCCCGTTGTTCTTACCCGAACAAACCCAGCGCGAGACCACCCGATCGTCGGCGACGTTGGCGAAGACTTCCAGGCTCTCCGTTCTTGCCTCCAGCAAATGCGTTTGGAATTCTTTCACCCAGGCTTTGAATTCTTCGCGTCCGATTATGTCCTTGCCACCTGACGTGATCGCATAATCTTCTGTCATTAAGTCATCGATGGCATCGAGATCGTTGGGCGGTGTCCAAACGCGACTAAAAAACTTCAATGCCAACTGTTCTGCGCTACTGTGACCTAAATCAGTCATTACGATGCTCCGTTTGTGCGAATGTCAGCCGAAGCTGATTTCAACGAATATCGCGTGTCATGCTGCTATGTGATTCCATAGGTGTTCGAACCACACGCCAGAGACAGCTGGCTCACCATCTGTCTCGAGACCTCATGAAGTGCCTTTTCATGAGCAGCAACGATCACACTCAATCGCTCGTCGTAGAGATCAACATTCGCCAGCAGTGATATCACATGGTCGGTATCATGACAGTTGACATGCCCGCTTAGCGCCACCCGCACTTTGCCAGTACCGGCCGAAGACGCCGCCACCGTATAGAATTCGCGCACTTCCAATTCCAATTGCCAGTCCGCCGAACGCGTGCCCTTACCACCTGAGACGCGCGCGTAATCGCCAGTCGACTCGACGGTCCTGCGCAACAGTGACTCAAGCACTTCGGGCACGTTATCGGGCCAGCGGGCGGCCTCATAGTGATTGAGACGAGCCCCGGATTGCAGAATCAGCATTCGATCGGTGTCCAAACCAGGCGCTGCTCTAACCGTCACGACAAGACTCGGCATCGAGTCACCGGCCGCATCGGCACCCTGCACAATCAGCGGTTTCAACCAGTAGGTTCGTTCAGCGGGCTGATCGGTCTCCAAGATGCCGGCACAAGCGGCGATGCCGAAAAGTAGCATGAGAATTATCGATAACTGCTTTGACCCTAACATCATGAATCCTGTCAGTGCTCAACCGGGACTGCTTCACTTTTCGGCTCGTAGACGAGCTGCGACGCATTCTCGCGCAGTTCATTCAGCAGTTTTTCGAATTCGCGCATTGTGTTTCGTGTGTCGGCAATGAGTGCCGGCGCCTTGGCGAGGCCACCATCCATAAACTGTCTCATGTCCCTGTCATGGTCGGTCAGCCAACTGTCCATACGCTCGCTAATATTGACCAGATTATCACTGGTCTGGTTGAGCGCCTGCATCGTCTCGACAAGATCGGGCCCTGCCTGATCGAGCGTTGCCTGCAGCTCGCTGACCGTCGTGCCGATTTTTTCGAGAACGGATTGCAATTGCTGTGGCAGAGCACCGATAGATTCTTCCTGGGCAGCCAACGATTGGGTCAGCTTGTCGATACTGGCCAGGGAACGCCCCAAACTGTCCCGATTTTCCTGATCGAGCAACTGGTTGGCCTTGTCGAGCAGTTCGTTAATCTTGTGGGTGATCTCCGGCCCGTCAGATAGCAGCGCAGCAAGTCCGACATCACGTGCGGGAATAACCGGATACTCGGAGTCGCCGGAATCGAGTGGCATTGCACTGATATCCTGATCCGACGCAAGACTGACGAACGCAACTCCGGTAACACCCTGGAACGCCAGGCTTGCATAAGACGCCGTTGTCACTGGTGTCGATTGCAACACCTCGAGGTCGACTCGAACTTGGGTACCGTTGTGGGTCACCAGATTCATCGCGATTACCTGACCTACCTCAACACCCAGATAGCGAGTCGGCGCACCCAACGTCAGACCGCTGATATCGCGTTCGAATAATACGGTATAGCGAACAGTGCGTTCGGTGATTCGACCGCCTGCAAAAAACAGGATCATTGCGACCATAGCTACAAGGCCAACAGTTATAAATGCGCCAACGATCAGATAGCTGTTGCGGTCGTTCATATTATTCTCCCGCCTGACGCGCTCTCTGCGATCGTGGATCGCCGAAATAGCGACGAATCCATGGGTGATTTGATTGCGTAATTTCGTCGCGTGTTCCGGCCACAACCCTGCCGTCAACCAACACTGCAATCCGATCACAGATACCAAACAAAGAGTCGACGTCGTGGGTGACCATAAAGAGGGTCAGGTCGAGGCTTGATTGAAGGTATTTTACAAGATTATCAAATTCCGTCGCCGCGATTGGATCGAGACCAGAAGTCGGCTCGTCCAGAAACAGAATTTTCGGTTCCAGTGCGAGCGCACGAGCCAGCGCCGCCCGCTTGATCATCCCGCCCGACAGCTCGGACGGATATTTCATGGCCGCCGAGTCCGGCAGACCCGTCATGCGAATCTTCAACAGTGCCAACTCGCTTCGCGTTTCCGGCGACATGTCCGAATGAATGGCAATCGGCAATTCGACGTTTTCGCTGACAGTGAGGCCGGACAGCAGGGCGCCTGATTGAAACAGTACGCCCCAGTGTTTTTCGGGACCGGGTCGTTGGTAGTGAATGGTTTGCCCGAGCACCTCAATCGAGCCACTGGTAATTCTGTGTAGCCCGAGAATGCTCCGCAGCAGCACCGATTTTCCCGTTCCTGATCCACCGACAACGCCCAATATTTCGCCGCGCATCACGTCCATCGACAAGCCATCATGCACACGATTCGTGCCAAATTGATTGACCAAATCGCGAATCGAGATGATAGTCTCCATCAGATGCCGTACTTTGCAAAGATCACGGTGAAGACACTATCGGCAAGGATGACAAGAAAAATCGACTGCACGACTGCAACTGTCGTCAGTCGGCCCAGTTCCTCGGCCGATGACTTAACTTGCAATCCGCGAAGAGTGGCGACGCCGCCAATGAGTAACGCAAATACCGGCGCTTTGCTGAACCCTACCATGAACGTTTGCAGATCCGCACCGCTGGCTACGCGCTCAACATACTGGGTGGCGCCGATGTCGAGCACGACTGTAGACAGCAGCATGCCGCCCAGCAGCCCCGCCAGGTCGGCCAACACTGTTAATAGTGGCAACACGACCAGCAACGCAAGAATTCTAGGCAATACCAGAATCTGATTGGGATTAAGTCCCATCACCCGCAGTGCATCTGTTTCCTCATTGATATTCATGACGCCGAGTGATGCCGCAAAAGCACTGCCAGAGCGGGCTGCCACCATAATTGCAGCCAGCAAAACGCCCATCTCTCTCAAGATGGAGAGAGCGACCAAATCGACGACGAAAATTGTCGCACCAAACTTCTCAAGCTGTAACGCGCCCTGGTAGGCCATCACGAGGCCCATAAGAAACGAAATAAGAAAAACGATCGGCATTGCGCGCACACCCGCCTGGTCGATCTGCCGGATCGTTTCCTTGAGCATCAGCACCGAAGGCTTTTTCGCGCCCTCGAAGATAGCGTGCGCAATAAATCCAAGATCTTCAAACCCCCGGGTAGCGGCGTAACCAAGAGACTCCAGGACCTTGCGTGATCGTCCTGCGTCAACGGCGTCGCCAATTGCATCATTGGTCGCCGCCGTATCCGTCACACCGGTGATGTTTTCGAGAAACTTGAAATGGGCCGCCTTGAATCCCCTGAAGTCTGTGATATGCCCTGTGGCCTTAAGATCCTCGGACTTGCGAAATAAGACCCATGCGCCTGCAATGTCGATCGTTTGGAGCCCACCGCACTGAAACGTGACATGACTTGTATCGCCAATGTCGACCTCGTCGAGCGCACTTCGCAAGGCACTTACATTGTCGAAAACCCAATCTTTCTTCAGGCTGATCGCCATTTCAGCGGCGCTTGATTCGGATTCGAGATACGCGTTTTGCATCGTTAATACTGAGTCCGCGAGTGACGCGATTGTTATTGTT
>CAZVLT010000161.1:0-3976 GCA_964628105.1 uncultured Woeseiaceae bacterium | reverse complement strand
CGTCAGTCATCTTCTATTTAACACCGACCGTCATGCGGCGCAGTACATCATTCCTTCCGAATTCCACCGATGTGTTTCTCAGTCCCACCTTTCAAACCTCATCGTTGACATGATCATACGATTTGCCCAAAAATATTCCTGCTGCCGCCCATACGGCAGCAACAACTGCTGCGAACGCCGCTATACCTGCCAGGCCGATGCCGAGTGTCGTTGACAACGCCGTATATAACCAGGCCGTCGCAACATCGCCACCGCGGTAGACCACTATGTCGATTACCGGTTTTGCCTTGAAACGGGTTTCGGTATCAACTGCGGTAAACAGCATCTCGCGACCCGGTCGAGTAATCGCGTAGTTGCCCGCGCGACGCACGATCTGCAGGCCAACGAGCACGGCTAGCGCCGGGCTCAATGCCACCACGAGCCAGCCGCCGACCATGAGCAGGGGAATCAACGCCAGTGTTTCGGACATGCCAACACGCGTAGCCAGCCGCCCAGTCACGAATAACGCCGTGACCAGCGCCAGGGAATTTACAGCCAGATCTATTCCGCCCCAGACCTGCGTGCGAACCTCGCGATCAAGGCCACCGAGCATCTTACGCAGCTCGAAATAGATGAACGTGTTCATCAGCACATACAGAAGAATGAAAATACCGATCGCAAGTAAATACGGATTGCTGACAAACTTGATGAAACCGGAGAACGGATTGCTGCCAAGGTTTTGTTCGCGCGAGAGGTCGACCTGAACATCTTCGGTGCCAAGGTGACTGATCCGCAGACGCTCGAGCTTGCCGATGATCGGGATAGGCACCATCAATAACACTGCCGCGATGAGCAACAAATTGAGCGTGCCGATATTATCGGCAAAAAATGTCGGGATTGACGGGCCGACAATCGCGCCTGCGCTAGCGCCCATAGCTATGACACTGAACAGGCGTTTGGCCTGCCCCTTGTCGTAGAGGCCCGACATGAACGTCCAGAAAACGGAAAGGTGGTAAAGGCTGAACACACTCAGCCAGACGTAGTAGGCCCTGTTGACGAGGTCATTGTCACCGAGTGTCGAGCCAAGTATGTAAAAGCCAACAAACGTCGAGGCAAAAAACGCGTAAACGCTTGGCACGATAATCTTGAATTTGATTCGCGAGATTACTGCCCCGTAAATGCTGACAGCGATGATGCTAATGAAAAACGTCGATGTCCAAAGCCAACTTAGCTGTTCGTCCGACCAGTCCGACGACAGTGAGTCGCGCACGGGGCGTAAAATGAAGTACGCCGTCATCAGTGTAAATACGAAAACGAACGACAATATTGTCGGCGCGAGCTCGTACGCCTCGATCTTCGTTGCACGACGAATTAGCCGGATAATAAGACCGCCGGAATCGGTCTTGCTCATCAATCCAGGCCCAGCTCGAATCCTGCTTCAAGTTCCTGCCTAGAATAGGCCCGGAAAGCGATCATCGTTTCCGTCGCGACGATTCCATTCAGATGCCGCATTTTGTCGCTGATCACATCAGCGAGTTCTTCGTTTTTGGATACCCGGACAATAGCGACCAGGTCATGCCGACCGGCCACCGAGAAAACTTCGGATACACCCGCCATAGCGGCAATCTCGTCGGCGAGTTCCGGAATACGATTGGTCTCGGCTTTAATAAGAACGATTGCGGTAACCATCTGCAACTCCGTGCTTTCAATAGTGCACGAAGACTATCATTTGCAGCCCTCAATCTGCAGCGGCAATCTCGCGAGCTGCCGCCATGAGTTCGTCGGCCGGCAAGCGGACTCTGTAGTTCGCGTTGGTGTAGGCAAATTGAATAATCCCGTGCCTGTCGATTGCGAACACTGCCGGCACGGGCAATACACCGCGCCTGGCCATCGACGAACGCTCAATGTCATCGCCCTTCTCATTGCGGCGATTCATCGTCCGGTCCGACGCCCTGAAGGCGATACCAAGCGCGATCGCGGCCTGCGCGTCAGCGTCCGACAAAATGGTGTAGTTCAAACCGGCGATATTTTCCTGTGTTTCGCGACTCAGACTTGCGTGCAGCAATTCAGCTCGGTCACCGCTCAGGAATAACACGTCGACGCCCAAAGCGCTGATACCTGGAATGACATGGCGCATGTCAGACAAGTACATATTGCAGAAGGGGCACCAGCCGCCGCGAAAAGCGAGCAGAACGACGGGGCGCTCAAGATCCCGGGGATTAAATTCGAATTGCTCGTAATCGACGGTCTCAACAGTGAAACGCGGTGCACCGTCACCAGCTTTAAGCGGCCTGATGGCGTCCGCGGTCTCAGCAACCGGCACATCGGCGTGGCCGTATTGGATAGACACGCTGCAGACAAGACTCATGCAAATGAGCATCGCAAACGCGATATGAAAAAATGAGCGTAGCATCAGTTGGAATTCCGATTGGTTTGACTATATGACCCGCGAAATGAACAAATTATTTCAAGCAGGCGTGTCCAGGCTGAACTTCACGCCGGTTTTTTCGCGGTGACTAAGCTTTTGTCAGCTCCCGCGTGATGCGCTGTAGGAAAGCATCTCTACCCAGGGAATTCAATGCCTGCAAGAAGCGCGCGGCGCTGCTCTCGAACTCCAGCGCTTTCTGTCGATAATCATCGTCCTCCTCGCGCGCAGTGAGCCGCCAATAAAGCATCGTAATGGTGGTCGCGACACGCGTCCGGATCAGATCGAAAAGCAATCTCAATTCCCGATTTTCGAGCGGTTGTTTCTCGTAGTAGCCGCGAACGAAATCCGCTATCAGTTGCGCCGGATCGTCTTTGTTGGATCGCAGGTAGGACGCCGCCGTCGAGACTTCAACAATGAGCGGCGCTCGCAACATGTCGCCGAAATCGATGATTCCCGACACCGACCCTGATTCGTCGACAAGTACATTTTCGGTGTTCGCATCATTGTGGATAACCTGCGCGCGCAGCTGGGCTAATTGCGGCAAAACATCCGACTCGAATTTCTCCAGAATGACATCGACGTTTGCTCTTAGCGACGCATCGCTGATGTGGGTGACCAGGACACGCAATTCCGCTGCTCTTTGTATATCCCAAAACAGTATCGGGCTCGCGCCCGCATGCGAGAAATTCTCGAGCGCGAGATCCAGCTCCGCAAGACGTTGTCCGAAATCTCGCGCGAGCTTTGGAACTATGCGACCGTGCCGCATCACGGTGCCGTCAAGAAAAGTAACGATCCGCAGCCGGTAATTGACGCCGTCGCAATCGACGCAACCACATTCCTCCCCGGCCTTTGTCCGCACGATTCGCGGTACTCCTGCTACACCCGCCTTCTCAAGATGCAATAGCACCGCAATCTGAAAATCGGTGCCCACCGGCTTCTCGACTGCGCTCACGATCTTGACGACAAAGCGCTCGCCGCCAACCGTCGTCATGCAAAAATTTTGATCACGTTCGCTGATCAACGGCGTGTAAGTGCCAGATAAACCGTACTGAGCACCCACTTCGCGAGCTACGGCGCCCGAGTCGAGGGACGGTGGTGCCACGGTAATCTGGCTCAATGCACTCGGGGTGGTGGACATTCCGGCATCTTCGCATCTCGGCCGGATATGTGCATCAGTTCTCAGAAATGTCGATTGGTTCCCATTCTGTTGAACATAATTCGTCAGAATTGACAGGTTCATGAATAGTCTAGTCAAAATAGCCCGTTCTGCGACCTCGGGAACCGCAACCCAGTTTCGTAAGAGCGAATATGGAGACGGCGGCATACGCAGCTTTCTGCGTGATGTGCTTGCTATGGCGAACGCATCGGTCGACGGTCCACGGCACATTGTTGTCGGCGTCGAATTCGACAGCAAGGGGCGAAAACTGGTGCACAACGTGGAGGTCGACGACTTTTCAGGCAAACCGTCCTACCAGTCGCTGGCAAATGAATACATCGAACCGCCAGTTCGCATTCGTTACAAGCCGGTGACTGTTGACGGCAAACGAGTGGGTGTATTCGAAATCGGCG
>CAZVLT010000160.1:0-3998 GCA_964628105.1 uncultured Woeseiaceae bacterium | reverse complement strand
TCCGCAATCTCCGTGCGGACCCGCCCGGCCAACCGCAAGGTTGGCCGGGTTTTTTGAGAACGCAGAGATGACAGCGCGACCATCGAACATTCAAACAAGTGAAGTACTACAGCATGTCCGCTACGAAATTCGCGGCCAGCTCGACAATCGCGCGCTGCAGATGCAAAAGCGCGGTTACGAAATAATTTCATTGAACATCGGCAACCCGGGGTTGTTCGGGTTTCGTACACCGGAAACAATGCGCCTGGCGATGATCGAGAATCTCGGTCAGGCAGAGCCGTATTGCCACCAGAAAGGAATTTTTCCGGCACGCGAAGCTGTCGTTATGCAACAGCAGAACCGTGGCATCCAGGGTATCAGCGCGGACGAGGTATTTATTGGCAACGGCGTCAGCGAACTTATCGATCTTTCGCTCCGTGCGTTATTGAACCCGGGGGACGAGGTGTTGGTTCCCAGCCCCGATTATCCCTTGTGGAGCGCGGCGGTAGCACTAAACGGCGGCGTCGCACGTCACTATGAATGCCCACCCGACCTTGCATTCCTGCCGGCAATCGAGTCTGTGGAAAAACTGATCAATTCTCATACCAGGGCAATTGTCGTTATTAACCCCAATAACCCCAGCGGCGCAGTTTACGACCGCGACACGCTGCAAAGCATCGTCGCGCTCGCAGAAAAGCACGACCTCGTCGTCATGGCCGACGAGATCTATGATCAGATGGTGTATGACGATGCAGAATTTATTCCACTGGCTACGTTGGTCCGGAACACCGTGTGCCTCACGTTTTCCGGATTGTCGAAGATCTACCGTGCTTGCGGCTATCGCGTAGGCTGGTGCGTTTTCAGCGGCGAACTCGACCGTGCCGAAGCCTACATTCATGGCATGGAATTACTATCTGCGTTGCGTCTATGCAGCAATGTACCTGGGCAGTGGGCGGTGCAGACAGCCCTGGGCGGTTTTCAAAGCATCGAGCAACTGGTGCAGCCCGGCGGGCGGCTCTACCAGTCACGCCAGGCAGTCATTGAGCGCGTAGCGGCGAGCGAGTATCTGAGTATGGAGCGCCCCATGGGCGCGATGTACGCGTTCATCCGATTGCAGTCGCGATTCAATGGCAAACTCGATGATCAGGCGTTCGCACTGGACCTGCTCGAAAATCATCATGTGCTGGTGGCGCCGGGAAGCAGCTTCAATACGCCGTACTCGGATCATTTCCGAATCACGACACTACCCGACACCGATACTATCGATCTGGTTTTCGATCGCATAGAAGCGTGCCTAGAGCAACACGCCTGACCGATGTATGACTGGTTAGCGGATGCACTGGCAAGTTGCGGAACGGTTGTCACGGCGAATCGACGCCTTGCCCGGACACTGCACAGCGAATACGGTGAACAACAACTGAACGCGGGTAAACAAGCCTGGCGCAATCCTGACATTGAAACCTGGCATGACTGGCTGGGGTCGATCGTGGATGGTGCCAGTCGTCAGGAATCTTTACCGACGCGATTGAATCAACACCAGAGCCAGTTGTTGTGGGAACGGTGCCTGCGCAAGGAGATTGGTGAGCCGGCACCCGCTATGGCGAACCTGGTAAGTTTGTCGCGCGATACGTGGCAACAACTAGCGGATTGGCAGATTTCAATCAAAGAAGTTGCAAGATCTGCACAGAGCACGGACCAACGCATGTTTGCGTCCGCCGCAGGTCGATACCTTGGCATCCTTGAACGCGAGAAATGGGTCGATGACGCGGGGCTGGCGGCACTTGCGCTGCAACTGATTGAGTCGAATCAAGTCGGCGTCGCGGACCGTTACACGTTCGCAGGGTTCGATCGGCAGCGACCAGTCGCGATCGCCATCCGCGCAGCATTGCAGCGGGCAGGCAGTGAAGTGCTCAGTCCTTCACCTGCAGCAAGTCCGGCAATCGGTTTGCTACAGGAATTTGAGCACCGCGATGCGGAAATGCGGGCTGCAGGGGCGTGGGCCCGTGAAACAGTGGAACAACACGCTAACGCAAATGTGGCGATTATCGCCAGCGGCCTGGACCAACACTCAGAGCGCTTTGCCCGGCTTGTACGAGAAGGCGCGACGCCGGGATGGCAATACGGAGGACAGTCACTAAGCGATGCGGTCAATGTCTCCTACGGCAGGACGTTAGCCAACTACCCTGCGATAACAACGGCCTTGTTGTTATTGCGTTGGCTCGTCCGAGAAATATCGGCAACCGACGTTGCTCAACTGTTGCGCTCGCCGCTGTTGGGCATTTCAGATTCAGGGGCGCGAATTCGACTTGAGTTGAGGTTGCGGTTGCTGCCGGATCGCAATTGGTCGCCCTCGATGGTGATTGCGGCCTTGCGTGGGCGTGAGGAGGCGGCTGCAGGCAGTGACTGGCTGTCTCTTGTTGCCGCATTCGCGAAACGTCGTCGAGGATTGAAGAAGCAGGCGTCGCCATCGGCATGGGCGGTTTACTTTGACGAAATCCTGCGAGAAGTCGGTTGGCCCGGTCAGGGGTCGCTGGAAAGTGCCGAGTTTCAATTGATCAATCGTTGGCGCGAGCTGCTCAACGACTTTGCCCGCCTGCATCTCGTTGCACCAGCGATGAGCGCTGGAGCAGCAGTGTCGCGACTGGAGTCGCTTGCCGCCACCACCGTGTTTCAACCCGAATCCGGCAAGGCAGTGGTGCAACTAATGGGGCCGCTGGAAGCATCCGGCGCCCAATTCGATGCGCTATGGATCTGCGGACTCACGGCCGGTAACTGGCCACCTGCGGGGAAACCTTCGAATTTATTGTCGCGGCGCTTGCAGCAAGAACACGGCATGCCGGACGCAGATCCTGCGGATACCCTGAGCTTTGCAACCCAGGTGTTGTCGCGCCTGGCAGGGTCAGCGCCGGCGATCATATGCAGCTACCCCTTGACTGAAAACGATTCACAACAGACAGCAAGCGACTTGCTATCGACGCTGTCGTTAGAGCCCGGTGCAGCACGGCCAGATCCCGGTTGGCACGCCGCAAGCCTCGTCAAAAGCGGAACAACGTTGGTTGCCAAGGACACCGTGCCGCGTATCGCCGCCGATGAAAAGATATCGGGCGGTGCGGGCACGATTCAGCGCCAGTTAAATGAGCCTTTAGCGGCGTTCGTGTTCGGTCGCATGGGCGTCAGGCCGATTCAGCCGCAGGCGATAGGCATACCAGCCTCGTTGCGTGGCAACATCATTCATGACGCGCTCCACAAGCTCTACATCGATACCCCATCAAGTCGCGAAATTCGTACCTGGCAGGGCGATGACCTGACACAACGCATTGCCGACGCGCTTGATTTCGCGTTTCAGCGACACGATCGAAACACCGATGCTGTGTTGCACCAGTTGTTTGCTCTCGAACGTGGCCGTGTTGCAAACCTGTTGCGGCATTTCGTAACACTGGATCGCGACCGCGGTGAATTCGAAGTCGACGACGTCGAGGGCAAATTCGATTTCGTTGCCGGCGATATGCGGTTGCAGCTTCGTTTTGATCGAATTGATCGATTTGAAGATGGATCTATTGCCATTCTTGACTACAAGACAGGCGCCAGAAAGACGTTGCTGAATGCCAAGGGAGAGCCGCACGAGATTCAGTTATTTGTGTACGCGTGTGCGACCGATGTGAACGTCTCTGCACTGGCCCTGGTGAATATCGACAGCCGGGAAACGACGTTTGATGGGACCGGGCGGGATTATTCCGATTCAGAATCCTGGCACGAGTTATTGCGCAGCAGCAAGGAGCAGATCGATATAGCTTGTGCGCAGCTCGGCGCGGGCGATGTGCGCATCAATCTGCGACAAGGAGTCAGGAACGCACGCCCACTAAATCTCCTTAGTCGATACACGGAGTTATGCCGTGAGGACTGACGAGCAACTTCTGCAAGACGATTTGCAGGCACGCGGCAACTCGCTCGATGTGTCACGCTCCTTTATCGTGCAGGCTCCGGCAGGCTCCGGAAAAACAGAGCTGCTGATACAGCGC
>CAZVLT010000159.1:0-4001 GCA_964628105.1 uncultured Woeseiaceae bacterium | reverse complement strand
ATTCTCGGTAGCATGTTGCACTGCGTCTTGCAGCAATAGCATGGAGTCGCCATCGAGAGTATTCGCTTTGCTGTGAAACTCGACGAGGCCAAGGTCGCCGGGCAACGCGAAATAACTTGCTACGGCATTCTCCCTAATGGCCTTCAACCTGCGCCGCGCACAATTTCCAGCAACCGCATATAGCGGACTGGATTGAAGAAATGCGTAATCGCAAACTCCGCGCGGAAATCGGCCGGCATGTCCTCGACCAGCAGGGCGATTGGGATAGTGGAAGTATTCGAGGAAACGATTGAGCCGCGTTTGCGAACCGCGTCTATCTGCTTGTAAAGCGTCTTCTTGAGTTCCAGCCGTTCGACGATCGCTTCAGCGATCCAGTCGACGTCCACGAGCTTTTCAAGGTCGTCTTCGATGTTGCCGATCGTAATGCGCTCGAGGTTGTCGCGATGCGTAAGTCCGGGCTGGTTTTCATCGAGAAGTCGCTCGATGGCCCTTTCGGCATGGGCGTTGCGTTTATCGCCCGCAGCCGGAATATCGAGAAGAAGAACATCCACGCCGGCGTTCGCGAGTTGGCCGGCAATGCCCAACCCCATAGTGCCTGCACCGATTACAGCGGCTTTGTTAATCTCGTACATTGGTGTCCGTCTGATTGATCAGGACGACGGGTTGTTGGCGAATATGAAATTCTTTAGCAACAGCCTGCAATCGTTGGGTGCTTCCTGTGGCACCATGTGGCCGCTTTTCTGAATAATATCCAATTCGGGTTTTGCGAGGTGACTGACCAGTTCCATACCCGCCTTGCGCGGCGCCATGCGATCGGCGCCCGCGAGAATGACCTGGTGCGGGCGGGAAATGTTGGCTGCAGCCTCTTTCCCATTCTTATAGGCGTCGCAGGCCCTCAGGTCCGAGGCCAGGCTATTGGGATTTCCGCCCATCACCTTGCGTCCGCCCGCCACCATCGAGTTGCCGGGAATAGGTCCCTGGTGGAAATGTCCGGCGTGGCCGAATCCCCACGACAGCATCATCGCAATAGCGGCTTCCGGATTGTTCTCGGCGGCATCGATAAGGGCAGCGTTGACTGGTGTGGCCAGGCCGCTGGCAATAAAGGACACACTGCGTACTTTTTCGCCGTAGCGAGACGCGAACTCCAGCGCGGTAAGGCAACCTTGTGAGTGTGCAACCACCGAAATATTGTCGAGATCGAGCGCCTCGACAACATCATTGAGCCAGTCAGCCATCGCCTCTATGGACTTCAACTCCGGGCCTTCCGAATTTGTATGTCCAGGCAAATCAGGCACCAGCACAGCGTAGTTTCTGAACGCAAAAAAGCGCGAGTGCAGGCCCCAGAACGTGTGATCCAGACCACTACCGTGAAGAAAAATGATGGCGGGTTTGTTGTTGTCGAAGCGTTTTCCACCCGTACTCGCGAAGACCCGCTTGTTATTGACTTCAAAGTACATCGTTACGCGTTCGCTATTTTTTTCGACGCGCGGAAGCCGTCCTCGAAATCCACCTTTATATCCTCGACGTCTTCGAGACCGACAGACAACCTGACCATGTCCTCGGTAATGCCCGCGGCCACCAGAGCGTCCGCGTCAATGCGTGAGTGAGTGGTAGTAGCGGGATGAATAATCAGCGTTTTTGCATCGCCAACGTTAGCAAGATGCGAAGCAAGGCTAACGTTCTCGATGAAGGCTTTACCGGCATCGCGCCCGCCCTTGACACCGAAACTGACGATGCTGCCCGCCCCTTTGGGCAAATACTTTTTCGCAAGTTTGTGGCTTGAATGAGATGGCAGGTCTGGATGACTGACCCATGAAACCTGCTCGTGACCGGAAAGGTATTCAAGCAGTTCTTTGGTGTTGGACATGTGTTTGTCCATGCGCAATGAAAGCGTCTCCAGCCCCAGTAATAAGAGGAAGGCATTCATCGGGCTCATGGTGGCCCCGAATTCGCGCATGGCCTCAGTCCGAATACGTGTCGCAAAGGCACTTGGCCCAAATTCTTCCCAGATATTGAGTCCCGAAAACGGCGCGTACGGTTCGGTAATGGTCGGGTACTTGTCTGTCGCCCCCCAGTCAAAATTACCACCATCGACAATAACTCCGCCGATCGCCGCGCCGTGACCGCCCATCCACTTGGTGACGGAATGGATGGTGATATTGACGCCGTAATCAAAGCACTTGCACAGATACGGGGTATTAAAGGTAGCGTCCACCATGAACGGCAGATGGTTTTCTTCAGCGATGGCTACAATGCCGTCAAGGTCGAGGATATCCAGGCCTGGATTGCCGATCAGTTCGCCGTAGATCAGGCGAGTGTTGTCCTGAATGGCAGCGCGGAAGGCGTCGACGTTAGTTGGATCGACAAAGGTTGTCGTGATACCGAATCGCGGCAGCGTATTTTTCATCAGGCTGATATTGCCGCCATACATCTGCGTCGATGCGATGATGTGGTCACCCTGTCCCAGGATTGCAGTGATCGCACAAAATGTCGCCGCCATGCCTGATGCTGTACAAACCGCCGCAGACCCCCCTTCAAGTGCAGCGATGCGTTGCTCGAGCACTGCGACTGTCGGGTTGGTAATGCGACTATAGGCATGCCCGCCACGTTCCAGGTTGAAAATCGACGAAGCGGTGTCCGTATCGGGAAACACATACGACGTTGTCTGGTAGATGGGGGACGCGCGTGCACCGAACTCGCCGTCGACGGTTTGTCCGGCATGCAGGGCGAGCGTATCGAAATGGTGAAAGTGTGACATTCTTTCAGACCTGTTCGAGTGCCTTGTCCAGTGCGCCGATCAGGTCTTCAACGTCTTCGAGCCCAACGGAGACACGCACCAGGCCGTCGATAATGCCGACGCGTTTACGTTCAGCCTCTTCGACATCGGCGTGTGTCATCGTCACCGGATGTGTGATTAGTGACTCCACAGAACCGAGGTTCTCAGCGAGGCTGAAGACGTCGATGTTATCCATTAGCTTCTTGCCCGCGGCAAGACCACCTTTGACCTCGAACCAGAACATCGCGCCATAACCGGACGCCTGCCTGCTTGCCAGCTCATGTTGTGCAAATGATTCGAGTCCCGGGTAGCACACCTGCTCGATCTTTGGGTGCGCCTCAAGGTGCCTGGCAATCGCCATGGCAATCGCCGATTGTGCGTCCATTCTCAGCGCGAGCGTCTTGCACCCCTGCGACGTTAGCCAGGCAACCTGCGGTGACATGATGCTACCGGTACTGTTCTGAATAAATCGTACGGCTTCCGCATGCTCTTCCGTTGCGCTGATAACCGCGCCGCCGACCGTTGCATTGTGGCCATCCATGTACTTCGTCGTGCTGTGTATGGAAAGGTCGGCGCCAAGTTCGAGTGGGCGTTGGAAGTAGGGCGTCAGAAACGTGTTGTCGACCGCGTGCACGGCGCCGGCTTTTTTCGCGATTTCGGAAATCGCCGCGATATCCGAGCACTTCATTGTCGGGTTGGCCGGTGTTTCGGTCAGGAACAGCGTGGTGTTGTCGCGAACCTCTGCGGCTACCGCGTCGGGGTTCGATCCGTCTACGAAAGTAAATTCGACGCCGAAACGACTCAGTACTTTCGTGCATAACCTGTAGGTACCACCGTAGGCAACGTCCGAGATGATGGCATGGTCGCCTGCATTGAGGAACGCCAGCATCACACCCTGCACTGCGGCCATGCCGGTACCGAAGCAGGAACAATCCACGCCGCCTTCGAGGTCGGCGAGCTTCAGCTCAAGCGCCCTGACCGTGGGGTTACCCGAACGAGAGTAGGAATACCCCTTGGACAGATATTCATCCACCGACGGCTGGACGTAGGTTGTCGTCTGGTAGATCGGCGTCAATATCGAACCGGTCAATGGATCGGGTGTGACACCCGCATGAATTTGTCTGGTGCTGAAGCCCATGTACTGTTCCTCGGCTTATCTGGCAGCGAGACCGTCGCTGATCGGACGCAAATAATACACGGATTCCAGCTCACCGGGGAGCGGCAG
>CAZVLT010000158.1:0-4047 GCA_964628105.1 uncultured Woeseiaceae bacterium | reverse complement strand
GGCGTCCGGAATTGGGCTGGTATCGGGTCGATCCGACGGCAGCCGTCGCGCCGGAGCGAATCGACTACGGCACCCTCGATGTCGCACTGGACGGTATCGGTGCAGCCTGGGGATTCTCAGCGCCTTCGAAATTACTTCACCAGCTCTCGTTAACACTGGATGCGCTGAACGCGAAGTGGAATGACTGGGTACTCGGCTATGGCCCCGATACACAAAACAAGTTCATGGAATGGCTCGGCATGCAGGATCCGGACTGGCGCAAAATGATGTTAACGATGCTGGCGACAGTAATCGCGCTGATTGGCTTGATTAGTGGCCTCCTGATGCTGCGCTATCGCGCGCCGGCGAAGGACCGGGCTGCGATGCTCTATCAGCGTTTTATAAAGATTACGGGCTTGCGGCCTCAAGTCGGCGAAACCGCCGAAAACTTTGCGCGTCGCGTAGCGGCGGAGAGCAGCTTGCAAAGCCAACCCGTGGACGACGTGACCCATGCCTACCTGGATGCCCGTTATGGCCCTGCCGACGACACGACACTGCGGCGGCTGAAAAACGCAATTATCGCGGTTGGCTAACGCCTTGCGCGGCATCGCCGGCGGGTGTCACGCGCACCAGTCCCAGCAACACAGCTCCGCATATGAACAGCGGGATCAGGACCAGCAACACCCATTTCGGATCATCCCAAATCGTCGCCGCGACGGCGACCATTGCCGGGCCGAGGACATGGGCGAATTTCGTCACCATACTGTAGAAACCGAAAAACTCCCCGGGTTGGCTTTGTGGAATCAGCGACGCGTACAGGGATCGGCTCAACCCCTGCACGCCACCCTGAACCATGCCGATAATAATCGCCATGATGTAGAACTCCCGAACCTCCGTCATCGTGATCGCCCACATGCACGCAGCGATGTACACCAGCAGCGCGACGTAAATGCCAGACTTTGGTCCGAATCGCTGTGCAAGCACTCCGTACAGCAAGGTTGCGGGAAAGCCAATGAAATTGGTGATCAGCAAGGCCATGACGAGATCCTGGTCGTCAAATCCCATTCGCTGCCCAAAATTGACTGCCATGAAAATCACGGTGAATACGCCGCCGATATACAACCAGTAAGCACCGAGAAAAATGACGACGTTGCGATATTTTTTGACCTCGAGCATCGTCGCCCTGAGCTCCGCGTATGCAGCGCGCACGGCGCCGCGCGTAACCTCTATTGCGCTGTGCCGTTCTGGCACAAAAAACAACAACGGCAGCAGAAACACCAGCCACCAGATGCCGACCGAGACGAACGCGAAACTGAATACTTCGCTCACATTCGCGAAGCCGAATCGTGCAGGTGATGAGAGCATCCAAAGGTGTAGCGCCAGCAACGCCGCACCGCCCAGGTATCCCAGCGCAAACCCTAACGTCGAGACGAAGCTGTAATAACGGGGTTCGGTGACGTCCATAATCAGGGAGTCGTAAAAAACAGTCGAACTGTAGAAGCCGACCGAGGCGACCAGGTACAGGCCCAGCGCGAGCGGCCAGTCACCCTTTCCAACCAAGCCCAGCCCGGCCGTCATGACCGCGCCAATAATCGCAAGCACGAACAAAAATCGCTTTCGATAACCGCCGGCGTCGGCAATGGTGCCGAATATTGGCGCCGTCACACACACCACGGCGCTGGCCGCGAACGTTACCCAACCCAGTCGCGCCGTAACAGAGGCGCCGGAGTCGCCCGCGCTCCAGTAATTACCAAGCACCAGCGGAAAAAGTACCGCCAGCACACTCAGGGCAAAAGCAGAATTCGCCCAGTCGTAAAACGCCCAGGCGAAGATTTTCCTGTTAAGAATCAATGCTCTCTCGTTTTGCGAAATGCGATATCCGGCCAGCGTTCCTCGGTCAGACTCAGGTTGACCTTTGTAGGGGCAATGTAGACCAGGCGCTCGCCATGATCCAACGCGAGGTTGTCATGCGCCTTGCGCTCGAAGTCGCTCAACATCTTCGCATCAGTGCTTTCCACCCAGCGGGCGGTTGCAACATTGATCGCCTCAAACTGACATTCGACCTTGTATTCATCACTCAGTCGGTGAGCGACAACTTCAAACTGCAATGGCCCGACCGCGCCGAGAATCAAATCGTTGTTGCGTAACGGCTTGAACAATTGCGTGGCACCTTCCTCGCACAGCTGCGCCAGACCTTTCTTCAATGCCTTCAGTCGCAACGGGTCTTTCAGGACGGCACGGCGGAATATTTCAGGCGCGAAATTTGGAATACCGGTGAAGCGAATCTCCTCGCCTTCCGTGAAACTGTCACCAATATTGATAGTACCGTGATTATGAATGCCGATGATGTCGCCGGCATACGCCGTCTCCGCGTGTTGACGATCTGCTGCCATAAATGTAATCGCGTCCGCGATTTTCATTTCCTTGCCGGAACGAACATGCAAGGCACGAATTCCCTTGCGGTATTCACCCGAGCAAATGCGCATGAATGCTATGCGATCACGGTGTCCCGGATCCATGTTCGCCTGGATTTTGAAAATGAAACCCGACAGATTCTCCTCGCTGGGCTGTACGACGCGCTGTTCGCTCTCGCGAGCAAGCGGCGCGGGCGCGACCGTCACGAACTCATCAAGTAACTCCTTGACACCGAAATTGCTAATTGCCGAGCCAAAAAATACCGGCGTCTGCTTCGCGGCAAGATAGTCCGGCACTGAGAGCGCAGGGCAGGCGCCTTTGACGAGTTCAATTTCGTCGCGGAACGAAGTTGCACTGTCGCCGAGCACCTGCGTCGCTTCATCGCTATCAATACCAACCACGACACGCCGCGCAGACGCTTTTTGACGCCCAACGCGGTCATAAATGTAGATCCGGTCCTGCATCAAATGGTAGACGCCCTTAAGTGAGCGTCCCATGCCGATTGGCCAGGTAACCGGCGCGCAATGGATCTTGAGCACTGACTCGATCTCGTCGAGAAGATCGATCGGCTCCTGCCCGTCACGATCCAGCTTGTTGATAAACGTCATGATGGGCGTATCGCGCAGACGACAGACCTCCATGAGTTTGATCGTGCGCTGCTCCACGCCTTTGGCGCAGTCGATGACCATAAGCGCGGAATCGACCGCGGTCAGCGTGCGGTAGGTATCTTCGGAGAAATCCTCATGGCCCGGGGTATCGAGCAGGTTGACGACATGACCGTCGTACGGAAATTGCATCACCGACGACGTGACCGAGATGCCGCGTTGTTGCTCTAGTTTCATCCAGTCGGAGGTCGCATGGCGGCTCGCCTTGCGGCCCTTGACGGTACCGGCCAGCTGTATCGCGCCGCCGTATAGCAGCAGCTTCTCGGTGAGCGTTGTCTTGCCTGCGTCCGGGTGCGAAATGATCGCGAACGTGCGCCGCTTGAGGACCTGTTGATTGATGTCGGACATTTCTACTGCTGGCTTACTCGTCGAGAACAAGCTTTTTGACCAGAACGGCTGCGTCCTCGCGTCCATCATGGGCCTGATAATAGGCCGGTCGCTCGGCGATCTGATGAAAGCCTTTCTTGCGGTATAACCGCAATGCCGTTTCGTTGGACGGGCGTACTTCCAGAAAAATTTGCCGAACCGAGGCGGCTCTTGCGCGATACAACATCTCGTCCAGCAATCTTTCACCATAGCCGAGAGATCTGCGACTGGGTTCGACGCACAGATTCAGGATATGAGCCTCGCCCGCCGCGACCGAAAGGACGCCATAACCGGCAACCCTGTTATCGCGTATCAACACGATGCACCGATAGCCTGCGAGCAGGCAATCACGAAACACGCCGTGGCTCCACGGGAATTCATAGCTGCGGCGCTCGATGTCTGACACCATGGCCAGGTCATCGTGACTCATGTCGCGAATCGTGGAAGGCGGCTCGGCGACGGGCATGATCATGCGCTGATCTCCTCGGCGAGGCGTCGCGCAAGGCAAAGGTCGTTCCACGATTTGCGCTTTTGCGACGGACTTCTGAGCAAGTATGCCGGGTGGTAAGTCACAACCAGCGGAATGCCGTGAAGTTCATACGGTCGTTCGAGGTGCTGCTGG
>CAZVLT010000157.1:0-4062 GCA_964628105.1 uncultured Woeseiaceae bacterium | reverse complement strand
AATGCCCGAAGAAAATATCTTTGTCCGCAGCGATCAGTTCTCATTCGTACGCAAGGGAGTACCCGCGGTCTATTTGATTCCGGGTTTCACGTCGACGGATGCGTCTATCGATGGCGAGGCATTGTTCCGCGATCACCTGAAAAACCACTATCACGAACCGACGGATGACATGGGTCGTCCCTTCCATTGGAAATCCGCCCTGCGTTTCGCCAGGGCCCACACCAGGATCGGCTACAAGATTGCGGACGAGCGTGAGCGGCCAGGCTGGAACGAAGGAAATTTCTTTGGCGAAAAGTACGCGCGACCAACCGAAGATTGAGCGACTGCTAACGTTTCATTTTCGCAAATAGATCCACTAATTCGCCAAACTTCCTGCGCTGTTCCTCCTCCTCGCCGGATGCAATCGCTGTTTCCACGCAAGTCGCAGCGTGGTCCTTGAGAATGGCATCTTCGACTTTGGCCAGGGCGGATTTGATTGCCTGTGTCTGCTGCAAAACATCGATGCAGTAGCGCTTTTCTTCAATCATGCGACTAATCCCGCGAACTTGCCCTTCGATTCTGTTGAGTCGTTTGATGGTGGCGTCTTTGTCGATTTTCATAGTGGTTACTGGACATATACTCTATAGGGGTATAGAGTATAGCATGATTTCAGAGGAAAACACCCATGAATGAGCACGTTCATCATCAAAGTAGTAATCCGGTCGTTACGTCTGCCCAGGCGACTCTCCATTGCCTGAGTGGCTGTATAATTGGAGAGGTCGCAGGCTTGATGATCGGCGTCGCCCTTGGCCTTTCCGTGGGCCTTATCATTGTCCTGGCAACGACCCTAGCGTATCTGTCGGGCATGACTCTTGGTCTCGTGCCGGTAATGCGAAACCAGAACAAGACATTTCTTGAGGCGCTCAAACTCATCTGGATCGGCGAAGTCGTGTCGATCGGCGTAATGGAGATTGCGATGAATGCCGCCGACTATGCTGTCGGTGGCATGCAGGCCGGGTCAATACTCGCCCCAGCTTTTTGGGCTGGCATTGCAGCAGCGGTGCCTGCGGGCTTTCTGGCAGCATGGCCGCTCAACTGGTGGCTGTTGAAGCGCGATATCAAGAAATGTCACTGACCCCATGAACGCAGAGAGGGAATTTACTCCGGCACTTGGCAATGCGCGCTTCACACCGTTGTATGACCTGGCAATCGCGGCACTAACGAGGGAGAACGTATGGCGGGGCAAGTTGGTTGCTCATATCAACCCAACTGCGGCGGATCGAATACTGGATGTTGGCTGTGGCACCGGATCACTGGCGATACGGTTAAAGAAAACGGCGCCGGATGTCGAAGTAATCGGCGTCGATCCGGACCCGGTTGTCATCGCGAGAGCGCGTCAAAAATCGGAAAAGGCGGGTGTTAGCATCAACTGGCGCGTCGGTTTTCTGACACCCGCACTTTGCGAGGAAATCGGCCAGGCTTCCAAGGTGGTTTCCAGCCTTCTCTTGCATCAAACTCCGCTCGAAGAGAAAAGCAATATCCTTTCTGCAGTTCGGACAGTCCTTGAACCAGGCGGGACTCTTTATATTGCGGACTATGGACTGCAGCGCACGTTGCCCATGCGCTTTCTGTTTCGTCGAACCGTTCAGACAATCGACGGTCTTGCTGACACCCAACCCAATGCAGACGGGATCTTGCCGAGCTTGATGGAGGCGTCCGGATTTCGTGACATTACCGAACTTGAAGTCATACCCACCGCCACGGGTTCGATTTCAATTTATCGCGCCACTTCCCCGGCCCGTTGAATGTCCACTCCTGGTCAATATCGGCCGGTAAGAAAAGGGCCTCCGATTGGAGGCCCTCTTTTTTCAGGCTTGGGTCCAGATCACCATATCTTCACACGTTCATCGGGTGACAGGTACAACGCATCTTCTTCGCTGACATCAAACGCCGTGTAGAAGGCAGGCACATTACGTACCGCACCATTCGCGCGATACATTGCCGGTGAGTGCGGCTTGGTGCCGATCAACAATCGCAAAGACTCCTCGCGATACTTGTTGCGCCACACCTGGCCGAAGCCGAGGAAAACGCGCTGCACGCCGGTGAGGTCGTCGATAATCGGGGGCTCTTCGCCGTTCAACGACATCTGATACGCGAGCAGGCCAATGCTTATACCGCCGAGGTCGCCGATATTTTCGCCAAGCGTGAACTCGCCGTTGACGTGCAGATCATCGAACGGCTTATACGCGTTGTATTGTTCGACGAGCTTTCCTGTGCGCGCATCAAACTCTGCGCGGTCTTCGTCAGTCCACCAGTTACGCAGTACGCCATCGCCGTCGTATGTACTGCCCTTATCATCGAAGCCGTGGCCGATTTCGTGGCCGATTACAGCGCCGATTGCCCCGTAGTTGACCGCTTCATCAGCCCCGAGGTCGAAGAACGGCGGCTGCAGGATTGCTGCCGGGAATACAATCTCGTTGAGCGGCGGATTGTAATAGGCGTTAACGGTCTGCGGGTTCAGGTGCCACTCGGCACGATCCACCATTCCGCCTTGACGGTCCATCTCGCGCTGATACTCGGCGAGGGCGGCGCGCTCTAAGTTGCCATAGTAATCATCTGCGACAATATCGAGCGCTGAATAATCCCGCCACTCGTCGGGGTAACCGATTTTGGGTGTGAATTTCGAAAGCTTGTCCAGTGCCTCGACTTTCGTCGTGTCAGACATCCATTCGAGTTCCCTGATGCTCTTTTCATAAGCGTTTACGAGATTGCCGACAAGCTCAAGCATGCGTTCCTTCGCCTCGGGCGGGAAGTGGCGTTTCACGTAAACCTTGCCGATAACTTCACCGAGCAAGCCATTGACGATACTGACGCCGCGGCGCCACATTGGCCGTTGCTCCTCCGTTCCCGACATTGTGGTGCCGTAGAACGCGAAATTCTGCTCGTCGAGTTCGCTGGTCAGGCGGGACGCCGTATTGTCCAGCGCCTTCCAGCTCAGATAGGTCTTCCATGTATCGAGGTCAGTATCGGCGATGATGCCGTCCAGCGCCTTGATATAGTCCGTCTTGAAAACGACCAGTGAACCAACATCCTGCAGTCCGCCCTCCGCGAGATAACCGTCCCAGTTGAATTGCGGCATTAGTGCCGGCAAATCTTCAAGCGCAACCTTGTTGTAGTTCTCGGCCGTGTTGCGATCGTCTTCCTTCGTCATGTGCTGCTCAGCTAATCGTGTTTCGAGCGCCATGATGGTCTGCGCTGCCGCCGCACCATCTGCCAGGCCGGCCAGACCGAACATTTTTTCAATGTGCTCCAGGTATTTAGCGCGCAGCTCCGCGTACTTTTCGTCATCCGTCAGGTAGTACTCGCGATCAGGCAGCCCCAGGCCACTCTGCTCGATATAGATCATGTAATGCTTCGGGTCCTTGAGGTCGGCATTCTGTCCGAAGGCCATTGGCGCATCGAGATTGCGTTTGACGGTTTCGGCGAAGTAGACCGCGAGATCAGCACGGTCAGCAATCGCGTTGATGCGTTCGAGTTCCGGCTGCAACGGCTCCACACCCCTGGAGTCGCGCGCCGCCATATCCATGAATGAACGATATAAATCGCCCACTTTTTGCTCGTCGCTACCCTTTGCGAAGTCACCGGTGGCGGACTCTTCGATAATAAGCTTTACGTTATCCTGAGATTCGTCATTAAGCGAAGCGAAAACGCTGTAGCTGGACTTGTCTGCCGGAATTTCTGTTTCTGTTACCCATTTGCCGTTGACATAGGAAAAGAAATCCTCGCCCGGGCGTACATCGAGGTCCATGTTGGCAAGCACAATACCGGAGTGTGGCGCCTTGGCCTCTGCGGCAACGGGTTGCTCGGCGGCCTGTTTGCCACACGCAACAAGAAATAATAGCGCGACTGCGCTAATTACTATTTTCTTCACTATTTCTCCCCTCTGGGGGCGTGCTCGCCCCAGTGTGTTGCCGTTCGACCTCGAATGACGTTACTTGTTCACTCCATTTTCAGGCCCGCCAGGTTCTCCGCGCTCATCGCTATACAGGCCTTCGACAAAGGCAATTACGCGAGGATAAGCGC
>CAZVLT010000156.1:0-4303 GCA_964628105.1 uncultured Woeseiaceae bacterium | reverse complement strand
CGCGTATGCGGGTGTCGTTCAATGGTAGGACATCAGCTTCCCAAGCTGAGAATGAGGGTTCGATCCCCTTCACCCGCTCCAATACGCAGGCAGCGAACACCGGGTCACTTCTCGCCCAACACCTCAACTACCCGTCCCGCTAGCCCCGTGAGACCGCCGTCTTTGCCGGCTTTCAATGCGCTTTCGTCATCGGCACCATTGAGACTTTTACGCAGCGCCAGCAGCGCACCCACTCGATTGCTACTGCCGCAATGAATCAACACGGGCCCATCATACTTGGCGACGAGCTCGTCCAACTTGCGGGCGTTCGCGAAGTTAATGGCGGCCGCGCTTATGATCGGTAACGCAACGTAGTCCATACCCAGTTCCACGACGACCGCCGCCTCGTCGAGGCCGCGATTCTCGGTCTCCCCTCGCAGATCAATCACGGCCGCGTAACCGCTATCCGCGAACACCTTGAAAGCATCCGCGTCTGGCTGACCTGCGGCCGTAATGCCGTCGACTGGCCGCACCACGCCAGAATCGATGACTTCCTCCAGGTCAACTTTCAAACTTGATCTCCCCTGCAGATTTTTGTCATCGGCGACGGCTGTGATTGCGAAAACGCCCATTATCAGGACGCTAAATAAAAACTTGATCATCATCAGTCACTCAAGGTCATACGACCTTTGATTTCAACACCACGATCCGTCAGGCGTACATTGACCGACATGCGCTCATACAAGGCACCCGACAATACAATAACATCGCGTAAAGCCATTCGGACGGCCATTGGCATCTCCTTGCCCTCGGTCTCCGGATTCGCCTCCATCATAGCGTCGGCCATCATCTGGTAATAGCGGGCCAAATCCATGCTCATGCTTATAAGCGGTGCAGGATCGGACCCCTCGGCATACAACATGCCTGAAGCTTGCGCTGCAGCGCCTTCTCCGACAGATACAGACAATGCGTTTTCTGACAATGCAGCAAACGCCTGCTCGGCGACGCTCGCAAGTTGTGCCATCTCCAACTTCACCGGCTTGCCATCGGGTACGAGGTTCAGAGCGGCGATCTGCGGGTCCATCATTGCTCCCATCATGACCAGTGACTGTGCGTTTTCGATCGCGAACAGTACGCTGGCGTCCACTGACTCCGGCATTTTGTCGCCCGCCAAATCCATACCGGTGATATCAGCGATATTGGCTACGATGCCACGAAAACTGTAAACGACGGGCGGCACCGGTTGATTCAGCATTTCGCGCCCCTTGGCGATACCATTTTGCAAGTCTTCGAGTTTTTCGCACTCAAAAGGATCTGCCTCCATCGCGTCCAGCCGAGCCTCATAGAACTCTCTCGCGGCCAGTGGGTTAAAACTAAACCCGATCGAAAACAACCCGCCGGGATCGACTCCCAGACCCGGAACCAGCGCAGGCAAAGTCGCCAATCCCTGTGCGATATCTTCGCGCAGCTCGATAATCATCGCGCTTTCAAGGAAATCAGTGTTTAACTCCGAGTAGCCAAATACAAGTCGAGGAGCGATGCCAACAAGCTGCATGAACTCTGCCTTGCAGACGTCAGTCAGCTCTGGCGCGTCATATTCGAGTGCCGCGAACAGATCCTTATCGAATCCTGTTTCCTCACCCAGAAACGTCTGTGCTATTCGCTCGTTGTCAATAAAGCCGGTCATATAATTCGCGAAACCGTACTCTTTTGCGATCACACGAAGCTTCCGACTCCTGTACAGATTCTTGCGAGGTTTCTTGATGCCGAGCGCCACCGCAACCTGGGATTCGTCAAATTTCGCCGGCACCACCGTTATCACAGCCTGATCGCCAAGCGTTGCGATAATCAACCTGACCTTATCGAGGTCCACGTACTTGTAGGGTTTACGATCTGCCACACCACTATCGAGTTTTTCGCCGGCTTTTTCTTCGATACGTGCGATCGCGGCGTCAAAGGACTCGCTATCCGACAACTCGAAACGCAATACCGGGAGCAGCCCGTTACCATACAATGCGAACGCTGAGTCCCGCTCTATGCCGGCACCACGAATGCCGTCGATACTCATCAGGCCCAATACTTCCTCGGCAACGAGTCTGAATCGTTCCGTCTTTTTTTCGCCGCCCTCCTCTGATGACATCTTGACCAGTCGCTCTGCCATGGCGTGGCGCGCGATACGTTGGTAAGACTTGAGAATTTCATCAATGGTTGGTTCGAATTTGTCGCTTAGCTCTTTCGGCATCGGTTCGGTTGCCGCAAAGACATACGGTGTATCTGCCGGAATATATTTCAATATATTCGCGGAGCTTCGAGACGCTGCCTCAACAGTCGAAAACGTTAAGAAACTGACCGCAACGATTGCGGCGATGATGCACCTGGTTGACTTGATCATTACTATCTTTTCCCACAAAAAACGAGCGAATGAATTCGCAACCGAGGGCTGCGAATGCCATTTCCGTGGTGAAGACGAGTAAAGTAGCGAGTGCTGACGGTCTGACCAGAATGCGATGTGTCGCTTGCCGTCTTGGAGTAACAATAACATATTTCTACACTGTGTCTATGAAGATCGACGATGTCACCGCGAAAAGTTTCGCTGCAGTGTTGCAACTCAACGAAGATTTCGTCCCGCATGTCGGAAATATTGGTATGGAGGACGTGCAGTGGTTTGCCGAGCATGCCGCTTACTTCCGCATTGTCGAGATAGATAAACGCCTGGCTGGATTCTTGATTGGATTGCGACCCGGAACATCCTATTCGAGCCCGAATTATCGTTGGTTTTGTGACAACTATAATGACTTCGCATATGTTGACCGGGTTGTCGTTGCCGCCTGGGCACGACGCCGCGGAGTTGCGGTTTCGCTCTACAATGACTTCGAGCGATCGCAGTCCGGCGTTGCTGTAATGACTTGCGAGGTCAACGTTCACCCACCGAACGAGGGCTCGATGTTGTTTCACGAGCGTCAGGGCTTTAATCGTATCGGATCTCAGGTGATCGATGACGGAAAAAAGGAAGTCGCATATTTGGAGAAAGTACTTTGTATGATTCAATTTTGGACGGGCACGAAAACGATCGAGATTTCGATGTCATCGTGCAGGGCGCTACGGGGTTCACCGGCACGCTTGTCGCCGAGTACATGTTGCGGAAATACGGAGTTGGTGGGACCGTCCGTTGGGCCCTTGCCGGTCGCAGTAGCAAGAAACTTGAGGCAGTGCGTGATTCGTTAGGAGCGGAAGCGGCCGACCTGGAACTGATCCTGGCGGACAGTTTCGATAATGACGCATTACAGACGCTCGCAACCCGGACTCGCGTTGTACTGTCAACGGTCGGCCCGTACGCGTTGTACGGTTCAGACCTTGTTGCAGCCTGCGTCGCGGCCGGTACACACTATTGTGACCTCGCAGGCGAGGTTCACTGGATACGCAGGATGATCGATCAACACCAGGCGCGCGCCCAGCAGACCGGCGCACGCATCGTGCATTGCTGCGGATTCGATTCGGTGCCAATGGACATCGGTGTGTGGTTTCTGCAGGAGACGGCGAAAGAAAAATATGGCGCCTACTGCAAGTCAATAACGATGCTTGTCAAAGCCACAAAAGGCACGGCTAGCGGCGGCACGATTGCGAGCATGATGAATTTGATCAGCGAGAGCCGGAAAGACCGATCCGTAGCGCGAACGCTCGTCGACCCCTACGGACTGAACCCGGAAGGCGAACGGCAGGGCCCTGACGTTCGCGACCAGCAAAAAGTGATTTATCGTGACGATGCGGACTCCTGGACTGCGCCGTTTGTCATGGCGGGTGTTAATACCAAGGTGGTACGACGCAGCCACGCGCTTGCGGGCTTTCCCTATGGCCGGGAATTTCGCTATGCCGAGGCCGTCATGACTGGCCGCGGCATAACGGGCTGGCTCAAGAGTACAATCATGACTCTGGCCCTGGGTGGGCTGGTGTTGGGCGCTTCCTTTAGACCGACGCGCACATTGCTGCAAAAATTTGTGTTGCCGAAGCCTGGCGAAGGACCCGATCGGGAGTTACAAAAGAGTGGTTTCTTCAAACTGATACAGATTGGCGAATTGCCGGACGGGACCTTGCTGCGAGCCCACATCACGGGGGACCAGGATCCGGGCTACGGATCGACGAGCAAGATGCTCAGTGAATGTGCAGTTTGCCTCGCTAAGAATAATCTGGACGTCGGCGGAGGCGTCTGGACGCCGGCGGCGGCAATGGCCAAACCATTGATCGATCGCTTGCAGCGTAACGCGGGTCTTTCGTTCGAGCTACGTGACTAGCGGTCCAACAAGGTACGTATGATGGATTCAGAGCT
>CAZVLT010000155.1:2888-4368 GCA_964628105.1 uncultured Woeseiaceae bacterium | reverse complement strand
ATCAATGCGGTACTGAACGCTTACATCGAGCCTGGTCTGTAGTTGGTCCTGGCTCGGCACATTCGCGGTCTCCAGGTGCGTTTTTTGGCGCGCATCAAATATCGTCCAGCGGTACAGTGGGTTTACGGGGAAATGCAGACCCTGTGTATATCCTTCAGCCTGCACGTTACCAAACAATGTTGCAACGCCTACTTGTCCCTCCGGTACGGTTTTCACGAATTGCGTGCCGACGATGACCAGCAACACGACAACGACAGCGGTGACGATAAGGTTCTTTTGTGGATTGGCTCCGGCCATATTTGTACTCCAGTTGTATATGACTTAAGGGATTGGCCCAAGATGTTTGGGCGAAGTCAGTAATTTAAAGGTGTGGGACAAGTCCGTTATTGCCTGGGCAGGTGAATCTCGGCCAGCATACAGCGGACGCTGCCGCCTGCTGACATCTCAATGTTGTCGATCGCTGCGCTGACGACACGGCCATTGCCCTCAAGTGTAAGGCGCTGTTCTTCGCTCAGGGAGTCAAGCGCCTGTTGCGACATGGCAATCACTCGCTCACCTCCCGCGTTGCGCAGCTCCAGCATGTTGCCAGCGTATGCATCGAGCTGTGCGTAACTCAGGTTAATAATCTCGTGCCCGGTATCGCGCAGTCGCGTTACGACGGCTGCGCGTTGTTCCTCACGATGAATCGCTTCGTCACAGATCACCGCGAGCTTTTCACCGATGTTCATGAGTACGTTGGTGTGGTAAATCGGCACACCATCGCGATCATGCGCGTCGAACGCCATGACGTCGTAGTCCATGCGTTGCGCAAAATCGCCTAGTGGATCGAGCTGGGTACGCGACGACAGGCATGCGTACGCCACGTGATTGGTGCGGTCGAGCACCATGCTTCCGGTTCCCTCAAGATAATGTCCGGCGCTCTCATGCCCGGTCAGGTCAACAATGTCCGAGATCTGGAAACCGAGTTCATTGCCGAGCCGCTCGACCACATCAGTGCGTCGTTCGGTGCGTCGATTTTCTGCCTCCATCGGGTAGAGGACGACGCGTCCATCCGCGTGCAGGCTGATCCAGTTGTTGGGGAAAATGGAGTCCGGTGTGTGTGGCTCATGCGTATCGTCAACGATGACCACATCTATTCCCGTCGACTGCAAGACGCCGACCAATGCATCAAATTCACTGGCCGCCGCCTGCTGTTGCTCCTCCGGCGACGCGCTGGACCGGCCCTGAAAACGGTTCGACCCGGCCGTCATGGGATTACTCTCAAAACGCGCCGGGCGAATCATCAGCACGGTGTTTGTGAGTTGCGATTCTGCTGTAGTCGTCATAGTGTCGTTAACCCATCCATTCGCCAATTATATGACTGCAGCCACTCGAATTCGCAATGCTTTGCTGAACCCGGCCTGGATCTGTTTCATTTGGGTCGGAATTACCGTCGGCGTAACAATGATTGCGACGCCAGTTCGCTTTACTGCGCCGTCGA
>CAZVLT010000155.1:0-2788 GCA_964628105.1 uncultured Woeseiaceae bacterium | reverse complement strand
CGTCGAATTCGCTGCACTGGTGCTGCTCCTGATCGTCGTCAGATTATCCGGTGCTGCGCGCCGTTTATGGGCAGTTTGCGCAACGCTGGCCCTGATCGTGATAATGCAGGGCGTGTGGCTGATTCCTGAACTTGCTGCACGTACCCGGATAATCGTCGCTGGCGGTCAGCCGCCGGCGTCGTACGCGCACGCTATCTATTCATCCCTGGAACTGATCAAAATCGGATTATTGCTGTTCATGGGATTCTCAAGTCTTAAGACGCGGGAATAGCGACACCGTCAGGCTGCCGCGCTCGGCCTGCCGGCAACCCGCTCGTACCAACGCTGAAGATTTTGCGCATCGTCCGGTATCGATATCTTGACCCAGCCCGCGAAATCCACCAACACCATCGCTGAAATATCCGCAATCGAGTAACTGTCACCTGCGACATGTTTGTTTTCGGCAAGCCGTCCGTCCAGTTTGTGAAAGAACTGTACAACGCGCTCGCGACCACGTTCGGCCAGCTCCGGTATTTGTGCATACGGCTCGGGTCCGGCGATGGCGCGATTCTTCATCCCTTTCGCGGAGTTACGAAACGCGTCCATTATCGCCACGAGTCCCTGTTGCTCAACCCTAATGTTCCACATCAATATGGACGCGCGCGCTACGGTGTCGGCGCCCAGTAACGTCGGCTCGGGATGCAGTTCCTCGAGATAACTGCAAATTGCCAGCACCTCGCTGATACAGGTGCCGTCGTCGAGCTCTAAAACGGGAACGACGCAATCCGGATTGATTTTCTGAAACGCCTCGCTGAATTGTTCGCCGTTGCGAAGGTCGACCTGCACCGTTTCAATGTCAATGTCCTTTTCCGCAATGAAAACTCTCACACGTCGCGGGCTCGGTGCGGTCTGGCAATCGTAGAACTTCAATTTACTTTTCCAATCCTTTGGCCGCCTCAAATACAGTCTTCGAATTTTGGTCGAACATTAATGATCTCGCCGTTTCGCTGTTTCGTTCGTCACGCTGCCAATCCTTGCCAAGGTCAATGCCCGCCTGAACGGCCGGCCGCTGCTTCAACGTGTCGAACCAGCGCCGCAGATTTTCGAACTTGTCGAGATCGTTACCGAGCCGGCGATACGGCAGCACCCATGGGAAACACGCGATATCAGCAATCGAGTACTCGCTGGCGAGGAAATCTCTGCCCCTTAAACGAACATCCATGACCGCGAGCAGTCGATCGTATTCGTTCTCATAGCGCTTATGTGCGTAGGGCACTTCTTCTTTCGTGTAATTCACGAAATGGCTGAGCTGCCCGGCCATCGGGCCAAGACCGCCCGCTTGCCAGAATAACCATTGCAACACGTTGTATCGTGCCGGCTGCTCATGCGGCAGTAACATGTCGGCCTTTTCTGCGAGATACATTAGAATTGCGCCGCCTTCGAAAATCTTTATGTCCGTCTCATGATCAACAATGGCCGGCATTCGATTGTTCGGGCTTATCTGCAAGAACTGCGGGGCGAATTGATCGCCCTGACCGATATTGACGGGAATGGTGTTATACGCCAGACCACACTCTTCGAGCATGATCGAGATTTTGCGCCCGTTCGGGGTGGGCCAGTAGTAGAGGTCAATCATGTTGGTCCGATTGTTCGACGAAGCTCGACGGCGAATCAGTATAAGATGTTCGCGCTGAGTTGCCAGCAATCAAATTCAAGATGGACAACGACACCAATGCAGACTAATGATTTCGAGCGACTGACCGAAGACGATCACGAAATTCGTGGCACCCTTTGGGCGCCTGATGGCAATGTCTCGGGTGTTATTCAGATTCTCCACGGCCTCGGAGAGCATCGCGGCCGCTACCGGCGATTTGCTGCTGATGCGACCCGCCTTGGCTTCGCGGTCTGCGCTCATGACCATCGGGGCCACGGCGCCAACGCCGAACAGCTCGGTCACTTTGCGGACAAGAACGGCTGGGAATTGCTGACCTCCGATGGGCTTAAGGTTCATGAGTATTTGTGCGGCGAGTATCCGAGCTCCCCACTGTTAATGCTGGGACACAGCATGGGGTCATACATAGCGCAGTATTTTGCGATGCTTCACGGCGATCGTTTGTCCGGACTCATTCTCTCGGCGTCAACATGGCCATCGATACTCAGACTGGTACCGGGGCGCTCGATCGCGACGTTGGAATCCTGGCGCCTGGGGCCTCGCGGGAACAGCGTACTGCTCGATAAACTGAGTTTCGGCGACTTCAACAATCGCTTCAAACCATGTAGGACTGAATTCGACTGGTTGTCTCGCGACGAAGCGGAGGTTGACGCGTACATCAACGACCCGTTGTGTGGCGGCCCGTTTAGTTGCCGCTTGTGGTTGGACTTGCTGGGCGGCCTGATCAAAATCGCGGGTGACGATGCACTGCGACGCGTGCCTGCAGGTCTGCCAATCATGATCACCGGGGGAGAAGACGACCCTGTCGGCGGCGACCGTGGTTTAACGAAACTGGCAACACATTACGCGCAAACAATGCACGGCCGTTTGAAACTAAAAATATACCCGGGTGGGCGACATGAGATGTTTAACGAAACCAATAGAGACGAGTTTTCAAAAGACCTGACTAGCTGGGCAAAATTAAACGTTCAGGGCCGTGGGGGTAACCAGGTCGGTAAATTAAACTCCGATGTCTAATATTTTGTTGCACTAAATCGAAGCAAAAAAAAGCCGCGTCCTTGCGGCAGCGGCTTTTCATAAATAAATCCTGGCGGTGTCCTACTCTCACATGGGGAGACCCCACACTACCATCGGCGC
>CAZVLT010000154.1:0-4423 GCA_964628105.1 uncultured Woeseiaceae bacterium | reverse complement strand
ACTGGATTGCCTTCAATTTTCTTTGCTTTGCCCTCGCGAATGCGTACGGAAATTCCGCATCCTGCGGAACATTGATTGCAGACCGTGTTGTACCAACTCGCGACTCCCGGTGAATAATCTTCGGGCGGAACCACCTGCGGGATCAAGAACTCGACTTCTCGTTGCACGCCCTCGCCATACAGAATACCGCCAGCGACCCCGACGCTACCGGCCCCGACAAATTTCAGTAAGTCTCTTCTGCTAATCTTTGGCATAGCTATTTATGGCAGGTCCAGCAATCGCGACCGTGCTCTACATTTCTCTCGGTATGACAATCGACACACCACGGCATCCGCATCGATGCAACCCGGGTAATACGATCCATCGTCTCCACGGGACCGTGACATTCCTGACACGCGAGTCCCGCCTTGATGTGCCGCTTGTGCGTAAAGTGAACAAAATCCGGAACGTCGTGAACTTTAATCCACGGTATCGGTTCACGATTTTCCCAGTAGGTGATCAGTTTCAGGATCTCCGGACGTTCGCGGACACTGGGTATGGAGTTGTGACATCCCATGCATTTGCTGACGCTGGGTACGCCGGCAACCGGCGTCTTGTCGGCATACATGTGGCAATGCTGGCACGGAATTTCGTTATCCGTGGCGTGTATCGTGTGACTGAATTCGATTGGCTGAATCGGACTGCGATCGGAGAAGTATTTGCCGTGTACCCATGCGCCAACAAAGAGTCCGACCACGAGCACCAGTCCGAGCAAGGCTGGTTTCTTAGCGGGCCGAAGCGCATCGAGAACAGAGATAGACAAATGGTACCCCTTCTTTTGGGGCAAGAGTTTGCCCGTAAGCCGCGCAAACTACAAATTTCAATTGCGCCGCGGCGGTGACTTCGGTACGTTTAGCCACGTTTTAACTGCCGTGAGGCGCGCCTCAACCAATCATGAAGAATCTCATTCGTTCGGGATTATTGTTGCTTATCACGCTCGGTGTCGGACCCGCTGCACTGGCAGATGGCGACGTCGCAAAAGGCAAAATGCTTTACAACATTTGTGCCGCCTGTCACGGAGCAAATGGTGAGGGTACGGCTGCACTAAACGCCCCGGCCAATGCCGGCCAGGATCCCTGGTACATGACCCGCCAATTGAAAAACTTCAAGGCCGGTATTCGTGGCGCTCATCCTGACGACACTTTCGGCGCACAAATGCGACCTATGGCAATGGTGCTGGCCGGTGATCAGGACATCGAGGATGTCGTTGCCTATATAACGAGCCTGGACATGCCCGAAGTACCGCCAACCGTTGACGGCGATATCGGGCTTGGCAAACAGGCGTATGAGACTTGTATCCCCTGTCACGGAGAATTTGGCCAGGGGGCACAAGCTCTGGATGCGCCGCGTCTGTCCAATCAGCATGACTGGTACATCATCCGGCAGATCGAGAACTTCAAGAGCGGGATTCGCGGTAGCCATCAAAACGATATCTACGGTGCCCAGATGCGCATCATGTCCCAGATGCTCGAATCGGAAGAACGGGTTCGCGCCGTCGCCGCGTATATCGCCACCCTGAAGTACCAGCCGGACGGTGATAATTAGGGAAACTGCCTTGGTCGTCAGGACCGCATCAGGTGCATGGACGGCCCCACCAGTTCAGTACCGTTGATATTGATGCGAACCCGGTAGTGCCCCGGCGCCGGAAACATCACGTTTTTCATTGGCAGTATCAACTGGGTTTTCGCCGGCGCCTTTGATGGTGGCCGGGCCTCGACATCAGTGTGTCCCTCGATCGAGAAAATCGACATACCCTCGGGGTCGGTGAGATCTACAGTAAACGGAATCCGGCCTTCCTGATCGCGCTGCCACTCGACGATTCCGACAAGGACGATACTCTCCTGGCGCGCCGGAAAGTCGGGTGCTTGTAGCTCATTGAATATTCCGTGAATACTGAGTTTCCCATCCGGTCCGATCCCTGCATCCGTACAAAAGAGAAAAACCGCCTCCATCAATCACTCCTCAAACGCCTTCGCGTGAACACCGGTTCTGGCAGTCAAACCTGTGGAAATCGGCTACTGAATCCTCTATTCTCCGCCTAGGATTCAGTCTCAACGAATTAGAACTAAAGTTCAAACGCCGATATTTACAACATTTTGTGCAGGCTGCCTAGCCGGTTCGTTTTTGGCAGCCCGGATGCCGGTGCGGTGACAATCATCCGCGACGGCCACGAAAATAAGGATGCATAACGTATGCCATTAGCAATTATTTTGATTGTTTTGGTTCTGGGTTCGCTTCTCTTTCACTTCCTCAGCCCGTGGACGTTCACGCCGATTGCTTCGAATTGGGGGGCGATTGACACCACGGTCGATATTACTTTCGTCGTCACCGGAATCGTATTTGTCGCTGTGAACCTGTTCATGGCCTATGCGATTATTCGCTTTCGCCACCGGGAAGGCGCAAGAGCGAAGTACGAGCCCGAAAACAAGAAGCTGGAAGCATGGCTAACCGTAATAACGACGATAGGTGTCGCCGCGATGTTGGCGCCCGGCCTGTTTGTATTTGCCAAGTTTGTGGAGGTCCCTGAGGGAGCGACAGAAATCGAAGCTGTCGGGCAGCAATGGCGCTGGAGTTTTCGCTTGCCTGGAGAGGACGGCGAATTCGGTACGGTCGATGCCAAGCTGATCAGCGTTGACAACCCGTTCGGCATGGATCCTGATGACCCCAACGGAAACGATGACGTTTTGGTCGATGATGCCATCGTGCACATTCCGCTCGGCGAGCCGGTCCAATTCTGGCTGCGCTCAAAAGACGTATTGCATAATTTCACGGTCGCGCAATTCAGAGTCAAGATGGACCTGGTGCCTGGCCTCGTAACGTATATGTGGCTGGAGCCGACCAAAGTCGGCGAATATGAAATTCTTTGTGAGGAACTGTGTGGAATTGCGCATCACGCGATGCGTGGCCGCGTTGTTGTCGACGAGCCCGAAGACTACCAGGCGTGGGTAGACAGCCAGCCGACGTTCGCTGAAATTCAGGCCCGGCCTGCTGGCGATCCACTGCTCGGCGCTGCTTCATATGCCGTCTGCATGGCCTGCCACGGAGCCCAGGGCGAAGGCCTCGCAGCACTAAACGCGCCGAAGCTTAGCGGTCAGGACCCACGGTATCTGAAAGAACAGCTACGCAAGTACCGGGCGGGAATTCGCGGCTCGCATGAAGACGATACCTATGGAAGGCAAATGGCGCCGATGGCAGCGACGCTGTTCAACGAGGCGATGATCGACAACGTCATTGCCTATATCGGTACATTGGACGACATGCCTGCACCGGCTACCATCACCGGAGACATAGAACACGGCGCAGAACTGTACACGGTGTGTGCAAATTGTCATGGCGCCGACGCCAGGGGTATCGCGATGAACGCACCACGCCAGGCAGGCATCAACGACTGGTATTTGCTCAGGCAGCTTGAGAATTTTAAGGCGGGGATTCGCGGCGGACATCCTGCCGATCTTCCCGGCAAGCAGATGGGACTCATGGTCCAAATGCTTCACGACGAACAAGCGATGAAAGACGTCGTCGCTTATATCAACACATTATAGAATTGTAGAATAAGGGGCTTTTGATGGCGTACGTTGCGATTGCCGATCGGGATCACGAGGCAGACCACCACGATCCGACGACATTTATCACCAAGTATATCTGGAGCCAGGATCATAAGGTCATCGCGATCCAGTATTCGATTACGGCGATATTCGTTGGATTGGTTGCCTTAGTCCTGTCCGGAATGATGCGTCTGCAACTTGGCTTCCCGGATTCGTTTTCGTTTATAACGCCGACCGACTATTACCAGTTCATCACGATGCACGGAATGATCATGGTCATCTTCCTGTTGACCGCGTTGTTCCTGGGCGGCTTCGGGAATTACCTCATACCGTTGATGATCGGCTCGCGGGATATGGTGTTCCCGTACATGAACATGATGAGCTACTGGGTTTATCTCGTGTCGGTGATCGTCCTTCTGACAAGTTTTTTCGTGCCCGGGGGACCGACCGGGGCGGGCTGGACGCTCTATCCACCGCAAGCCATTCTGCCCGGCACGCCGGGCTCCGAATTGGGCATCGTGCTGATGCTCGTATCGCTCGCCCTGTTCATCGTGGCATTCACAATGGGCGGTCTCAACTATGTCACAACAATTTTGCAGGCGCGCACGCGCGGCATGACACTGATGAGGATGCCGCTGTCGCTGTGGGGCATCTTCATGGCCACGATCCTCGGCCTGCTGGCGTTTCCGGCATTGTTTGTCAGCGCGGTAATGATGACGCTGGATAAAGCAGCCGGCACCAGCTTCTTTATGCCGGCGATCATGTCAATGGGGCAGAACCTGGACCACGAGGGCGGCAGTCCGATATTGTTCCAGCACCTGTTCTGGTTCTTCGGTCAT
>CAZVLT010000153.1:3114-4442 GCA_964628105.1 uncultured Woeseiaceae bacterium | reverse complement strand
ACCGGAACAATGCTGCTGTCCTGCGCTGACGCGTTCCTCACGCTGCAGTTGATGAACGTAGGCATGGTAGAAGCAAATCCGTTCATGCAGGCCGTCATGGCACAGAGCACCTTATTGTTCACCAGCACCAAACTTGCGATGACCGCGTTCGGGATTTTCGTTCTGGTGTTTCTCGCCAAATCACGGTTCTTGAATCGTTTTCGCACCGGGCTGCTTTTAACGATCTTCTTCAGTTGCTATGCCTGCCTCGTCTGCTACGAACTGGTGAACCTCTTTAAATTGATGTAGTTCGATTTAATGGCTACACGGATTCCCTCCGTGCTGCGCTTGGGATAAACTAGCGCCCCGTTTTAAGCCACTGAAAAGATGAGTATTTCTCTGAAGGAACAATTGGCTTCCACGCCGCTGTTCGGTGCCAATGCAAGTGCCGTCGAAATGCTGTACGAGCAGTATCTGGAGCGAGCCGATTCGGTTTCTTCCGGCTGGCGTGAGTATTTCGAGTCTTTGGGCGATCCTGACACCGAAATCGCGCATTCGGTGATTCGTCAGGACCTTGTCCTGGAGGCAAGGGATGGTCGCAAGCCCGGCCGGGTCGCGGCAAGTCTTTCCGACAAGCCCGTCAGCGCGGGCGAAAAACAGGCAGCGGTTTCCCGCCTTATCCAGGTTTACAGCCTGCGCGGCCACCAGATAGCGGACATTGATCCGTTGGGCATAATGGAACGCCCGACGCCTGGCGTCCTCAAATTGGACTACCTCGGATTGAATGAAGGCGACATGGATACCGAGTTCTATACCGGTGGCCTTGCCGGTACTGGACACAAACGCGTGAAGTTGCGCGACATCCTGACTCTGTCGCGAAGTATTTATTGCGGCAAGATTGGTGCAGAGTTCGCACATATTTCCAGCGCGCGCGAGCGCCTGTGGCTGCGCAAACGCTTCGAGCAAGGAGCGGCTTCCGACACGTTAAGCGATACCGAGCGTCTGTGGATTCTTGAGCAGCTAACCAGCGCCGAGGGAATTGAGCGTTACCTGCATACTCGCTACGTGGGGCAGAAACGATTCTCACTTGAGGGTGGTGAAAGTCTCATCCCAATGCTCGATGACATGATTCAACAAGGTGGTGTATCCGGCATCAAGGAGATTGTCATTGGCATGGCGCACCGCGGCCGAGTCAATGTTCTCGTCAACGTTTTCGGCAAATCGCCTGAAGAACTGTTTGAGGAGTTCGAAGGCAAATACGATCTTGACGAACTCAAGGGATCGGGCGATGTGAAGTACCACAAGGGATACTCGGCCGATATGAAGACGCCCGGCGGCAATGTCCATAT
>CAZVLT010000153.1:0-3014 GCA_964628105.1 uncultured Woeseiaceae bacterium | reverse complement strand
CATTCCGCCGGATGTTCGACCTCAAGGCCGGGTGCAACGCATCATGGACGAGCGCACCAAAATGGTCGCTGGCAGTACGGCTATGGATTGGGGCTTCGCCGAGACCATGGCATACGCTTCCTTGCTTCAGGACGGACATAACGTGCGTCTCGTCGGGCAGGACAGTGGCCGCGGCACGTTTTTCCATCGCCACGCGGTTTTGCACAATCAGCTTAACAGTCGGGAATACACACCGTTGCAACACGTTGTCGATCGACCCGATGCGTTTCATGTCATCGACTCCTTTTTATCCGAGGAAGCGGTACTCGGCTTTGAGTACGGTTACGCGAGTACGGAACCCAACACGCTCGTGATTTGGGAGGGGCAGTTCGGCGATTTCGCCAACGGGGCCCAGGTCGTCATTGACCAGTTCATCAGTTCCGGAGAGGCGAAATGGGGCCGCTTGTGTGGTTTAACGATGTTTCTGCCGCACGGTTACGAGGGGCAGGGTCCGGAGCATTCGTCGGCGCGCCTTGAACGCTATTTGCAGCTATGTGCCGAGCATAATATTCAGGTTTGCGTGCCATCGACGCCCGCGCAGATGTTTCACATGATCAGGCGTCAACAGGTCCGGAAATTCCGCAAGCCGCTCATCGTGTTGACGCCCAAGAGTTTGTTGCGACACAAGATGTCCGTGTCGCCGCTAGAGGCGTTATCCAGCGGCGCGTTTGAGTTGATTATTGCAGAGGCCGGGACGATTGACGTGAAGAAAACACGTCGACTCGTCTTTTGCAGCGGCAAGGTTTATTTTGATCTTATCGAAGCACGCGAGGTACATGGAATTGATGATGTCGCGCTGATACGCGTCGAACAGCTATACCCGTTCCCCGTCACCGAGTACGCCGCCATTATTGCGAAGTACCCGCATGTCGAGGAAATTGTATGGTGCCAGGAAGAGCCGCTGAACCAGGGCGCGTGGTATCAGATCAAGCACCGGTTGCAGGAACCTTTGCAGAGCAGTCAGCAGCTCTATTATGCGGGAAGGCTCAGCGCGGCAGCACCAGCTTCAGGCATTGTCAAAATTCACCTGCAACAGCAACAGGAACTGGTTGAAGCTGCACTGAATATCAAGGTCGAGGCGAGCAAGGTAGTCACGCCTGCGAAAACGAAACGGAAGACCAAATGAGCATCGAAATAAAGGTTCCCCCGCTACCTGAATCGGTGAGCGATGCGACGTTGGTTGCCTGGCACAAGAATGCCGGCGAAGCTGTCGCTAGAGACGAAAACCTTGTCGACCTGGAAACGGACAAGGTGGTCTTGGAAGTGCCGGCTCCAGCAACGGGAACAATCGCAAAGATTCTGGTCGAGCACGGCGCCACGGTTGTCGCCGGTGACGTGCTTGCGATTCTCGAAGAAGGCGAGGGTGCGGTTGCTGCGCCCGTTGCGGAGACGAATCCCGTGGCCGAAAAAGTGGCACAACCCGTTGCCAGGAAGGCGCAAGGGCCGATAAAAACCAGCCCGGCGGTGCGCCGCCTTCTTGACGAGCACGATCTTGACGCGGCTATGGTATTGGGTTCAGGCAAAGACGGTCGTATTACTAAAGCCGACGTCATGTCATTCCTGAAGTCCAATGACGCTGTTTACGTGATTCCGGGTGATCCGTCGGTGGCGGTTGTTGATGAGACCATTGTCGCGGGCCTGGAACGAGTCGAACAGCGTGTTCCAATGACACGATTGCGCGCACGAATCGCCGAGCGCCTTGTCGAGGCACAACATACCGCCGCGATGCTTACGACGTTCAACGAGGTCGATCTGACCGACGTCATGACGTTGCGTAAGCGATACCGCGATACATTCGAAAAGAAGCACGGTGTGCGACTGGGATTCATGTCGTTTTTTGCGAAAGCGTCTGTTGAAGCCTTGAAGAAATTTCCGGCCGTCAACGCTTCCGTCGAAGGTACGGACGTCATTTATCACAACTACTACGACATCGGAATCGCCGTATCAAGCGACCGTGGCCTGATGGTTCCTGTATTGCGCGACGTGGATCAGATGAGTTTCGCAGACTTCGAGGCCGCGCTTACGGCGATGGCCGCAAAAGTACAGCAAGGCGCGGTCAGCATGGATGATTTGACCGGTGGCACCTTTACGATTACGAACGGCGGTGTATTCGGATCAATGCTGTCGACGCCAATTCTCAATCAGCCACAAAGCGCTATTCTGGGTATGCATTCGATTCTACAACGCCCGATGGTCGTTGACGGTGAGATCGTCGCTCGCCCAATGATGTATTTGGCGCTCACGTATGATCATCGCATCATCGATGGCAAGGAGGCGGTGCAATTCCTCGTCTCCATAAAGGAACAACTTGAGGACCCGGGTCGACTGTTGTTGCAGATTTGATCAGGCAAATATTTAAGAAGGATTTGTTCCAGGAATGAGCAGAAATTTTGATGTTGTTGTCATTGGCGCCGGGCCGGCGGGATATATCGCGGCGATCCGGGCGGCGCAACATGGATTGTCGGTCGCGTGCATTGATGAGTGGAAGAATAACGATGGTAAGAACGCATTTGGCGGAACTTGCCTGAACGCCGGGTGCATACCGTCCAAAGCGATGCTTGAATCCTCCGAGCTGTTTCATAGAGCGAAGCATGAATTCAAGAAGCATGGCATCAACGTACGCGATGTCGAACTGGACCTCGGCGCGATGCAAAAACGCCGTGCGAGCATCGTTCGCCAATTGACCGGTGGCATCGCTGGTCTTTTCAAGGCGAATAAAGTTACCGGCCTGGTCGGCCACGGCAAACTCCTGGCCGGCAAGCATGTCGAGTTCACTCCGGTTGACGGCGAAGTCGAAATCATCGATGCCAAAAACGTCGTACTGGCATCAGGATCATCGCCGATGGAACTCGGAATCGCACCATTCGACGGAGACAAGATTGTCGATTCCTGGAGCGCAATCGAATTCGACGCTGTTCCCAGACGTCTTGGCGTCGTGGGTGCCGGAATTATCGGACTTGAATTGGGCAGCGTTT
>CAZVLT010000152.1:0-4469 GCA_964628105.1 uncultured Woeseiaceae bacterium | reverse complement strand
ACTAAAGGCCCGAGTGGAAGCATATGCTGGAACCGGGGAATAACGACGAACTACCCCCAATACCTGGTAAGCGTTACTTCACGATAGGTGAGGTGAGCGACCTGTGCGCCGTCAAGCCGCACGTACTGAGGTATTGGGAGCAAGAGTTCCCACAACTGAAACCTGTGAAACGACGGGGAAATCGTCGTTATTACCAGCGTCAGGACGTTCTGATCATCCGTCAGATTCGTAGTCTCTTGTATGACGAAGGCTTCACTATCGGTGGCGCACGGCAACGGCTGACTGGCGATGAGGCGAAGTCGGACGTCACGCAAAGCCAACAGATTATCAAACAGTTACGAATGGAACTTGAACAACTCCTCAAGATCCTGCGCCGCTGATATCCTTCATTCCTGGGCGCGAAACACGACGGTCGGGGCGTAGCGCAGCCTGGTAGCGCACCACAATGGGGTTGTGGGGGTCGGAGGTTCGAATCCTCTCGCCCCGACCACTTTTCACGGCGAACCACTGGGCTGCATAATGGTCTGAAGAAATGGCCAGTGCAGTTGGCAGAATATTGGGGTTTCGCGCATGAATCTGACAAGGGTCTCAATTTCAAATCCGGTCGCAGTGATTGCGGCGGTCTTGCTTGTCCTTCTTATGGGAACGATCGGGCTCGCGAAACTGCCCGTGCAAATGATTCCCGACGTGCAACGGCCATATATTCAGATAACGACCGGCTGGCGCACGGCCGCACCTGAAGAAGTCGAGTCGGAGATCATCGAACCGCAGGAAGACGTGCTGCGCGGTCTGCCCGGTCTCGAAAAAATGGAGTCATCGGCATCCCGCTGAAATGCCAGCATCGATCTGATGTTCTCCGTCGAGACGGATTTGCAGCGTGCATTGCTCGAGGTCATCAACAGGCTTAACCAGGTGCCGCGTTATCCGAACGATGTCACCGAACCACGAATATTTGCAGGCCAGGGTAGTTTCGGTGCGTCGATCGGCTGGTTTATTTTGAGGAATGCAGAGGGCAACACACGACCGATCGCCAGTTACGCGGACTTCGTTCGCGAGGTCGTGCAGGCGCGAATTGAGCGTGTCCCGGGAATAGCAAATTCGAATGCCTACGGTGGCAGGAATAACGAAGTCCGAATTACTTTCGATCCCTATAAGGCATCGGCACTTGGCATTGAAATTCCCGCCCTTGCACAATTGACCGGCAATAATAACGACACGTCGGGTGGCTATAGCGAGGTCGGCAGACGCCAGTACTCACTACGCTATGCGGGGCAATACGATCTGCCGGACTTCGGTGACATGGTTCTGGACTGGCGTGGCGGCAACCCGGTGCTACTTCGAGATATCGCAACTGTTGCGGTCGTGATGCGTGATAGCACAGGATTCATAGTGCACAACGGCCACGAATCGATTGCGTTTAATGCCCAGGTCGAGAAAGGCGTCAACGTTCTCGAGGTTATGGCTGCGTTGAAAGAGGCCGTCGTCGAGCTGCGTGAGGGCCCGCTTACCAGGGCAGGACTGGAAATATCACAAGCCTACGACGAGTCGGTTTACATTAAAGACTCCATCGCGATGCTGCGCACCAACCTGCTTATCGGCATCGGTCTGGCCATTGCGATTCTTTGGTGGTTCATGCGCAAGTTCCGCGCGACATTTATGGTCGCGCTCGCAATCCCGATTTCATTGTTTACCGGATTTATGGTCATGCAGCTGACCGGCCGGACGCTCAACATGATTTCGCTCGCCGGCTTGGCGTTCGCGACGGGCATGGTACTGGACGCAGCGATTGTCGTTCTGGAAAACATCATTCGCATCCGCGAAGAGGGTACGGATGCCGGTAAGGCAGCAATAACCGGCTGCACCCAGGTTTGGGGAGCGTTATTGGCATCGACGGCCACGACCGTCGTCATTTTCCTGCCGATTATGTTTCTGCAGGATGTGTCGGGACAGCTATTCGCTGATCTGGCGCTGGTCATATCTGTCGCGGTCACTGCGTCGCTGATCATCGCGGTAACTATTATTCCAACTGCAGCATCGAACTGGCTCAAAGATACGACGCTCGATGACCCTCACAAGACCTGGTGGGAAAAAGGGACGCAAACGATCATGCGAATCACCGACAAGGACAAGGTTCGCAAGTCGCTCATCGTCGGTTTATTCACTGGCGCAACGTTTTTTACCTGGCTCATGATCCCGCCGGCCGACTATCTCCCGGAGGGCAAGCAAGGCTTTATATTTGCGTTCATCATAATGCCGCCGGGTCAAAGCGTAAGCGCAGGTAAAGAAGAATTTGCGGACGTTGTGATAGAACGATTGAATCCCTACCTCGAGGATGGTGCCGATCTACAGATTAAAGATTACTTCATGGGAATGTTTGGTACGTTTGCTTTCGCTGGCGCAATGCCGAAGGACGCCAGCGACTCTGATGCGATTGTGGACAAGCTGAATTTTGAAATTCTCAGCGGTTTCCCGGACACGATGGCCTTCGCCGACCAACGGGGAATTTTCGACCGGCTCGGCGGCGGCGGCGATATTGAGCTGAATATTCAAAGTCGTGACATGGATGCGATGCTGGCGGCGGCGCGTGCCGGCCTTGGGCTGGTCGCCCAGCATCTACCTGGAGCCCGGGCAAGGCCAATACCGGGCGTCGATTTTTCCGAGCCTGAGCTACGCCTGATACCGAACGAAAGGCGTATCACCGAAGCTGGCTGGAGCAGACAACAAATGTCCACCGTTATCCGCGCCCTGGGCGACGGGGTTTATGTCGGTGATTATTTCGATGGTGATCGACGCACGGATATCGTGCTTCGTGCTCCGGAGTGGACGAGTCCCGAACAGCTTGCTGCAACTCCACTGGCAACGCCTGCGGGTGGAATCCAACCGTTGGACCAGCTCGTCACACTGAAACGCACTGCTGGGCCAAATTCAATACGGCGTGTGGACCGACGCCGGGCCCTGACTCTGGCTATTACACCGCCGAACGGTGTATCGCTTGAAGAATCTATCGAGATTTTGAAAGAAAAGGTCGAGCCAGAGCTGATGACGTATTTGCCCGATGACGGAGAAATCAGCTATTACGGTAGTGCGGATGACCTGAGTATCGCGCTAGCAAACATGTCGCAAAGTTTTGCGCTGGCGATTGTCGTGTTGTACTTGTTAATGAGCGGCCTGTTCCGCTCGTTCGTCGATAGTCTGTTGGTTCTTGCCGCGTTGCCGCTCGCTACTGTCGGTGGTGTCGCATTGCTGCGATTGATGAGTCTACCCATGGATCTATTGACGATGATTGGCTTTATCACGTTGCTCGGCCTCGTCGTCAACAATGCCATATTACTTGTTCATCAGACCCGTTCGGCAGAGAGGGAAGGGCTTGATCGTCGTAGCTCGGTCGAACAGGCTGTGCGGCGTCGGCTAAGGCCTATCTTAATGAGCACGATGACGAGCCTGTTCGGCATGCTGCCGCTGCTTCTGATACCAGGGCCCGGATCCGAGGTTTACCAAGGCCTGGCGGCAGTAATTGTCGGCGGCATGTTTGTGAGCGCCGTATTCACACTTATCTTCCTTCCAAGCATGCTGCGATTGGGGGAAACTGAGCACGTGGCGCCGGCACCACTGGCTTCCGGCGATGTTCCGGCTATGGGCTAATTGATGGTCAACAAGAATAATTCTCCGGCGCTCTGGGCGCTGATCCTCCTGGGAGGATCAGTCGCAGCCGTTGCCCAGCAGATGCCGCCAGCAGCGGTTGTGACGGATCGTGCGGCATTGAAGATGTTGGCGCCGTCGGTAGAGGTACCGGGCACAGTGATCAGTCGCTACGATTCGCGACTGGCGTCCGAACTTGCGGCGAAATTGACGTGGATTGCAGAAGTCGGCACCTCCGTCAGCGAGGGCGATACTCTCGCCCGCCTGGAAGATTTTACTTTCAAAATTCGTGAGATGGAGGCACAAGGCGGTGTCGACAGGGAGCAGGCCCGCATTACATTTTTAGAATCAGAAATGGAACGCCTCACAAAACTATCCGAAAAAAATCTGTCGGCGAAGAGCCAACTGGACCGCACTGTGTCCGATCTTGCCGTGGCCAGGAGCGACCATACGATCGCACGAGCGCAGCTCGGCTACGCCCAGATCGCGATGCATATTACGCATGTTCGGGCGCCGTTCGACGGCGTTGTAACCGAAAGGCTGCGCAATATCGGGGAGCGACTGAATGTGGCAGATGAAGTGATACGGCTTGTTGATCCGAACTCACTGGAAGTTGTCGCAAGAGCGCCTCTCAATACGGTCAATTTCATCCGCAAGGATGACGTACTCGAGTTGAGCAATGACTTTCGCCACGGCGAGGCGGCTATCCGCACGATTGTGCCGTTCGGTAACCCGCAATCTCACATGTTCGAGGTTCGCCTGGATGTCGATTCCGACGTCTGGACTGTCGGCGAAAGCCTGCGCCTGTCTATGCCCACTGCGGAGGCCAA
>CAZVLT010000151.1:0-4478 GCA_964628105.1 uncultured Woeseiaceae bacterium | reverse complement strand
GGACCTACTGATTACAAATCAGTTGCTCTACCAACTGAGCTATGCCGGCATTGTTGGCCGCGCTATTCGCGAGGCGGCCGAATTATTCTCTTTTAGAGGCGGCCTGACAAGGGTTTTGAGCACGCTATTGCGGACAGGTTGCAGCATCCCGAAGCAGGACGCGTTCCTCGCCGTATCTCTCAACGATTGCACCGGCGCCCTTGCCGGGCGGCAAACTGATGTCGACGAAAAAGACAGTGCCGGGACGCGTTCGCGGAGTTATCTCGGCTGGCAGTCCCAGTGACTTGGCTTGTAACTCGATCTTCTCGGCACGTTCGACGTCGCCGAACAGACCAAGCGATATTTTCATACCCTCATCGTCGGTACGCACGAGATAGGCGTCGGAGAGCCCGCCCCTCGCCAGTTTCCTGAGCAACTTGTCAGCTGCAGCATCATCGGCGACATTGCGTATTTGTACCCAATGGCCGACGAATATCTGCCCCACCGCGGATCGAAGTTCGGTTCGCATGCCTTCGTCCGAATAGGTCTGAACTGCAGATTCAGCGTCCGAGTTGACTTTAAATGGCCCGATCGACACACAGGAACGGCCAACAATGGCGTCCAAAGCCGACGGTTCGCCCGATCCGAGCACGGCACCAACGCTTGCGACCGCGTCGCTGTTAGGACTGGTTGTCACCTCGAGTGGCGGCCCCAGGTCTGATTCTTCGACTATTGCGACGCCAGACTGCGGCTCCTCATTTCCAAACAATCCCCACACGAAATAGAGAATGTTGGCAAGTAAGAGAATCAACAACAGATTTTTCATGGAGCACTATCCAGCATGTGTGCAAGCCCTTGTAACACCAGGTGTGGTCGGTGCAATGGTGCCCCGTCGAGGGACTTAAGAATGCGTGACGCGTCACCACCGGTCAAGATGATTGTGGGCTTGTAACCATTTGCTTGCAGCGTTCGAAGCGCGCGTTCAATGGCGCCGGTTACTGCGTTTTGCGACCCCTCGCGGACGGCCGCGGCAGTATTGCGGCCAAACATCTCAAGGTCGTTGGCTGAACGCTTGGCGGATGCCCTGACGAGCGGTATATCGCTCGTTGCAGAGGAGAGCGACTGCGCCATGGTCGCAACTCCGGGAATGATCTGGCCACCCATATGCACTCCGTCATCGTCAAGCACATCGATAGTAACGGCAGTTCCAACGTCGACGATCAGGCATGAGGCCTGCATCTCGGCCCACGCACCCACCATCGCTACCCACCGATCCACGCCCATGCGCCTGGGCTGTCGGTAGCTGTTAGTCACTCCCCAACCACGCTTGTCGGTGCGCGCGAAACGCACGTCACAATGACAATGCATGCCAACAACGCCAGACAACCGTGTGCCGAAACTCGCTCCGGCAACATTGCTGGCAAATACCGCATCCACGCGCCGCGGCAGTTTTGCTGTCAATGCCGCCAGACCCTGGTCACGAATCCGGTCCAGCACTATGTGCCCCGTGCGACGAATATCGTCGTCGTCCAGAACACCCCATTTGAGCCGCGAATTACCAACGTCGAGTAACAGTGCAGTCATGAACTTGCCCCCCGGGCACCGGCAATCAGGATAGATCCCGAACTCACGCGGCGCATGCCTGACGCGGGCGTATCGACCAGCAATGCTCCATCGTCAGCCACACCTGCTCCGATGCCTGTTACCTGTCCGCTCGCCGTATCGGCGATAAGTTCACGGCCGTACAACCAGTCACGCCTGGCCCATGGCTCGACAAACTGACCAAAGCCGTTCGCTTCATAGTCTGCAAAGGTCCGGAACAACCTGGCCACCAATACCCCGGCAATCTGTTCGCGCTGCGGCAGTTTTTTACAAATGCTTTTCAAATCAACCACGCGTTGTGCCCAATTTTTATCCAGGCCAGCATCGAGTACGTCTTTTAGGTCCAGGTTGAGTCCGATTCCGGTAACAACGGTGACAGAATCGGCTAGCGGATGCTGCACCTCGGTGAGAATGCCGCCGAGCTTGCCGTCGAGCGCAACAAGATCATTTGGCCATTTGATCTGCACGGCGTCGATGCCCAGCTCTTCAAGCGCGTCTACAACACCGAGCCCAAGCGCCAAAGTTAACGCAGGCAGATTTTGCGGTTGCGCGGCGAACGTATAGGCCACCGAAAGACACAGACCGGAGCCCGGCGGCGAGAGCCAGGTTTTACCATGCCGCCCGCGCCCGGCTGTCTGATTGGTCGTCACCGCGAGACTCAACTGCCCCGGAGTCGGCCCGGGTTGTTGCATCAGGAAATCGTTGGTTGATTCGATCTCATCGAAGACCTCAAGGCTGGCGAGTCGTTGCTCTGCGGAATCACCGGCAAACAGACGAATCGCGTCTGCATCAAGTCTGGTCATCGTCTGACCGCGACTCTTTTCTATGAAAGAACATCAGCTGCGTGTTGCGATGTTCGTTACCCTCGCGCATGCGTTGAACGTTGAAGCGGTGCCAGTAGATGATGAACATCGCCATGACCGTGCAATATATAAATAACGGTTGACCGTCGGGTAATACGGCGACGCCGAGATAAATCGGCAGCGCTGTCGCCGCGGCCATTGTCGCAAGACCGACATATCCTGTCAGGATCACCAACCAGGCCCAGATCAGAACGACACCGATGATGAGTTTAGGGCCGAGTATTACAAGTGTACCGACGAACGTCGCCGCACCTTTGCCACCCTTGAAACCATGGTAGAGCGGCCAAACATGCCCGAGCACGGCAGCGGCCGAGCAACAAAGCGTGAGCCAAATGCGAGACAATGCAGGATCTTCAGGCACGAACGGGATACTGAGTTCCGGTACCACGCCGGCGCCAACGATGCCTTTGCCAACGTCTATAATTACGACGCCGAGCGCAAAAATAACGCCTTGAGTCCTCAGGGCATTCGTGCCTCCGGCGTTGCCGCTGCCCATTGTTCGGATATCGACGCCGCCGCGCAATTTGCCAACTATCATCGCTCCCATTAGCGATCCAATGAAGTAGCTGATCAAGAATTTGACGCCGAGTTCCAGCATGCCGCATTTCCATCTTTGCGAGGATAGACGCGCGCATTGTAGCATTGGCAATCCATTGTCCGATGGGGCTTTCATGGCGACTGCTTCGATCCACTTATTCCTCAATCCGACGGCAGGTCGCGGCCGCGCCGCGCGCCGCCAGGTGAGGATTCGGGAGCTGCTCGAACAGGGCGGCGTTAGCGTCGAGCTGCACTCAAGTCGCGCGCGTGGCGATCTTGAAAAACAGGTGTTGCAATGCGTTGACGCAGGAATTGACCGGATTATCGTCGCCGGTGGCGACGGCAGCGTCCACGAAGCGGTGAATGGCATCATGCGCTCAAGCGGCGACGCGGCGCTGGCGGTAATCCCCACGGGGACCGGCAATGACTTTGCCAAGGCGTGTGACATTCCGCTCAACTGGGAGCACGCAGCGCAGCTACTCTCAGATCGCCTGCGCGCCAATGTTGCGCCAAGACAAATCGACGTCGGCGTTATGAACGATCGATTTTTCGCGAACGGAGCCGGTGTCGGTTTCGATGCCAAAGTGACGCGGATTGCCAGCTCAATCCAGCTGCCTGTCGGCGACCTGGTTTACCTGCTCGCGGTACTCAGGGCATTGATTGACGGCATCGCAACGCCATGCCTGCGTGTCTCGTCTGGCGATATTTCGTGGGAGGGTCCGCTGACGCTGGCGAGCATTAGCAATGGGCCGTGGGTCGGCAGCATGTTTCATATTGCCCCGATGGCCAACAACGCGGACGGTCATCTGGATTTGTTGATCGCAAGCCCGGTGACCCGACGGCGAATTCTGACGCTCCTGCCGAAAATCATGAACGGCAGTCACCTGGAAGAACCCGAGATCTCGCACGGCCCCGTGACAAGACTAACGATCAGTGCAGATGAACCCATCGCGTCGCAACTGGATGGAGAAGTGCAGCCGCTAGGCAAGACATTCGAGGTGCATATCCTACCGGGCGCCTTACGCCTGCTTTGAAGTCTGGCGCGAGCCCAGATAGATTGCCAGCAACGCGATTGCGGCGCCGGTCAGCTCGGTTGCGGTCATCGGCCGGCCGAAGAACAATACGTCCCAAATGAAACTGAGCGTTGGCTGCAACAGCAATGCGAGTCCAGCTTCGACGGCCGTCACTTGCGGCAGGCTGCTGGCTATGAACAGCCAGCCCAAACTATGCGACAGCAAACCGTATCCGACCAGCCAGCCGACATCGGCTGTGCTGGCAATAACCAACGATTCGCCTTCGAGCACTGCCGTTGCACCCAGCATGATCGCGCACAAGAGGGAGACGACGGCTAACTCGCGGGTCGGCACTCGATACGCAGAACTCTGCCGAACGTGACGCAGACTCAATAAATATGCGGCATAGACGACAGCAGTCATTAGGCCAAAAATTATGCCCAGGCGATAGTCAGGCGGCAGGGTGTTCCAGTCCAGACCGACA
>CAZVLT010000150.1:0-4509 GCA_964628105.1 uncultured Woeseiaceae bacterium | reverse complement strand
GTCAAATCACCCTGGAGTATGAGGATGGGACATCCTTTGACCTTCCGTTTGAGTACCTTCGTGTCTATTCACCGTCTGCCGAAGTTCAAGGGCATGGACTCGACCAGGGGGTACTACAGACCGGAAAGGAGAATGTGCGGGTAACGTCAATCGAACCAATCGGGCATTACGCGCTGCGGTTCGTTTTTGATGACGGCCACGATACCGGCCTATATACCTGGGAATATTTGTACGAACTGGGTGCGCAACAGGATGAAAAATGGCGCGCCTACCTCGGCCGACTCAAAGCGGCAGGGTATGATCGCGTTGATTCCGCAGACAACTAGACCAAAGACAGGGGATCGGCCGGTTGAGATCACCATCCGAGAATGGCGACGCCAGCTCGGTGAATGCTAGTCGGCGGCAATCTGCTGCAGTCGCGCACTCAGCGTCGCCGGCGGAATATAACCACTGACCAGTGTGCCATCCTCGAAAATGATTGCTGGCGTGCCCGTCAGACCGACGTCCTGCCCGAGCATGTAGTGCTTCGTGATCGCAGACGAGTCGCACTTCTGCGTTTCGAAACTGCGATCAAGTTTGGCGTCGGTCAGCGCCTGGTTGCGATCTCGCGCGCACCAAACTTTTTCTGACGTACTCCATGAGCGTGACGCCGGACCGTTACGCGGATAAAGCATGTACCGCACCTCGATTCCCTGAGCGAGGTAGTCGTCTATCTGGCTGTGCAGCTTGCGACAGTAAGTACAGTCAATATCCGTGAATACGGTCACGGTGAATTTCACCTCGGAAGGTGTGAACGCGATAAACTGGTCATCGTCCACCGCTGAAATGAGTTTGCGGCGTGCCGTTGTGCGGCTCTGCTCGCTGAGGTTGACCTGGGTGTCCAGGTCGATCAGGTCTCCCTGCAGCAGGTAGCGTCCGTCTTCCGATATATAGGCGACGATCGAGCCTTTCTGCACCACATACCAACCATCGACCGGGCTGGCATGGATGTCTTGTGGGTCAATTTCAGCAAACATGTCTGCAACTCTTGATCGCACTTGCTCAAGCTCAGCTTCATCGGCAGCACAGGCCAATCCTCCGCCAAAACACAAGACAAACAGTGTTGTCAGCAACGTCAGTGGTGTGTGTAGTTTGGAACTCATTCAATACGCTTCCTGAAAGGCGTCATGCCACTAGTGTGGACCGATTCAGCAGCGACCGGTTCCGTGACAATTCACAAGCTTAGCAGAGCCGCCGGCGTCCCGAAAACGCGTCAGCCGCGCGGATGGTGTTCCTCGTGCAAATCCTTGAGACGCTCGCGGGCGACATGCGTGTAAATCTGGGTGGTGGACAAATCACTGTGGCCCAGCAACATCTGTACGACACGAAGATCGGCGCCACGATTGAGAAGGTGTGTCGCGAACGCGTGGCGCAGGCTGTGTGGCGACATTTTCTGGCGCACACCGGCCTTGTCGGCATAACGCTTGATGATGTGCCAGAACGCCTGGCGTGTCATGCGATCACCACGTCGCGTCGGAAACAGGTAGTCGGTCTGGCGCTCGAGAAGAATCTCCATGCGCGGTCCGTTGATGAATTCCTGGAGCCAGCTCTGCGCCTCATCGCCCAATGGAATCAGGCGTTCGCGATCGCCTTTGCCGACGATACGCAGCACGCCCTGGTTAAAATTGATTTGCGATTGCTTGATATTAATAAGTTCGGACACCCTGAGACCGGTCGCGTACAACAATTCAAGCATGGCGCGATCGCGATGCCCCAATGGCTCGTCGGTATTCGGCGCATTCAGTAACGAATCGACTTCGTCTTCTGACAACGTCTGGGGAAGCGAGCGGCCGATACGTGGCATTTGGATATCGGCCGTTGGGTCAGTATCGCGCATGCCTTCACGCATGATGTAACGAAAAAAGCGCCGGAAGCTCGACAGCTGGCGAGCAGTGGAGCGTGGCTTGGCACCACTTTCAACGCGCTTGGCGATGAAATCGAGTAGATCGGCCTTGTCAGCCTTGTCGATCGTTTTGTTGCTAGCCGACAATCCCCGGGCAAGTGTCATAAGATCCGCACGGTACGCGCCGAGCGTGTTTTGCGACAGCCCGCGTTCCATCCAGATGGCATCAAGAAACCGATCGATCAGCTCTTTCGAGCGAGCGACCAACGGTGACTCCGGCGCATCCTGTTTGTTGCTGCTACCCATAGCTTCCATATTTCTCTGTCGCGCAATCCTTTGCGGCGATGCATTTTTTAATCCCAACCGGGCGTGCAGACTGGTAGCATACGCCGTTCCGAATACCGGATCTTCGTATCAGTCCACCCCGATAAAACTGCCATGCATCGCCAAGCGACGGATTTTCCAAGGTTTATGAGTATGAGGACGACGCCCAGGACACGGCGTGACCGCTGTCACAGAATCCAGAAGGCATTAACATAAGGTGAACTGGGTCACACGCATAACCACGGTGGTTTGGGGCCTGCTCGGCTGGCTGTCCTTTGTCCTCGTCGTTGTGTTCTCGCTGATCGTCGCAATCATCGTTCCGGGGGCCAATCGCAGGCGCCGCCTGGTAACGGGAGCGTCCAAGGCAATCTTCGTCATGGTCGGTGTGCGCGTGAATGTTCAGGGTATCGATAACCTGCCACCAGACAATTGCATCGTCGTCGCAAATCACGCCAGCTACGTGGACGGCATGCTGCTCAACGGCTACCTGCCGTCGCGAATCGGCTTTGTGATCAAAGGTGAAATGCGTGACATACCTGTTGCACACTTCCTGCTGCGCCGCACAGGATCGAAATTTGTCGAGCGCAAAGAGGCAGTCGGCAGTTCGCGGGATGCCCGGCAAATGGTGAAAGCGGCCGTCGGCGGTGAATCCCTGGGATTCTTTCCAGAAGGCACATTTATCAAGGAACCGGGCGTTGGACGCTTCCGGGCCGGCGCGTTTGTCGCGGCCATCAAGGGCGGCATACCGGTCGTGCCTGTCGCGATATCCGGTACCCGGGAAATGCTGCCGGCCGGGCGATTACTGCCAAAGCGCGTCGATCTGACGATCGATATCCTGCCGGCAATATCTCCTGGCGACGACGATTATGGCAATAGCAAGGCGCTGGCAGAATCGGCGAGACAGCGCATACTTGCTGTTCTCGACGAGCCCGATTTGCTTTAAAGTAGCGCACCCATTCTGCCAATCGCGTGTTGGAGGCCACAAATGAGTTCTGATGCTGTTGCCGAGGCGGTGGTTATCGTAGCCGCAAGACGCACGCCGCTGGGCGCATTTCAAGGATCGCTTTCCCCCGCGCAGAGCCCGGATCTCGCGGCGACTGCGATTCGAGCCTGTGTGGCGGACGCGGGCATAGACGCGAACGACATCGACGAGGTGTTGCTGGGCTGTGTACTGCCCGCGGGCGTAGGCCAGGCGCCGGCACGTCAGGCAGCGATTGCTGCAGGAATTCCATTACGCGCGGGCTGCACAACGTTGAACAAGGTCTGCGGCTCGGGAATGAAGGCAACAATGCTTGCGAACGACCTGATCAAGGTCGGCAGCGCGGGTATCGTCATCTCGGGTGGCATGGAGTCCATGAGCAATGCGCCTTACCTGATGCCCAAAGTGCGCAGCGGCTATCGCATGGGTCATCAGCAGGTGCTGGATCACATGTTCTTCGACGGCCTGCAGAATCCGTACGACGGCAATATGATGGGCCATTTTGCCGAGGCGACGGCACAAAAATATTCATTCGGCCGTGCAGAGATGGACGCGTTCGCAGTTGAATCAGTCAATCGCGCACGCAAAGCCATCGCGGACGGTGCATTTACGCCCGAGATCGCGCCTGTCACGATTGCGACGCGCAAGGGTGAGACTACGGTGAGTGAAGACGAAGGACCCGGCGTCGCTCGCCTCGAGAAAATTCCGACGCTCCGTCCGGCTTTCGCGAAAGACGGCACGGTGACCGCGGCGAGTTCGTCGTCGATCTCGGATGGTGCGGCGGCGCTGCTGCTTATGCGGGCCAGTGTCGCAGAAAAACGCGGCCTGCAACCGCTTGCGACAATCGTTGGACACTCCGGTTTTTCGCACGAGCCCGAATGGTTCACGACAGCGCCGATCTTCGCGATTAAAGCGCTACACGAGAAGCTTGGCTGGAGTCCGGAAACCGTCGATCTCTACGAAATCAACGAGGCGTTTGCGTGTGTGACGATGGCAGCAATGGTCGATGTCGGCCTCGACCACGCGAAGGTAAACGTTAATGGTGGCGCGTGTGCACTTGGCCATCCGATCGGCGCGACGGGCGCAAGAATCATCGTCACGTTGCTGCATGCCCTGCGCGCCCGCAAATTGAATCGTGGTGTCGCATCGTTATGTATTGGCGGTGGTGAAGCTGTTGCGATCGGCATTGAAGTCAATCGAAGCTAAGGAAATCTAAATGGACCTCGCAAGCGCGAAAGCGGTTATCTCAGGTGGTGCCTCCGGACTCGGATTCGCGACCGCACAACGTGTTCTTGGAGCAGGAGGACATGCTGTCCTGCTCGAC
>CAZVLT010000149.1:0-4560 GCA_964628105.1 uncultured Woeseiaceae bacterium | reverse complement strand
CTGAGGCGAGACCCGAGGGAATCTGTCCCAGCGACATGCCGAACATGAATACGCCGACGATCTGCTGACCTCGGGACAGACTCGTTCCGAGCGCGTCAACCATGGCCGGTATCGCGGGCAAACTGAGATCCACAGTCAACGCCGCAGTGGCCGTTAGCAGGCCGAGCGTGATTATGAATTTGCGGGAATGAGCGAGGTGGGCGTTCAAGTTCGCGTAGTGTGCCCGCCTGTGATCAGTTCTGCCAGCTGTGGTGTGCCGGTCCAGTAGGCTAATTCCCGCGGATGGTTGATGTCCCAGACCGCGATGTCTGCTCGTTTGCCAACCTCGAGCGTGCCACGGTCCGCATCCAGCCCCAGCGCGCGTGCAGCGACGCGCGTCGCACCTACCAGGCACTCTTCAGGTGTCAGGTGAAACAGCCTGCTTGCCAGCATCATGGCGTTGCGCAGGGAACACATCGGCGAAGTGCCGGGATTGCAGTCCGTCGCAACGGCTATGGCTACATCTTTATCCCGTAAGTCGTCTATCGGGGGCAGCTGCGTTTCGCCGAGCGTCAGAAAGGCACCGGGCAGAAGAACCGCGACGGCGTTGGCTTTCGCCAGCGCGGCAACGCCGTTGGTTGACGTGTATTCCAGGTGATCGGCCGACAATGCGTCAAATTTTGCCGCCAGTGCCGCGCCGCCGCAGTCACTAAGCTGGTCCGCATGTAACTTGACGGGCAGGCCGAGCTCGCGTGCCTTTTCGAAGACTCTGCCAACCTGAGTGGTGTCGAACGCAAGCGACTCACAATACGCGTCGACCGCGTCGGCGAGCCCTGCGTCGACTACGCGCGGCAGCAGCTCGTCGCAGATCAAGCCTATGTAACCGTCGACGTCATTCTTGAATTCAGGCGGGGTGGTGTGAGCTGCGAGCAGCGTTGTTCGTACTGTCGCGGTTGTCTTGTCGCCAAGCCGGCGCGCGACTTCAAGCATCTTGATCTCGTTGGCGACGTCGAGTCCGTAGCCGGACTTAATTTCGATAGTCGCGACGCCCTCGGCGATGAGCGCCTTGACACGCGGCAGCGCCGCTGCGAACAGCTCGTCGGCCGTGGCGTTCCGTGTCGCCCGCACCGTAGACATGATGCCACCACCCGCTTTCGCGATGTCTTCGTAGCTGACGCCACGCGAACGTTGCTCAAACTCGGCCGCCCGATCGCCGGCGAATACCACGTGCGTATGACAGTCAATAAGCGCAGGTGTAACGCAGCGGCCAGCCACTGAGCGACTTTCAGTTGCGCTGCCGGAGGGCAACTCAGATTGCTTGCCGATCCAGGCGATGTGACCGTCTTTCACCGCGATGACACCGTCGCCGGAGCCGCCGGTGACACCGTAGTCCGGCGCATCGGGACGCATTGTTGCGATGCGGGCTTCGGTTAGCAGAAGGTCCCAATCGGCCACTAAATAACTCCCAGGATTTGCAACCGAAATTACCATGGTCTAGCCTGTATATACAACTTGACGAGAACGGTATGACAGCAGTATTCGCACGCAAAGCTCTATTGCCCGACGGGTGGGCGGACAACGTGCGGCTGGAGGTAGCGAACGGTCGCATATCCAGCCTGCGGACAGCAGCTTCTGCGGCGTCGGGCGATACGCTCGTGGGTAGCATTATTCCCGGATTGTGCAACGCACACAGTCACGCTTTCCAGCGTGCATTGGCTGGACATACCGAGCAGCGATCGCCGGCGGGTCACGACAGTTTCTGGACCTGGCGCGATCGCATGTACGAGCTTGCCGGTGTCGTGGATGCAGCGGCACTGACTGCAATCGCTCGCCAGGCCTATTGCGAGATGCTTGCCAGCGGCTATACCTCTGTTGCCGAATTTCATTATTTGCACCGTGATCCGAAAGACCCGGAAGCAGAGGACACGATGTTCGAGGCGATTTCGACTGCGGCAAAGGACAGTGGTATTCGTCTCACTTACGTGCCTGTGCACTATGAGCGCGCCGGATTCGACGACCCCGAGCCTGCACCGCACCAGAGCAGCTTCGCGATGAGCATCGAGGATTTTCTTGCCCACCATGGTCGCGCTACATCAAACAGCCCCGATGCAGTCAACGTCGGAATCGGCGCGCACAGTTTGCGTGCTGTCAGTCATGAGTCGTTGCAGGAAATTGCGCGTGTCGCGACCGATGCGTTTATCCCGATGCATCTGCATATTGCCGAACAACAGCGCGAAATCGATCAGTGCATGGGTGCGTACGGGCGACGACCAGTGCGCTGGCTGCTGGAGAATTTCCCGGTCGCGACAAACTGGTGCCTCGTGCACGCGACCCACATGGACCATGACGAAACAGAGGCATTGGCGAAATCAGGCGCTGTCGTGGCGTTGTGCCCCAGCACCGAGGCCAATCTTGGCGATGGCCTGTTTCCGCTGCACCATTACCTGAGTAACGAAGGCCGGATAGCAATCGGTTCGGATAGCCACATTTCGATTAATCCGTTCGAAGAACTGCGTTGGCTTGAGTATGGTCAGCGCCTTGCAAGCCAGAGCCGTAACGTGGTGTCGCTTCGCCATAGCCACGTTGGGCGAGAGCTGTTTCTCCGCGCTCTCGAAGGCGGCGCTGCGGCAAGCGGCCAGGAAACCGTGGGAATCGACAAGGGTGCCCCGGCGGATTTCATCGTGCTATGTGACGACGACCCCATGCTCGCCGGCCACGATGATGCGTCGCGTCTCGACGCGTTGGTTTTCTCCGGCTACCCGTTGCCGGTGGAGCGCGTAATGGTGAACGGAACCTGGTGCGTTGTAGACGCCATGCATGTCGATCGCGAGCGTTCGCGCGCGGAGTATGCAGAGACTCTCGCGAAACTCGGAGAGGCGCGATGACCGTTGCAAGGCCGCGCTACCAGCAACTCAAGGATCTCATTATCGAGCGAATCTCCAGCGGCGAGCTGCAGCCCAGTGACAGGGTGCCGTCGGAGAACGACCTGGTGGAGTCGCAAAACGTCTCTCGCATGACAGCGAATCGCGCCTTGCGCGAACTGACGAGCGAAGGTTATGTCGAGCGAGTCGCAGGACGTGGCACATTCGTATCGGACTATCGGTCGCGCTCGCATCTCGTGGAAGTGCATAACATTGCCGATGAAATCGAGCGCCGCGGGCATGTGCACTCGAGTCAGGTCGTGCGCCAATCACGACAGCGTGCACGTGGTGAGGTGGCCCGGGCGCTGCACGTGGAGCAGGGAACCGAAGTATTCCACCTGTTGCTGGTTCATTATGAAAACGGCGCACCGATTCAAATCGAAGATCGCCACGTGCTCACAAGTTTCGCGCCCGGTTGCGTTGACCAGGACTTTGAATCGGTGACACCCAGCGCCTACCTAACGGGTGTGGCGCCTTTGCAGGAAGCCGAACAGGTTGTGCGAGCCAGCATGCCGAGCGCTGCTGTGCGGCAGCGGTTAAATATCGACGACAACGAACCTTGCCTTGTTGTCATGCGCCGCACCTGGTCCAGGGGGCGGCCGGTCACTTTTGCACGGCTGCACCATCCTGGCAGCCGCTACGAGTTGACGGGGCATTACATCCCACCTGGAACATCGCGAACGACATCGGTTGATGCCGTACAAATGGAGAAACTACGCCGATGAAGAGATCGATCAAGGCGCGGACAGGTACAGACCTGCAAGCCAAGAGCTGGCTCACCGAAGCGCCGCTGCGAATGCTAATGAACAACCTCGATCCAGAGGTAGCTGAGCGTCCTGAGGATCTTGTGGTCTACGGTGGCATCGGCAAGGCTGCCCGCAATTGGGAGTGTTTCGACGCGATCGTTGCGGCACTGAAGAATCTTGAAGCCGATGAAACGTTACTGGTGCAGTCGGGAAAGCCGGTCGGGGTCTTCCGCACGCACGCCGATGCGCCGCGCGTTCTTATTGCCAACTCAAACCTGGTGCCGGCATGGTCCAACTGGGATCACTTTCGTGAGCTCGATAAGAAAGGTCTCATGATGTACGGGCAAATGACGGCGGGTTCGTGGATCTATATCGGTAGCCAGGGCATCGTCCAGGGAACTTATGAGACCTTCGCTGAGATGGGTCGCCAGCACTATGGCGGCGATCTCGCCGGCCGCTGGATTCTGACCGCGGGCCTGGGTGGCATGGGCGGCGCACAACCGCTAGCGGCGACGATGGCCGGTGCGTCGATGCTCGCCATTGAATGTCAGTCAGATCGAATAGACATGCGGCTTGGGACCGGGTATCTCGATGTGCGCGCGGAATCCCTGGACGAGGCCATGGATGTCATCGAAAAGTCCATACATGACAAAAAGCCGAAATCGGTTGGCCTGCTTGGCAATGCAGCCGATCTCCTTCCTGAGATGGTGCAGCGCGGCATCAGGCCGGACGCTGTCACAGATCAAACATCGGCGCATGACCCGGCCAACGGATACCTGCCAAGCGGCTGGTCAGTTGCAGAATGGAACGAACGACGTGAAAGTGATCCTGCTGCGGTCGCGTCAGCAGCGGCGAAGTCTATGGCCGTGCATGTCAACGCAATGCTGGATTTTCAAAGGCAGGGAGTTCCGACT
>CAZVLT010000148.1:0-4610 GCA_964628105.1 uncultured Woeseiaceae bacterium | reverse complement strand
TGTTTCCGCGTGTTCGGACTTCGACCTGGTGATTGATGCCGTTAGCCCGCAGCGTGAACGGGAACTCGTCGTCTGTTGATTTGCTGAAAGTTAACTTCTGTAATGGGCCTGCAAGCTCCATTTCGAGAACGGCGTGTTCCTCGAATAATGGCGCGGCCTCGGCTTGTAGACATACTAAAATTATCGCGAGTCCCACTCCGGCAAGCCGCGATAACCCAGGACGTACTAGAGGCGTTAACACTTAATCTTGAGCAGCGCGAAATCCTGTGTATAAGCCGGCGCTTCGGATGCTTGCCTGCCGACATTACCCTGTCGGGTATCCGAATCCGACTTGAGTCTCATCCATTCACCGAACTTGGTGTCACTGCCTACGTGGTAAGACGGCCGCACGGACCATCTGTACGTCTTGCATGATCCAAGTTCTGCAGCGACAGTGTGACGAGGTTCTTTGATGTGTTTCGCGGAGTAAATGAGCTGATGCTTATCATATATTTCTACATCGTAAGAAATATCGGTTGCGTCGATCAGTTTTGCCCATGAGCCATATGAATCGTCGCCAAGTAAGGTGAGGTCCCACGCAATGGTTGGGGTTGCAGTTCTGCTGATGCCTTGCCATGCGTTCTTCTTAATTCGCGCCACCGTATCGGTTTTCTGCGGTTGTAATTCATGCCGCAAGGCAACCCGATCGTAAACTTCAGCGGTAATCTCTCGCGCAATATAGTGGCGCGCGAAGGTCGCATAATCTCGCCATAGCGCGTCCTCGTTCCTGGTCCAGTTACTTAAGCTATCCCTGTCCTGATATTGGACCTCTTTCTCGTACACGTGCGCCCCGTCACTCATGCGACGCAGCGTTACATATGCCGCGGTGGTTATGATCGCTTCCTTGCCCTGAACGTCGATAATTACGTTAGTGAGACTCACGTACAGGATTGCGTCCGTATCGTTTGGAATCGGCGTCGTTAGCGCAAAAATTTTCGGATCGAGATTCGGAACATTGCGAAGGCCCCAGAATACATCCGATGCCAGGGCATCATGTGTCAGCGGCTGGCTCGCCGCCTGGGCGAGATCGGCCGTAAGCCTGTCCCGAAACTCCTGAATGTCGCGCTCGGTTTTCCCCTTAATGCCGCCGAATATCGCACCTGGAAGCGTCAAGATTGGAAACGGGAGCCCGACAGAGACTGGGCCAATTTCCTTCGAAACGCCGTCGCCAATTGTTGAACCGTCTGCCGCTCCATCAAAGAGGCCCAGTGTGGGCTTCTGATAGCTACCACTAATACCCTGGTTAACCGGACTCCGGCCCGGTAGTACAACTACCTTCTTTAGTGAAGACCGGAGCGCTTCCGACATGTGCGTGGGCGGGTCAGATGAGGGTGGGCTGGTTTCGATCGAAATCGCAGAACCGGGAAAGAACGTCGCCGTTGCACTGATCATAAGGAGCATGACCTTGCTTATCAGATCGCGCGCAAAACCATCCTTTTGTATTTGTGAATTCATACTGCCCTTCTTACCAAAGTCGGGAACCAAAATCTGAGCTGTATTGTAACAACTATGGAATAGCGAAGAGACCAAGGCAGAACAGCAGTGCCGCCACCATTGCAGCCACGGTCCGAACATGGTTCCACATTGTCCACCGGTCCAGGTAATGACTCCACACGTCATGAGCGGCGGGATCCGTAGCCGACACGGCGGCCAGCCGGTCGTTCAGGGGAACGTTGCCTAACATGGTGACGAGAAAAGTGCCTGCGAGGTAGACGCTTGCACCTCCCAGGAAGAACATCGCCGAAGGATCACTCCAACGAATCAGAACGAGCGCAACAATTCCGAGCGACAGCACAGCGGTTCCCATGAATGCGCCCAGGAACAATGGGTTGATTACGACGACGTTGATCGACTGCATAGCGACGATACCGTTCGCAGAGGGAATTCGAGAGAGAGCCTTCATCACGAAACTCGAGAACGCAAAAAAGACCCCCCCTACCAGTGCTGATCCGAGCAGCGCTATCGTTCCGATGAGCGGCATTAACGAGTTCACTGCGCCACCGCCGTTTGAAGTGATGACCGTACGTTCCACACGCCCGAGTCGGCGATCCGGCGCACGTACTCAGCGAAATCTGTCGGCTCGCGGCCAAGCGCTCGTTGGACGCCGTCGCACACGTAAGCGTTCCGACCGTCGAGTACGGTGGAGAACAGGTAGTCCAATAACCACACAATGTCATCCGGCGCGCCAGACTCAGCAATACCGGCCGCGAAGGCGTCGTGCGGGATTTGGATATATTGGATCTCGCGTCCGCTGGCTCGAGCAATCTCTTTCACTGCCTCCGTAAAGGTCAGCAGTCGGGGTCCAGTGACCTCGTAGACCTGTCCAGCATGACCGTCTTCGGTCAGCGCAGCGACTGCAACATCGGCAATGTCCTCCGCGTCGACGAACGGCTCTCCGATATCTCCGGCTGGAAGTGTGATCTCACCGGCCAATGCCATGTCGAGAAACTCACCTTCGGAGAAATTCTGATTGAACCAGCTGGCACGAATGACCGTCCACTCAACGCCTGCGCCTTGGACAATACGTTCGCATAACTGCGCTTCCTCTTCTCCGCGACCGGACAAGAGAACCAGGCGCTGGACGCCACGTTCGACAGCGCGCTCCACGAAGGCACGAATGGTGTCCGTTGCCCCCGGGATGGCGAGGTCTGGGGCATAGCTAACGTACGCTGCCGTCACTCCATCAAGCACACCGTCCCAGCTGCCCTGGTCTCCCCAGTCGAAGGATGGATTGGCGGACCGAGACGCGATGCGCGTCGGCACTCCGCGACTCGCGAGCCGGTCCACGACGCGACGGCCGGTCTTGCCGGTCCCACCGAGAACGAGCACGAGTTTGTTAGATCGTGAGGTGCTATTCATTTCGCCTTTCATGGTCATCTCCTTGTTTTGACTTGACACCGTGTCAATTGACACGCTGTCAACCTTAAGGCAGACTTGACACCATGTCAAGTAAAAATATTGAAACCCGGACACGAATTCTCGACGCGACTGTCCAGATGCTTGAAAAGCACGGTGGCCGGGGCGTTCGCATGGGGGACATCGCCAAGGCAGCTGGCATCTCCCGCCAGGCTGTCTACTTGCACTTCGCGTCGCGCACCGAGCTATTGGTGGCAGCGACGAGGTACCTGGACGAGATTTTGGACGTGGATAGTCGGCTCGCCGCATCACGAGCGGCAACGTCTGGCGTCGAGCGCCTGGCGTTATACATAGAGTGTTGGGGTCACTACATTCCCGAAATCTACGGCGTCGCTAAAGCGCTGCTTTTGGCGCAGGACACTGATGCGGCGGCGGCGGCGGCCTGGAGAGGTCGCATGTTGGCCATGCGCGACGGTTGCCGTGCAGCAATTGACGCGCTGCACTCCGACGGAACCTTGGCGCCGGAATGGACGCCCAAGAGAGCCACGGATACTTTATGGACATTGCTCTTAGTACCGAACTGGGAGAATCTCACCGACGAATGCGGCTGGTCAACACAGCAGTACGTTCGTTGGATGAAGACCGTGGCTGAACGGACCTTCGTTTTAGATTCGACGTAATGTCGATCGTATGCTTCGCTAGTCGAATTCGATCCAGGTGGTTTTCAGTTCAGTGTAATCGTCGAATGCGTGAATCGACTTGTCTCGTCCATTTCCGCTTTGCTTGAAGCCGCCGAACGGCACCGTGATATCGCCGCCGAAATAGTTATTGATTCCCATCGTTCCTACCCGCACGGAGGCGGCAACCCGGTGCGCGGTATTGATGTTGTTGCTCCACACGGCGCCTGCCAGACCATAGATTGAATCGTTCGCGATCGTTACGGCCTCCTCGGCATCCTTGAAACCAATAACCGACATCACGGGCCCGAAAATTTCCTCCTGTGCGATGCGCATGCTGTTGTTGACACCATCGAAAATCGTTGGTTCATGATAGCTACCACCTGACTCCACCAGGACTTGACTGCCGCCGGTCACTAGCGATGCGCCTTCTGTACGGCCAACATCAACGTAATCGGCCACCGTCTGCAGCTGCCCGGCGTCGATCATGGGGCCCATCGTCGTCGCCGGGTCCAGAGGATCACCGGGCATCCAGTCTTGGCTTTTCGCAACCACCATTTCGACAAATCGCTCCCGAATGCTCTCTTCAACGATCAACCGCGTACCCGCGGTACAGGTCTGTCCGCCGTTGTAGAAAACTGCAATTGCAGCAAACGTGGCCGCCTTTTCCAGATTTGCGTCGGCGAACACGATATTCGGGCTCTTGCCGCCGAGTTCCAGGAAGGTACGCTTGAGGTTGGACTCGCCTGAGTACTGCATGAGTTGCTTGCCGACCTCTGTAGAGCCGGTGAACGTCAGCCCATCGATATCATTGTGCAATGCGAGATGCCGGCCAAGGCTTCCGCCCGGTCCCGGCAACACTTGCAGCACGCCATCCGGCAAGCCCGCTTCGCTGGCCAATCCCGCGATGCGCAACGCCGACAGTGGTGTGTTAGAGGCCGGCTTCAGAATGACGGAATTTCCCGTCGCCAAAGATGGCGCCAGCTTCCACGCCGTAGTAGTTAGCGGAAAATTCCACGGCACGATCGCCGCAACGAC
>CAZVLT010000147.1:0-4738 GCA_964628105.1 uncultured Woeseiaceae bacterium | reverse complement strand
GAGCTTGAGCGGTGGAATCGCAACGTCAACCTGACCGCCATTCGCGATGTCGATGAGATGATTACAGCACACGTGCTGGACAGCCTGGTTGCCAGGCCGTTGCTGAACGGCGACGAAATTCTCGATGTGGGTACGGGGCCTGGGTTTCCTGGTCTGCCGCTCGCTATAGCCGAGCCGGAGCGCCATTTCACGTTGCTGGATAGCAATAACAAGAAAATAATGTTTGCTCAGCATGCCGCGGGATTACTGGGCCTGGACAATGTCGTCACCGTCAAAGCGCGCGGTGAGGACTATGCACCCGGCCACCGCTTTGATACCGTGATTGCACGGGCGCTGGCAGCATTGCCAAAACTCGTGGAAATCGCCGGTCATCACGTAGGAGAGGACGGGGTGTTCGTAGCGCTGAAAGGCCGTTACCCAGCGAAAGAATTAGAACAAATTGACCATCTATGGGGTCACGCTGTAACGGAACTGATGGTGCCCGGTCTCGCCAAGGGCTCGCGGCACGCTGTGCTGTTACGGCGCCGGATATAATTCGAGTAGGAAGCAATGACACGAATCATAGCGATAGCCAATCAGAAGGGCGGGGTGGGCAAGACCACCACCTGCGTCAACCTGGCAGCATCGCTCGCAGCGACCCAACGGCGCGTACTGCTCGTTGATATCGATCCGCAGGGCAACGCTACCATGGGGTGCGGCGTCGACAAGATGGAAGTCGAATATTCAACTTGCGACGTGTTGCTGGGCGAAGCGACTGCGGCCGATACCATAGTGTCAGCTCCGCACGGTGGTTTTGCTGTGTTACCGGGCAACGAGGACCTGACGTTTGCAGAAGTGAATCTGCTGCAGGAAATAGGTCGCGAGATGAAGTTGCGAAAAGCGCTCGCGCCGGTTGCCGGCCTCTACGACTTTGTTCTGATCGACTGCCCGCCGGCGATAAACATGTTGACTGTGAACGCGCTAACCGCGGCCGATGGCGTGCTGATTCCAATGCAGTGTGAGTACTACGCATTGGAGGGCCTGAGTTCGCTGTTGAACACGATCGAGCAGGTTCGTGATTCGGTTAACCCAAACCTGGAGATGTACGGCATCCTGAGGACAATGTTTGATCCACGCATTAACCTGTCGAACGAAGTCTCGCTACAACTCATCGAGCACTTCGATCGAAAAGTATTCCGTACCGTAGTGCCACGTAACATTCGTCTGGCCGAAGCGCCAAGTTTCGGCCTCCCGGTGCTGTTGCACGATCGTTCATCGCGCGGCGCCATCGCGTATCTGGCCCTGGCTGGCGAGGTGTTGCGGCGCGAGGACGAACGCGTGGCTGAAGCCGTTTAATTGAATTTGAGTAATCAGAGAATGACGCCAAAGAGAAGACTGGGCCGCGGCCTGGACGTACTACTTAGCAAGCCAGTTGCCGCGACCGGCATTGACGGCAAGGAGACGTTGCAGCAAATCCCGCTCGAGCTTTTGCAACGTGGCCAGTACCAGCCACGCGTCGATATGCGACAGGACACGCTTGAGGACCTGGCGGATTCCATCAGGTCACAGGGCGTCGTGCAACCGATCGTTGCGCGACGCATAGATGGCAAAGGCACGACGCAACGTTACGAAATCGTAGCAGGCGAGCGGCGTTGGCGCGCAGCACAGATTGCGGGGCTTGCGGAAATTCCCGCGGTTGTTCGTGACGTGTCTGACGAGTCGGCTATCGCCATGGCGCTTATCGAGAATATCCAACGGGAGGACCTGAATCCGCTCGAAGAGGCGCGCGCCCTGCAACGCTTGATTCGGGAATTTGATCTGACTCATGCCGAAGCGGCAAAAGCCGTCGGGCGTTCACGCGCATCGGTCAGCAATCTGCTACGGCTTCAGGATTTGTCGGCCAAAGTGAAGCCACTACTCGAGGACAGACAGCTGGAAATGGGCCACGCGCGTGCCTTGCTGGCGATATCGAATGCGACACAACAGTTCGATGCGGCTCGTCAGGTAGTGAAGAAAGGCATGTCCGTTCGTGAGACTGAACGGCTCATTAATCGCATGCTGGCGAATGGGGCTAAGAATTCTGCAAAGAAAACGACAAGTGTCGACGCTGACATTCGGCGTCTTGAGATTGAGGTGTCCGAAAAGCTCGGCGCCAAGGTTCGCTTTGAGCACACAAAAAATGGTGCTGGAAAAATCGTCATCGGCTACAACAGTCTTGATGAGCTCGAAGGCATTCTGAAACATATCAAGTGACGGCGACACAAATGCGCCGAAACCCTTGTATTTCCCGGTAAAACGGCACCGAAATGGCCGGAAGCAGTGGCGCTGCGAAAGCCCCATTTGTGTTGCCATGCCAGGGGCGTGCCACTATAATGCGCGAGCAATTTTCAAGGTCCGCCTGTAAGCGCCAAATCACACGCGCCACCAACCGCCGGTCAGCCCGATGGTCGTGGCGTTTTTAGTGCCGGAGGCATGGAAAAATGAGCGAGAGCGCAGGCTCGCGCGACGCTTTCATTATCGCCCGGGTGCTCATGTGGCAGCTTTTGGTCGGGGCGGTCCTTGCCGCAGTCCTTTGGGGTATGTACGGGAACACCGTTGGCTATTCGGCATTGCTCGGCAGCCTGACTTGTGTCATCCCTAACGCTTTTCTGGCACTGCGGCTCGTCCTGCCACGCCGGGATCCGGGGGCACAAGCCCTGATCGGCGCGGCCTGGGCAGGCGAAATTGGCAAGCTGGCGCTCACCGTGCTGTTTTTCACGCTCGTGTTTACGCTGGTCAGGCCGCTCTCGGCAGCGGCACTTTTTGCGGGATTTATAGCGACGCAGTTGGTGACTTTTTCAGGCTTGCTGATGCGTAGCGGACAGGAACAGGATACGAGACACAACAATGGCAGCTGAAAGCGGACACGGCCCACTTACGTCGGGCGACTACATTGCCCACCACCTGCAGAACCTCCAGGTTTGCAAGGCGGAGTCCGGGGAGTGGGTGTGGAATCAGTGCACCGGTAATCCGCTGACAATTAACGTTGACTCGATGTTCTGGTCGATATTGCTAGGTGTCGTATTCGTTACGCTGTTCAGCCGGGCAGCAAGAAAGAGCTCGTCCGGAAGGCCGAGTAAGTTCCAGGCACTGGTCGAGATCATCGTCGAGTTCGTCGACCGCAGCGTTAAAGATACGTTCCAGGGCAAAAGCCGGCTGATCGCACCATTGGGTCTGACGATTTTCGTCTGGGTTTTCCTCATGAACCTCATGGACCTGATCCCGGTGGACTGGATCCCAATGGTCGCAGGAGCGGTCGGTATTCCGTACATGAAGGTCGTGCCATCGACGGACGTCAACATCACATTTGGCATGTCAATATCAGTCTTCGTCCTGATCATTTTTTATACGATCAAGAACAAGGGCGTGGGCGGGTTTATCCGAGAGTTAACACTGCACCCGATCGCGCCGCCGACCAAGGGCTTCGGCCTGATTGCGGCTCCGGTCATCATTGCGTTTAATTTCTTGCTCGAATCAGTTGCGCTGATCGCCAAACCGATTTCGCTGTCACTACGGTTGTTTGGCAACATGTTCGCCGGCGAACTGATCTTCATACTGATTGCGTTACTGGGCATATACCAGTTGCCGCTGCACTTCGGCTGGGCGGTATTCCACGTACTTATTATTACGCTGCAGGCCTTTATTTTCATGATGTTGACCATAGTATATTTGAGCCTGGCATCGGAAACGCATTAAATATTGTTACTTTACATTTCAATAAGTTGGACTTGATCCTCCCTAGGAGAAACTGATGGAAACTGTTATTGGCTTGACGGCGATTGCCGTCGCACTCTTGATTGGCCTCGGCGCTCTCGGCGTCGGTATTGGAATGGGCCTTCTGGGTGGCCGCTTCCTCGAGGGTGCAGCACGTCAGCCGGAGCTGGCACCGATGCTGCAGACCAAGATGTTCATCGTTGTGGCACTGCTCGATGCTGTCGCAATGATCGGCGTGGGTATTGCGCTGTTCTTCGCCTTTGCAAATCCGTTCATCGGTCAGCTGCAAGCGGCGACCGGTAGCTAAAGCATATTCGCGCTCCTGCAGGAGCGGCCCTTGCACCCATATGGGCATCAGGCCGCGATTGAGCGCCACGTGCCCTCGGGGTGCAAGGCGCGCTGCAACAGGGCGAGATTGGTATTTAGGAGTATCCAGTGGATATCAACTTAACTCTCATCGGCCAGTCGATCGCGATGATCGTGTTTGTCTGGTTCTGTATGAAGTTCATCTGGCCGCCGATCCTTGCAGCGCTCGAGGAGCGCCAAAAGCAGATCGAAGAAGGCCTCGCCGCTGCTGACAAGGGCCAGGAGGCGCTTGTCAGGTCGACCGCCGAAGCTGATGAGATCGTCGTTGAGGCACGCAAACAGGCAACCGGCATTCTTGACCAGGCTCACGCACGGGCCAATGAGATTGTTGCCGATGGCAAGGCGGACGGCGTCAAGGAGCGCGAGCGTCAACTGATCGCCGCGCAGGCGGAGATCGAGCAGGAAGCCAACCGCGCGCGCGAAGAACTGCGCGGCGAGGTCTCGGCGATAGCAATAGCGAGTGCTGAGAAAATTCTGCAGCGCGAGATCGATAGCAAGGCGCACAACGACATATTGAGTAAGCTGGCTCAGGAGCTCTAGAGTAGTGGCGGACAACAACACGATTGCACGGCCTTATGCACAAGCGGTTTTCGAACTCGCCGTCGATGCGGGTACGCTCGGAAGCTGGTCGGAGTCACTG
>CAZVLT010000146.1:0-4850 GCA_964628105.1 uncultured Woeseiaceae bacterium | reverse complement strand
CGAAGCACGACAAATGGACTGCGGCGACAGCCTAGCAGACATTTCACGACTAGTAGATTCCAACCCAGGTTGGAATATGCTTCCAGCTGTCGTTGAGATCTTTGTCGAGCTGGCGATAGCCCGGTTCGAACTGCCCTACCAGACCCCAGAAGCGGCGCGAGTGATTCATGTGACGGGCATGACATAGCTCGTGAATCATGACATAGCGAAGGTGCGCCGGATCGAGAAACATCAGGCAATAATTCAGGCTGATCGTGCCGGAGCTGGAGTGACTGCCCCAACAGGTGCGTTGCCCGCGTACATGCATTTTCTTGTAGGAATTCCCGATCAGGGACGATATGGATCGCAGACGAGGCGCGTATTCGGCCTTCGCGAGGCTGGTCAACCAGCGTTTGAGTGCTGCGACGCAAAGTTTTTCGTCACTGATGCGCCCCGACAATACGACCGTGTCGCCCTTCGCCCGGAACTTGACCGTACTCGCACCGTTCTGCGGCAGGTACTTCACCGTGAACTGCCGTTCGATTCCCCCGAGTCGCACGTTCTCCGGCAATGCAAACGGCTCAGGTGTGTGCTCAGCCGCAAACTGCTCCCTTGCCTTGCGAATCCAGTCCCTTTGGGACTCGACAAACTCGCGAACATCGGCAGGTCGCGTTCGCCGGGGAACCACTACCTCAACTCGGCCGCGTGGGAATACCTTGATCGACAGGCGTTTCGCGCGGCCACTCTCGCGCACAGAAAAGCCCGACACGGAGTCGGGCTCATCTACTTCTGAAAACAGGGGTAATTGTTTCGCTGCGCTCTGCACAGCTCCTATTCTATGGAAATCTATGGACTATTGCCGCTGAAACGAACCGCGTCGTCCAAAGTCATCACGCCAGTCACGCCACCAACCTCAGCTGTATCGCTGATGAAGAGCTTCACTTCCCGCTCCAGTTTGATGATGCCTTCAACGCTGGACCCCGGACCGATCACGATTCTTGGCTTGCGGCTCTTGCTTCTGCCCCAGCTCCAGCCGCTCGGTTTCTCGACGATCAAATCGCCTTTGACGACAGTACCTTCGACAACATAGACGTCGCCGTTTACTGTCGCAACGTCGCCGCCGACTTGTGCTCCTGTAAGCTCAATCTGGCCATTAACGTTGCTTACGTCGAGGGCGACCGTAGATCCCTTATCAACCGAAATGCGGCCGTTGACCGCCTCAATTTCACCGTCAACTGTTGCCAATGCACCGACGGTCACGGAGCCGTTGACCGTGCCGAGGCTTTCAGACTGAACATTGTCAGAGATTCTCACCGCGCCGTTCACCGTCGACGCTTTCTGGATGCTGGCACCCGAATCAACGCGGATCGTGCCATTGACAGTTCTTACGTTGCCGCTGACGACCGCATTCTCGCCAATGGAGATGCTGCCATTCACCGAGGACGCACCGGAGGACTTGCTACCAGCCTCAATCCTGATGCTCTTGTTGATGGATGCGCCGAATGCCGGTACCGCCATCAGCAATACGAGCAGACCAATGGTAAACACCGATTTCGTCATCATTCTTGCCATTTTGAGAACCCCTGAATGTGTTTCTTGCCTATTAGATACCGCTCAAACCAGAATGGTTGCAAGCGCCTGCCAAAGTGGCTGCGAAGCTGTCGATTCGCTACTCTCTGCTTATGCCGCCTGCTCTGGAAACCCGAAATCTAACCAAGCAGTACCCCGGTGTTCTCGCAGTCGATGACGTCAGCCTCGCGGTGCCTGAAGGCACCTGCTTTGGCCTGCTTGGCCCTAACGGCGCAGGTAAGACCACCACGGTGGAAATTATTGAGGGCGTCACAACGGCCACATCAGGCGAGGTTTACTACCAGGGCAAAATCGCTGGCGCGAAGTTTCGACAGGAAGCTGGAATCCAGTTCCAGAACACCGCCCTGCAGGATTTCCTGACGGTCCGCGAAATCATCGAAATGTTTCGCTCGCTATACGACCGCAAGGCCGATCTGGATCGAATTATCGAGCAGTGCTCGCTGGGCAACCTGCTGGATCGCGACAATCGCAAGTTGTCTGGCGGACAGCGGCAACGCCTCATGCTTGCTGTCGCCCTGGTCAACTGCCCGCGCGTCATGTTCCTCGATGAGCCTACAACCGGGTTGGACCCGCAAGCGCGCCGCAATTTCTGGGACCTTGTGCAAAGCATTCGCGCGGGCGGCGCAACAATCATCCTGACCACTCATTACATGGATGAAGCCCATGTGCTTTGCGATGAAATCGCGATCATGGATGCCGGCAAGATCATCACCCAGGGCACACCGGACGACTTGCTTCGCGCGCAATACGACGGCCTGATCATCGAACTGCCGCTCTCCGACCTGACTGAGGACCTGGCAGGCATCGAGCACACGGTGCTGGAAAATCTTGGCGTCATTGAAGTCGCAACCACCGATGTCGGCGAAACCCTGAAGCAACTATCGCCGCACGTCAAAAACCTCAATCACATAAAGATTCGGCAACCAAATCTTGAGGATCTTTTTTTGGACCTGACCGGTCACTCGCTGCGGGCCTGACGAACATGTTCAGTCGCATCTATGCCATCTTTTTGGGACGCAACCGCGAGTTCCTGCGCGACCGCTCGTCCCTCGCGTGGAACCTGCTACTCCCTGTCGTATTGATGTTCGGACTCTCGGCGGCTCTCGGCAACGATCGCAATGCGTATACGGTTGCCATTCTGCAAGACGGCGAGGAGATCGTTGCAGAGCAACACCCATTTCTGAACCTGCGCTACATCCGCTTCGTTCCGACCAGCGATAAAGATGACGCGCTGCTCAAAGTTGCCAGGCATCAACTGGATTTACTGGTCGAGTTCGGCGAACCTGATCGCTATTGGGTGAATCCCGACTCGGCCAAGGGCCAGTTTGCGGAACTCGCTTTGTTGCAGTCCGCAAGCGCCGCACCGCCTGGCATCGCCAAAGAAGAGATTACGGGTGACGCCGTACGCTTCGCGGACTGGATATTGCCCGGCATCCTCGGCATGAACATGATGTTCAGCTGCCTGTTCGGCGTCGGTTACGTCATCGTCCGATATCGAAAAAACGGCTTTCTCAGACGACTCCGTGCAACTCCTCTGACGTCGCTTGAGTTCATCGCGGCGCAGGTCGCGTCGCGCATGGTTCTGATTATGGCAATCACAACCTTCGTCTATACGGGGACGCACCTGATCCTCGACACAACCATGGAAGGCAATTACTTCACATTATTCCTCGTAGCGCTTATCGGTGCGATCTCAATGGTCTCACTGGGCCTCATCATTTCCGCCCGAGTCACCAGTGAGGAACTGGCCGGCGGCCTGCTCAATTTGATTACTTGGCCGATGATGATGCTGTCGGGAGTTTGGTTCTCGCTCGAAGGCGCGGGGCCAACGGTGCAAAAGGCGGCGCAGATATTTCCACTTACCCACGTACTCAATTCCGCTCGCGCCGTTATGCTCGATGGCGCGACGCTCGTCGATGTTGCGCCCAGTCTGCTCGCGCTTACCGTGATGAGCGCCGTATTCCTGGCAGTCGCCGCAAGAGTATTCCGCTGGGGCCAGTTCTGAAGCATGTCTTACTCCCTAATTGATATCGGCGCGAATCTCGCGCACCACACTTTTGACGAAGATCGCAGTGACGTGATGCAGCGTGCGGCAGAGGCTGGCGTCGACAAAATAATCGTTACCGGCAGCAGCGATGCCAGTAATGTCCAGGCTGCGGAACTCGCCGCTAATTCAACAGGCGTCCTTTTCTCGACCGCCGGTGTCCACCCGCATCACGCGTCGGACTATACCGACCACAGCGACGCATTGATTCGGTCTCTAATCCAGAAAGACGTGGTTGTCGCCGTCGGCGAGTGCGGGCTCGATTACTTTCGAGATTTATCGCCGCGTGAAGCACAACTGAGCGCATTTCGGCGGCAGCTCGAAATCGCCCGGGATTCCGGCCTGCCCGTGTTCCTGCACCAGCGCGACGCCCATGATGACTTCGTCACGGTTCTTGGCGAGGCATTGCCCGATATATCACGTGCTGTAGCCCACTGCTTCACGGGCGAAGGCGAATCGCTGCGCGAATACCTTGGGCTCGGGCTCTACATCGGTATTACCGGTTGGATTTGTGATGAGCGGCGCGGCGAACACCTGCAGGACATCGTGTCGAACATCCCCGATAACAGGCTGTTGATCGAAACCGACGCGCCTTACCTGTTGCCGCGAACGATCCGCCCCAAACCGAAGACGCGACGCAACGAGCCGGCCTATCTTCCTGAAGTGCTGCGCGCAGTCGCTGCGGCACGTGGCCAGAGCGAGGAACATGTCGCGAGCATTACGTCGATTAACGCGACGCGGTTTTTTGGGCTGCCTTGCGAATCAACTCCCAATGGGGCATGAACGCTTCAATCTTGAATTTGACTGCGCTCTTGTCGGGCTCTGTGAATTCCTGACCGAGTTCATCCAGGCTGCACACCAGCCCCGGCACACCCTTGGTAAACTTTGCTCCGTCGAGAAACACGATACGACCGGCGACCGGGAGTTGTCGAACAATCTGCCGAACCGCCGCGATGCGATCGTATAATGCAGGTTGCGGATTCGAGAACGTGTAGCGGCGCTCGTCGCTTATAACCGTCCAGTCCTGCATCTTGTCACCGCCGAAAACGACGCCTTGCACATCCTTCACTTCGAGGATTAACAAGCCGTGCGACGTCAGTAACAGGTAGTCGACTGTGATTTCGCCTTCATCGGCGCCGGGAATGACGAGGTTCTCGATACGCTCGGAGCTGATGTCCGCCATTACTCTCTCAAGATGACTGCCACGACCGCGAAAAAATCGATAAAATAACCAGAC
>CAZVLT010000145.1:1946-4853 GCA_964628105.1 uncultured Woeseiaceae bacterium | reverse complement strand
TCGATCTCGAACGAAAACAGGAATGCCTGGAGAGCAGCGATACACGCGCGCGCCTGAAGCTCGTTGACGAACTACTCGATACTGTGCGTGGTCCAGTGAATTAGAGCGTCGCGAAGACTTTTTGCGCGGCGGCGATGGTAATGTCTATCTCCTCACGACCGTGTGCCGCGGATACGAATCCGGCCTCGAACGCCGACGGCGCGAGGTACACACCCTCATCCAGCATGCCGTGGAAAAATTTCTTGAATCGTTCTGCATCGGCGGCGGCGACCTGGTCAAAGCATCGCACCGACTCGATATCAGTGAATACAAATCCGAACATGCCGCCGCAGCTCTCCGTCGCAAGCGGGATACCAGCGTCGGTCGCTGCGGCTGCAAGGCCGTCGACCAGTTGTTTGGTTGTCGCGCCCAACGATTCGTAAAATCCTGGCGCGCTGAGTAGTTCCAGTGTCGCCAGGCCCGCGGCCATCGCGACCGGGTTCCCCGATAGCGTTCCTGCCTGATAGACAGGACCATCCGGAGCAACGCTTGCCATTATATCGGCCCGTCCGCCGAATGCGGCGGCCGGCATTCCGCCGCCAATGATTTTTCCGAGTGTTGTGAGATCGGGCGTGATACCGAGTAATGACTGTGCGCCGCCGCGAGCCACGCGAAATCCGGTCATCACTTCGTCGAATATCAGAATCGTGCCGGACGCCGTGCACAGATCACGAAGGGTCTCGTGAAAATTCGCCACGGGCGGCACCATATTCATATTGCCAGCGATTGGCTCAACGATGACGCAGGCAATCTGCTCGCCGATTTCGCTGAAAACACGCTGTAGCGTATCGATATCGTTGTACGGCAAAGCAATCGTGTGTTCAGCGAGGCTGGCCGGGACCCCTGGTGAGCTGGGAACGCCCAGTGTCAGGGCGCCGGATCCCGCCTTGATCAGGAGTGAATCCGAGTGGCCGTGGTAGCAGCCCTCGAACTTGATGATCTTGTCGCGCTGAGTATGACCGCGCGCGAGACGAATCGCGCTCATAGTGGCTTCTGTGCCGGAACTCACCATGCGCACCTTCTCGATCGACGGCATCAGGGCGCAAATCTCGCGGGCGATGTTCGTTTCGAGGACGCATGGCGCGCCGAAGCTCAGGCCCTGTCTCGCCGTTTCCACAACCGCGTCGATGATTGCCGGGTGCCCGTGGCCAAGAATCATGGGTCCCCAGGAGCCCACGTAGTCGATGAATTTGCGGCCATCCTCGCTCACATGCCACGCGTCTTTTGCGCTCTTGAAAAAAATGGGGTCGCCGCCGACGCTGGCAAAAGCACGAACAGGTGAGTTGACGCCGCCGGCGATAACCTGCTGCGCGTCGCTAAATAGACTCATGAATTTCCTCCAGCAGTGGGGCGCATGCTACCGGACTGATGCCGGCTCACTCAACTGGCGAATTTCGAATCCTTTCCGGGCGAGTAAATTTGGTACACCGCCACGGCCGACAAGGTGTAACGCGCCGACGATGATCAGGTAATCGTTATCGTCATCCAGGAGCGTGTCGATACGCTGCGTCCAACGCTGGTTGCGATTCGTGACAAGCACTCTGTTCAATTCTTCGTGCTCTGCGAAACTTTCGAGCAACACCGATTCGAGGTAGCGGGTATCACCGTGCCGCCAGGCGAGGATCATGTCGTCCATCAAATCACCGATCCTGGCCCCTTCGGCCAGTGTCGTCAGCAACATGTCGCGCTGCGCCGCAATGGATAGCCCGTCCAGGAAGCCAATTTGCTCGTCGACCGTCTCGAGCCCCTCGACTGGCTTGCCATCCGCCACAGCCTTCGACAGCAAATGCATTTCGACACCCAGAACCGGGTTGAAGCCGATTCTGCTTAGCACCATGATTTCGATCGTCATCGCCGCATACCATGGTTCAGTCTTGCTCAGCATATCGAGGGGGATATCGATCACCGCCGCGGCACGCAATGCCTGATCGTAAAGGTCGTCGCCCATCAAATCGCGCAGCGTTGTGTCATCCTGCAAAACACCTGCTTTGACGAAAGCGGTCTGCGACGCCACTGCATCGAGGTCGTCCATGTCAACTTCCATGATCAGGACCTCGGCTTCTTCATACGCGGCTTCGATCACAGTCGGTAGCGGGTGGTCCTCAGCCCTGAGCATGTGAATCGATCCGAGCAGGTATATCGAGTTGCTCGTGCCCTGAATCTTCCAGAGCATCACCGGGTGTGCCACGGTGTCCGCCCAACCCGTCGATGCCAGCAGTACCAGCGACAATAAGATACGTGGGCTAATCATGTGTCGATCCAGATCAACTCGTTTTCAGTACTGCCATCGCTGTGCAGCGTGATGCGCCGGTAGGCCGGTGGGCGATCATCGACAGCGAAGACCTCGCTGCCAGGCTTGAATTGACGGCATGTTGAAGGCGTGCCAACAATTCTGATGTCGTTATGCTTGGCATCGTAGGGTTGATGTACGTGGCCAAACACAGCGAGCCTGACTTTGCCGAGCGATTGCATGCGCCGCAGTACTTCATCGCCATTTTCCAGTCCGACCGTGTCGAGCCAGGCGCTGCCCACGGGTATCGGCGGGTGGTGCAGACAAACCACGACGTGCTTCGCCGGGCTTGAGCTAACGATGTCGGCAAACCGATCAAGTTCGTCGGCCGTTATTTTTCCACCAGCTTCACCTGAAATGCAGCTGTCCAGGCCGATCATGAGCCAGTTTTGTACGACTTCATATGCGCAATAGGAAAACGGTGGTATGCCACAGACTCTTCGCATCAGGTCACGAACATCGTGATTACCCGGCACGCAGTGCATGCGCATGTTTAGCGGCAGCATGAGGTCGCGAAATCGCTCGTAGGCCCCGGAACTCTCGTCCTGGATCAGGTCGCCGGTGATGAACACGCGGTC
>CAZVLT010000145.1:0-1846 GCA_964628105.1 uncultured Woeseiaceae bacterium | reverse complement strand
TAGTAGCGGTAATGCTCCGGTTTGTAAGGGCCATCCTTACCAACGCCGATATAGTCGGCTTGCTCATCAGATAACTCGGTGACCTTGGCACCAATACGGTCGAGGTGCAACCGCGCAACTTTTTCGTCAAGGTGTTTCGGCAGTACATACACTTCGTTCACGTATTGATCACCGTTTTGCCAGAGTTCTATTTGCGCCAGCACCTGGTTCGTAAACGAGTTGGACATGACGAAACTCGGGTGGCCGGTAGCGCAGCCAAGATTTACGAGGCGACCTTCGGCGAGCAGGATGATGCGCTTTCCGTCTGGAAAAATTATGTGGTCAACTTGCGGTTTGATGTTTTCCCACTCGAACTGTTTCAGATATGCGACGTCAATCTCGTTGTCGAAGTGGCCGATATTGCAGACGATAGCCTGATTGCGCATGCGTTCCATCTGCGGGCCCGAGACAACGTGGTAATTGCCGGTGGCAGTCACGACGATGTCGACCTGATCGCATATGTCATCGAACCTGACGACGCGATAGCCTTCCATCGCTGCCTGCAATGCGCAGATCGGGTCGATTTCGGTTACCCAGACCGTAGCGCCCAGGCCCTTGAGCGATTGCGCGCAGCCTTTGCCCACGTCTCCGTATCCACAAACGACCGCGACCTTGCCGGCGATCATGACGTCGGTAGCTCGCTTGATGCCGTCGACCAGCGATTCGCGACAGCCGTAGAGATTGTCGAACTTCGATTTTGTGACCGAATCATTGACGTTGAAAGCGGGGCACAACAGTGAACCGTCCTTCATCATGTCGTACAGACGTTTAACACCTGTCGTCGTCTCCTCCGACAGGCCTTTCACGTTGGCCATGATTTCCGGGAATTTATTGTGCAATACGAGCGTGAGATCACCGCCATCATCGAGAATCATATTGGGATGCCAGCCGTCGGGGCCGTTTATCGTCTGTTCAACACACCACCAGTATTCCTCGTCAGTTTCGCCTTTCCATGCGAAAACGGGAACACCTGTTGCGGCCATAGCCGCTGCAGCGTGATCCTGGGTCGAGAAAATGTTGCATGACGACCAGCGTATGTCGGCACCGAGATCCTTGAGGGTCTCAATCAGCACGGCGGTCTGAATGGTCATGTGCAGGCAACCCGTCAAGCGCACACCGTCGAGCGGCTTCTGCCCCTTATATTCCTCACGCAGCGCCATGAGACCCGGCATTTCGGTTTCGGCGATCGCGATTTCCTTGCGACCCCAGTCGGCAAGCGAAATATCCTTAACCTTGTAATCCTGCTTCTGAATGGCAACGGCTTCGCCGCTCATACTTGTCTCCTGTCAGACCTGGTTCATGCCGCGACGGCGCCCTTGAGCGCATCGGCTTTGTCAGTGTGTTCCCAGCTCAGGTCCAAGTCTTCCCGGCCGAAATGCCCGTAGGCAGCAGTTTGACGATAGATGGGCCTGAGCAGATCCAGCATCTTCAGAATGCCATAGGGAGTCAGGTCGAAGTGCTCGCGAATCAGGACAGTGAGTTCCGCGTCAGAAACCCGGCCCGTGCCGAATGTATGCACGCTGATCGATGTTGGCTCCGCAACACCAATGGCGTAGGAAACCTGGATCTCGCAGCGGTCAGCGAGCCCGGCGGCAACAATATTCTTGGCGACGTAGCGGCTGGCATAAGCGGCGGAGCGGTCGACCTTCGACGGGTCCTTGCCCGAAAACGCACCGCCACCGTGGCGGGCCGAGCCGCCGTAGGTATCAACAATAATCTTGCGTCCCGTTAGGCCGCAGTCACCCATGGGCCCACCGATTTCGAAGCGGCCGGTTGGATTAATGTGGTATTTCGTATTCGCGCTGAC
>CAZVLT010000144.1:0-4881 GCA_964628105.1 uncultured Woeseiaceae bacterium | reverse complement strand
GATGGCTAGTTGACAACCGCGCGGAACGTGAATTCGGCCTGCGGAGAACCTGCCCAGGTGACGATGGGTGCAACGGCGGCCAACACGAAAGTCGCTGCTCGCAGTAATACAAGCCGGGCGCGCGGCTGAGCAAGTCCTGCGTCCAGCGTGGGCTCTCCAGAGGAAACGGCTATCTTACCGTTCGTGGCGCCTTATCTGAAGAACCAACGCGCTCCGATCGTGATGACGTCAGTGTCACCTGCAAGCTCCACGGTCAGCCCTGCTGCGAATTGCTCCGTGAAATGGTAGTCGCCGGCCAGCTCGAGGTAGGTATCGCTATTGTTGAGGTTAATGTGATTGACCGATCCGCGAATCTCGAACTCGGGTGTTAGCCAACCGCGAGTGCCTGCGGAGATTGCGAATCCGTCGTCATCGACGCTTTGGACCGGATTCTCGATCTCGGTATTGATGTAACGCAATGTGCTCACCAGGTCAAAGTCTTCCGAGTAGTGCCAGACGTAACCTGCACCCAGTTCGATAACGGTTGCATCGACATTGTTGTTGAAGTCGAGTGACGTTATTCCGCCGACTATTTGCCAGTGATTGCCGAAATCATACGAGCCGTAGAAGCGGATTCCGTCTCCGCCGTTGGAGTCGACATCGACGAACCGCAATTCCAGGTAGCTGTAGTTAAGACCGGCCGTTTTTTGCTCAGTTGTTTGCGCGATGGCAACACCTTGCAAGAGCAAGCCCGCCAGTAAGATCAGGATCTTCATCGAACACCTCAAAACAGGTTATGTGACGTCGCCGGAAAATCCGGTTTAGCCGTGAGTGGGCGCGGATATTAGCTGCGGCTTGGCGGTGGTGTCCAATCACTTTTCGGACGACCGTTGTGCCCTCACAACAAGAGGGTCAAGTGATTGTTTTAAAAGCATTTTTCTCAACCAGCAAGCTGTCTCTGTTTGGAGTCAGGTGTCAAAAACCGGCTTTCATTTGCGCGCAGAAAAACCCGGTTGCCCCGCGCGACCGACAGGCGGAGAATATCAATGACGCCCGGAACCGCGTGCGACAGCAAAAAATAACCGCGAAGAGGTGCATATGTCCGAGTCCCTTGAAGAAAGTGCGCTGCTGTACCACAGCATCAAGCCTGCCGGAAAACTGGCTATCACGGCGACAAAACCACTGGCAAACCAGGTCGATCTGTCGCAGGCGTATTCCCCGGGTGTCGCTTTTCCCTGTCAGCGTATTCATGACGATCCTTTGGCGGCAGCGCTCTATACGGCGCGCAGCAATCTCGTTGGCGTAATTACCAATGGATCCGCTGTGCTCGGTCTGGGCAATATTGGTCCACTTGCGGCAAAACCGGTGATGGAGGGCAAAGCGGTCTTGTTCAAGAAGTTTGCGAATATCGATGCATTCGATATTGAAGTTGATGAAAAAGACCCGGAACGATTTGTCGAGGCGGTATCCAGGCTCGAGCCGACCTTTGGCGCGATCAATCTCGAAGATATCAAGGCACCCGACTGCTTTGTCATTGAAAAGTCGTTAAGGGAACGGCTGAACATCCCGGTGTTTCACGATGACCAGCATGGCACGGCGATCGTCGTGGCGGCGGCGATCAAGAACGGATTGGAACTGGTTGGAAAGGATCTCGCGGATATCAGGCTCGTATCGACCGGTGGCGGCGCAGCCAGCCTGTCTTGCCTCGATCTGCTCGTTGAGCTAGGACTGCCACGGGAAAATGTCACGCTGGTTGACATTCAAGGTGTGGTCTACATCGGGCGCAAGAAAGACATGAACGAGTACAAAGCTCGTTATGCAATAGAGACCAAGCATAGAAAACTCAAAGACGTGATGGCGGGTGCCGACGTGTTCCTGGGTTTGTCCGCGCCAAACGTTCTCGACGGTGACATGGTCAAGGACATGGCCAAGAATCCGTTGATTCTTGCGCTGGCAAATCCGACGCCTGAAATCATGCCGGAAGTCGCCCTGGAGGCCCGGCCTGACGCCATTATCGCGACGGGTCGCTCGGATTACCCGAACCAGGTCAACAACGTGTTGTGTTTTCCGTTTATTTTTCGAGGTGCGCTTGACGTCGGCGCGACGACAATTAACCAGGCAATGAAAATTGCTTGCGTCGACGCGATTGCAGGAATCACCAAGCGCGAATCGACAGACGAAGTCGCAAGCGTCTACAAGGACGAGAGTCTGCAGTTCGGGCCGACATACCTGATCCCGAAACCTTTCGACGCGAGATTATATGTCGACGTATCGTATGCCGTTGCCAAGGCAGCTATGGAATCTGGCGTTGCGCTACGGCCGATCGAAGACTTGCAGCGGTACAGGCAGGAACTTCGGGCGTTTAGCAATCGGTCGCAGATGTTCATGCAGCCGGTCATCGAGGTCGCGAGGCGCGACCAGGAACGACTGGTCTACGCAGAGGGTGAGAACGAGACTGTGCTGCGAACAATGCAGGGTGTCGTCCGGGAGGGAATCGCAAAACCTATCCTCGTTGGGCGGGAAGAGGTTGTGGCTGGGCGGCTGAGCAGGCTCGGTATTGACCTCAAGGTTGGTCAAGACTTTGAACTGGTCGATCCCGAGAACGATGTCCGGTATGACGATTATTGGCAGTTTTATCATTCGCTGGTATGCCGCCGCGGCGTGTCGGTCGCCGCCGCCCAGACGGTAATGCGCACTAACAATACGACTATCGCCGCCTGCATGGTGGCGATGGGCGATGCAGACGCGATGATCTGCGGCACTGAAGGTCGCTTCGACCATCATCTTCAACACATCATCGAAGTCATCGGCACGGAACGGTCGGATGAGAATATCTCGTCACTCGCCGCCCTGGTTCTTCCGCAGGGTCCGCTGTTCATCACCGACGCGCACATCGGCGTCGATCCGTCTGCTGAGCAAATCGTCAGCACAACAATAGCCGCCGCGAGACGTGTCAGCGACTTCGGCATTAAACCCAAAGTGGCGTTGCTTTCGCACTCCAATTTCGGATCGTCACGGGCACCATCAGCTATCAAGATGCGCAAAGCGGCAGCATTGCTACGTCGCAGCACATCGGGTCTCGAGATTGATGGGGAGATGCACGCGGACGCAGCACTGAACGAAGTTATTCGCGACGCGCTGAACAAAGACTCGAAACTCGATCAAGCGGCGAATCTGCTCGTCATGCCGAACCTGGACGCCGCCAACATCGCACTGGAACTGATTCGATCCATCACCGATGCCCTGATGATCGGTCCTATCCTGTCGGGGACAGCCAGGTCAGCTCACATCGTCACACCGTCATCGACTGTGAAGGGCGTATTCAACATGAGCGCCATCGCCGTAGCCGACTTTTGGCGCCGCGGTAACGAGCAGCAGCGATCAGAGCGGGTCGCGGCTGATCCGGAGGTCCGCCATATTATGTCGCATCCGACCACGTCACAGTAATTGGGCCCCCTGTTGATTTAACATCGGGAGGATGTTTTCTCGATTCTTCAGACAGTTGCGATCGCTTTTTCGCATTCCGATCGTCACCAGCACGCTGCGCTGGAGCTGGCGGCTATTGCCGGTTCTGGTCATGATGGATGTTGGCTACCTGATCGGGATCTGGCCGGACTGGGACAAGTACGCGGAGGGCCCGATCCAGCGATCGAGTTTTATTAGCAACTACGAGTTCGAGCGGCACCGGCACGACAACTGGCCGACGCTTCGCTGGAACCCGGTGTCGATCCAGTCCATCCCGGACAGCATGGTGCGGGCCGTGATCGTCGCCGAGGACGCCCGTTTTTACGAACATGAGGGCATCGACATTGAAGCGCTCAAGAAAGCGATGGAATACAACCTGGCCGAAAAACGCCTGGTCTATGGCGGCAGTACCATCTCCCAGCAGACGGTCAAGAACGTTTTCCTGAATCCCTCAAGGAATCCCCTGCGCAAATGGCACGAGCTCGTCTTGACTATCGGCATGGAAAGAAATCTCACCAAGAAACGCGTGCTTGAGCACTACCTGAATGTTGCCGAGTTCGGCAGGGGCATTTATGGTGTTGACGCGGCAGCTCGTTATTACTTCGGGGTGCCGGCATCGAGGCTCACGAATCGCCAGGCGATAGAACTCGCGGCGACGCTGCCTTCTCCCGTGAAAAATAATCCGAAAGTACGCACGCGATCATTCGTGAATCGTGTGAATAAGATCAGACGCTATTTCTAACGACGAATGGCGGTATCGGCGTTGGTTTGACCCACAATCTTCCAAGAGAACATGCTAGATTTGAGGCGGAAATGACAGTTCCACATTGTTAATAAAAGAAAAACAACAATGACTGCCACATTTATTCTCGAAAACAATTCGCGCGTTCGCTACGCAACTGGCGCGATGATGTATTTCGCCCAGGGGATTCCTGCAGGCCTGCTGTCGATCGCAATCCCCGCCTGGCTGGCCAGTCAGGGCGTTGGCGCCGCCGAAATCGCTTCGTACCTTGCCGTTATCGTGCTGCCCTGGGTGTTCAAGCTGGTGACCGGGCCGTTAATGGACCGTTTTGAGTTTCTGGCAATGGGCCGGCGCCGGCCGTGGGTGCTCGCCGCGCAACTGGGACTGTCGCTATCGTTGCTCTCGCTGATGCTGGTCGAAAATCCTGCCGAACAGATCGGTCTCTTGATGATGGTCGGGGTGTTCATCAACAGTTTCGCGGCGACCCAGGATGTCGCGGTCGACGGCATGTCGATCGACCTCACGCCCACCAGGGAGCACGGTCGCCTTAACGCGTTCATGAGCTTTGGTAAGTCGATCGGCTGGGCGACGACGTCGGCAGTGTCGGGACTGCTACTCGTGACCTGGGGTATGAAAGGCACGGCGATTGCTGGAGCAGTCGTTTCCGGCGTCGTGACGATATTGTTCGTTTTTGT
>CAZVLT010000143.1:0-4891 GCA_964628105.1 uncultured Woeseiaceae bacterium | reverse complement strand
AACCCGCGGCAGAGGCGTCTGCGAAGGACATACCCGACTGGGACCGCGATCCAACCCTGGCTCAGTTGAAGCCCGATCTCGCCGCGCTGGAACAGGCCATGGCGGTCGCGCACGGCGCTGACCCGGAGTCACAAACATCGAACTCATTGAGTGACACGCCAGCCAAAAAGGATGCGAAGCCCGAGAAAATTCCTGAGATCACGCTGGACCTCTCGATATTGGAACCCGTCGATGACAATCTGATCGATGAGCCCGGAGAAATCAGTCCTCCTGCGGCGGAGAACAAAGCAGCGCCTGCTAAATCGGATAAACCAGCGGCTGATACGGATAAACCAGCGACTAGTCATCTACCGCCGACCCAGAACAAATTACCGCCAAAAAAGAACAAGAAGGCCGACACTGGGATCGTGCGAATCGCCAAACAACTTGCAGAAGCGAAGACGATTGAGGATGTCGATGACAAATTGGCCGAAACTTTGTTTGGCGAAGAGATAAACCTTATCGCGGCCGAGGTTCTCGCTAACCCGGAATTGTATGATTCCGCCAATGATAAAGACCAGGCTGAAGAACAAAATGCTCCGAACGTCGCGAAATCCGACGATTCCGCGCCCGGCGAGGTATCACTCGAGCCGCTACCGTTGCCGACGGATACCGGATACGATCTGACGGCATCACAACGTCTGAATACAGTTCGTGCGTTGAACGCAAATATGAAATCCGCAGCCAGCAAGCCCGCCCCGATACCTGCGCCTGCAGATACACCCGGCTCATTTGAGGATCAAATCAACACATCGTTGACACAAACGCTCAAGGCCCTTGACGTTAAGCCGCCGCTAAGCGATGACGACGATGACAAAGAAGAAGACAAGGATGGCTTCTTAAGCCGCTTCAAACTCTCGTAATTTCTTACTCGGCTGTTATATAGCGCAACACGATGTCTTCCAGCATCGCCAATGGCACAGCACCGTTTCCCAGAACGACATCGTGAAACTCGCGTAAGTCAAATCCGTCGCCAAGATCGTGTTCGGCAATGCGCCGCAGCTCCCAGATCTTCAACTCTCCAAGCTTGTAGGCAAGCGCCTGACCCGGCCACGATATGTAACGATCAACCTCGGCACGAATGTTCCCTTCTGACAACGACGTGTTTTCGAAAAAGAAGTCCATCGCCTGCTGTCGATTCCACCCCTGTGAATGCAACCCCGTGTCGATAACCAGGCGACACGCGCGCCACATCTCGTAGCTAAGACGACCGAAGTGTTCATAGGGCGTTTGGTAGATACCCATCTCGACACCAAGTTTTTCACTGTAGAGTGCCCAGCCTTCACCGAACGCACTGAAATACAGATTGCGACGAAACTCCGGGGCATCGCTCATTTCAAGTGACAAAGCATTTTGGTGGTGATGCCCGGGTACTGCTTCATGCAAAGTCAGCGACGGTATCTCATAGAGCGGGCGTTGATCGAGTGCGTACGTGTTTACCCAGAACGCGCCGCCGTGACGTCCGCCTGGCGGTGCGCCATAGTACGCACCGGTCGTGTAATTCGGTGCGATCTCATCAGGCACTGGAATAACACCATAGGATTGCCGCGGCAATTTGCCGAAAAAACCGGGCATGACATAGTCAATTCGCTTCGCGATGAATGCCACTTCCCTCAATAACTGTTCTTTGCTGGTTGCATAGAACTGCGTGTCGGTACGCAGGAAATTACTGAATGCCGCAAAATCGCCATCGAACTCGAGATCTTCGATAACTTTTTGCATTTCCTTGCGGATGCGTTTTACTTCCTCAAGCCCTAGCGCATGAATTTCATTTGCAGATGTGCTGGTCAGGGTTGTATAGCGCTTGATATTGAATGCGTAATACTCTTCGCCTAGTGGAAGATCCTCCGCGCCGATGGTTTCACTGGCCGCGTAGTCTTCGCGAAGAAACGCTGCGACCGCAGCAAATGCCGGAATTACCATGTCACGAATAACAGCCTTGCCTTCGTTGCGCAGTCGCAAATGATCGTCCTCCGCAACGCGGGCACTCATCTCTTCGAACGGTTCGTAAAAACTGCTGTCCTCAGGATTTTCCTTCAGCTGCGCTTCTATCGTCGGCAACACGCCATCGATAACGATCTGCGGCAATACAAATCCAGTCTTGACACCTTCGCGCATGTTGTCGAGATTCTCATCAAAGTATCTCGGGATGTCCGACATGCGAGCTATGTAATCCTCGTAGTCATCGACACTGGCCATCGCCACGCCGCTACTGGCTGTCAGGGCGTTCATGAAAAAGCCCGAGAACGTGTTGAACGGAATTCTCGAGAGGTTTAATTCATACGCACCAATGGAATCTGCAAGCACCCACTGAAACAGGTCCGCGTTGATCCGCCCCCCAACGCTCAACGAGTCGCTGTCAATGTCCCGCGCGCGACGCAGGAAGCTTTTCTCCGCCGCCAGTCGCCGTAACTGATCGTTGCGTGTGACACGTGGCATTTGATCGTTAAAATCGTTGACCCCGACCGCTGTCGCCGTCGTCGGGTCCTCGCGCAACGAGTAGTCCCAGTGCTCAACAATAATCGCGTCGAGCTGTTGCTCCGCCGTGGACGATTCCGCCTGCGCGGTTCCGACGCACGAAATCAGCACAAGAACAGCGTTCGCTGTAATTGCCCAGTCAGTCAATGGCATAGGGATGCTTACTCGTCGGCGCCAAGCGCAGCCAGTCGCGCCGCTTCGAATTCATCACCGGCATTCCATGAGGGCATCTCGTCCGCATTGGCGATTGCCAGTCCGGTCCAATAACCGAGCAATGCGTCGTCGACCAAACCATCAAAATTCCAACTCGGATCGTACTCGTCCGAGGGCTGGTGATAATTTACTTCCGTATAGTGGTTCTGTACGTCGCGCCCCCATTCCGGCGGGCGGTCCACGAAGTCGGTGCCAGTCTTGAGATACATCGCAGGCACACCGATCTTCGCAAAATTGAACTGATCGGAGCGGTAGAAGTAGCCCTTGTCGGCAAACTGATCGGGTTTGACAACACGACCTTGATCCGTAGCGATAGTGTTTAATATCCGATCGATAGATGATTTGCCCAAACCGACAAATACGACATCGTGCGTGTGCCCCCAGACGTTGCCATTATCGTAATTCAGGTTTGCAGCTATTTTGCCCGGCGTAAAGGTTGGATTCGTTGCGTAGTATTCCGACCCGAGTAAGCCTTGCTCTTCGGCGCCAACAAATGCGACGAGCACAGAACGCCTTGGCGCTTTTGGCAATGCCTTGATCGCCTTCGCAATGGACATCACCGTCGCAACTCCGGTCGAGTTATCCCTGGCGCCATTGTAAATCACGTCTCCGTCTTCATTAGGAGTGCCGATACCGAGGTGGTCGTGATGCGCGGTGTAAATAACCACTTCATCTTTGAGGTCCGGATCACTTCCTGGGATAAGCCCAAGTACATTGGCAGTTTGGACACGCGTGATGTCGACATCCATTCCGATCGACGTTGTAATGCCCAGCGGCACCGGTTTGAAATCGGGGTTAAACGCGGATTCACGAAGTTCATCCAGATCCATGCCAGCCATGGCTACCAGGTCACGAGCGCTGTCTTCGGTAACCCAGGCTGATATCTGGCTGCGCGGCTCATCACCGGCCGGTAATTCATACTGCACACCCGTCCACGAAGTCTGCACGACCTGGAACGGATAACCGGCCGAAGGCGCGGTATGAATAATGATGGCGCCTGCTGCGCCCTGGCGTGCCGCACTCAGGTATTTGTAGTCCCAACGTCCGTACCAGAGTCGCGTCTCGCCCGCGAACAGTTCCGGATCCCAGTCCGGATCGTTGTTCATCATGAGTAATACTTTGCCGTTGAGATCGACGTCTTTGTAGTCATCCCAATCATATTCCGGCGCCTGGATGCCGTAGCCGACGAACACGAGCTCCGCGTCCGCAAACTCGGAACGCTCTTCTTGCACGCCGCTGCCGATGATGAACTGCTCCCATTGCTGCAGTACGAGTGACTTGCCGTGACCGGCGAACGTCCAGGTATCCGGCTGCGACGTATCGACACCGACAAGATCAAAAGGTTGTTCCCAACTTCCGTCACTGGCTCCTGGCTGCAAGCCGAGGGATTGCAACTGTTCGGCAATATACAGGCGCGCCGCATCATCGCCGCGACTGCCCGGACCACGACCTTCATAGCGATCATCCGAGATCTCAGCGACGATGCCACGCATGTAGTCGCCCTCGATCTGAAGCGCCGCTTCCTCAGCAGCGAGATTGCCGCTATCGGCATCTGTCATCGCATCTTCAGACTCAGTTGCCGCATCTTGTTTGCCACAAGCGACCAACAGTGTGCTCATAGCGATGATTACTAATGTTTTGTTGTTCTTCACTTGGGTAACTCCAAAAAAGGAAATTGAGACTGCCGCTAGCGGCGACGCAGGACAAAAACTTCGTACCGACCCTCTGGCCCGATGTACCAGGAGGCGACGGTGCTGGTGATACTGACAATAATCGCACCGAATAGTGCCGACCAGAATCCGGCGACGGCAAAGTCATCGAGCAATGCGGCAACCAGTCCGAACATGGCAGCGTTAATGACAAAAAGAAAGAGACCCAGGGTCACGATAGTCAGCGGGAGGGTCAGCAAGAAAGCGATCGGTCGAACGATTGCGTTGACCAATCCAAGCAGGAACGCGGCGAGAATGAAATTGATTGTGCCTTCGATCCAGACGCCGGGGACCAGACGTGATGCCAGGAACAGCCCCAGCATCGAGATCAATGTTCGTATGACGATTCCCTGCATGCGCACATTATGAAGTAGTTTGCTAGAATCGCCAGCGCCGTCCCGGTAGCTCAGTCGGATAGAGCACCAGATTCCTAATCTGGGGGTCAGAGGTTC
>CAZVLT010000142.1:0-4900 GCA_964628105.1 uncultured Woeseiaceae bacterium | reverse complement strand
GTGCGTAATTTCTATCTTGTCAAACTTTGAAAGCAGCTGCATCAGGTGAATCTTGATAACCGGATCCTTGCCACCCATACGGGCGATCAAGTCCGGGACCATGTCGGGTTTGATCGTGTCGCGAATGATCTTGAAAATGGCGGCCTTTTCTTGTGGCTCGCAATCATAAGCGCGGCGAAGCAGTTCGTGGACGCTCAGGTCATCTTTGTGCACGCGCAGGATATCGATCAGCGCGGCCTTCGATACTTCCGGCTCCTCGAAAAATTGCAATAATCCGTTGGCGTTGTAATCCGTACTGCCCGATAAGGCCCAGGCGGTTCCGGATACAACGCGCTCGTTGCCGTCCGCGAGGCCTTCCATGTACAGCTCGAGATTCTTGTCGTTGACGAGGGCGCCCAGTATGTCGACGAGCACCATCGTGTGAGTCTTGTCCGATAGTGCCAGGGCATCAATGATTTTGGGGATGGCCCGGGTGCCGGCACTTTTCAGCTTGTCGACCAGTTTATTGGCAGCAGCAGACGATGGATCCGACTCAGCGATGAGCTGTCCAAGAATCTGATCTGAGCGAAACGATGCGAGAAAACTCACCGGATCGGTCCAAAGTTGTTGCAGTTGTTTTTAAGCGCCAATCTCAAATTCGCTCTTGCCCAAGCAAAACGGATCGGCCGGTGGCCTCATTCTCGCAAGCTGAAGCCGAATCCGTACTCACCGACGGGACATTATGCCACATCGGACCCTGCACATTGCCCGCCATTACTGGCTTTCAGCCATTGCACGGCTTCGATACAATGTGCTTGCGAAATCCCCGTTGATCGGGGTCTCGTTATTGAATTTTACCTAACGCGGGGGCGCGAAGTGTGACGCTGTCAACAGAATCAGAGGCGAAGAAATTCCTCAATTCCATTGAGTTAGAAGGGGTTGGTCATTCTGTGGGCGAAGTTGCTCGGGTTCGGGACGTGGTGCTAGACGATGGCGTCGCGAGTGCCAGCATCGAGCTCGATTTTCCGGCCGCGGGTGAACATGCCGTGTTTGCTGAGCAGATTGCAGCCGCATTGCGCGCCGAAACGGGTGTCGGCGACGCGAAAATCAACGTCGGAACCAGGATAACTGCGCACGCGGTGCAGGGAAACCTCAACTCGATTCCGAGTATCAAAAACATCATCGCCATAGCGTCTGGCAAAGGGGGCGTAGGCAAATCCACCGTGGCTGTGAACGTCGCGCTCGCGCTGGCGGGCGAGGGCGCAGCAGTCGGTATGCTCGATGCCGATATTTATGGCCCCAGCCAGCCACACATGCTCAACCTGGTGGGCGAAACACCGGTCAGTACGGACGGCAAGTCAATGCTGCCGCTAACCGGGCATGGCCTGCAGGTCATGTCGATCGGTTTCCTCATCGATCCGGACCAGCCAATGGTCTGGCGTGGTCCGATGGTTACGTCGGCGCTTAATCAGCTTATTCACCAGACGCGCTGGGACGATCTTGACTACCTGATCGTAGACATGCCCCCGGGTACAGGCGATATCCAGCTCACGCTGTCGCAAAAGGTGCCCGTGTCAGGCGCGGTGATTGTGACCACGCCGCAGAATATCGCGACGCTTGATGCCCGCAAGGGGCTGGTCATGTTCCGCAAGGTAAAGATACCCGTGCTTGGCGTTGTCGAAAACATGAGTACGCATATCTGTTCGTCCTGCGGGCACGAAGAATCAATATTCGGCAGCGGAGGCGGCGATAAGATAGTCGACGATTTCGACGTACCGCTACTCGGCCGCCTGCCGCTCGATGCCCGCATCCGCGAGCAAACCGATGCAGGTACGCCAACAGTTATCGCGGATCCGGAATCGGCTGCAGCAGATGCGTATCGCGAGACGGCGCGACGCATCGCGGTTGCGCAAACGCTGCAACGTCCGGATTACAGTTCAAAATTTGGCAACATCGTCGTCGAGGAAGCGACATGAGCATCAAATCGGATCGCTGGATACGTCGTATGGCAGCAGAGCAGCGCATGATCGAGCCGTTCGAGCCAGGGCAAGTGCGCGAAAACGGCGACGGGCGAATCGTTTCCTACGGTACGTCCAGCTATGGCTATGACGTGCGCTGCTCGGATGAATTCAAGATTTTCACGAACATCAATTCGGCCGTGGTCGATCCGAAGAATTTCGATGAAACGAGTTTTGTCGATGTCAAAAGCGATGTCTGTGTCATTCCGCCCAATTCATTTGTACTGGCGCGGACCGTAGAGTATTTCCGTATCCCGCGGACGGTTTTGACGATTTGTCTTGGTAAATCGACGTACGCGCGCTGCGGCATTATCGTCAATGTGACGCCACTCGAGCCGGAATGGGAAGGCCACGTAACGCTGGAGTTCTCGAACACGACGCCTTTGCCCGCAAAGATTTACGCGAACGAGGGTGTTGCGCAAATGGTGTTTCTCGAATCGGATGAGCCTTGCGAGACGTCGTACCTGGATCGTGGTGGTAAATACCAGGGCCAGACCGGCGTGACGTTGCCCAGGGCCTAAAACGTTTCGACGACGGGTTCTGGCGCCAATGCGCCGTCGATCCACGTTTGGCCGTCACGGAATTCGGCGCGGCCGGAGCCCACCCAGGCCGCCGCCTGAGGATAAATCCGATGCTCAATCTCTTGCACGCGTGCTGCGAGTTCGTCGGCGGATTCGTGCGCGTTTACCGCCAGCTTGCCCTGCAGAATTCGCGGTCCGCCGTCCAGCTGGTCGGTGACGAAATGAACAGTGCTGCCATGCCACGAATCGCCGGCGTCCAACACCCGCTGGTGCGTATTGAGCCCGGGATGTAACGGCGATAGCGCCGGATGAATGTTCAGAATCCTGCCGCTGTATCGTGCCACGAAACGTGCGCTCAGAATGCGCATGAAGCCGGCGAGTATCAGCAAGTCCGGCTTCCAGTTGTCCAGCTCTGCGGCAACAGCATTATCGAATGACTCGCGGTCTTTAAAACCGCCGTGTTCGATGCAGGCTGTAGCGATGCCTGCTTTCTCGGCTCGCACAAGGCCATGGGCATCCGGCCTGTTGCTGAATACGACCGCCAGGTCAAGAGCTAGCTGCCCGTCGCTTACCCGGTCGATGAAAGCCTGCAGATTGGTGCCCGAGCCGGAAATCAGGACCGCGGTTTTGCAGCGCGTTGTCATCAGACGTATTGCACTGACCCCGGGGAATCGGAGCGGGTGCGGACGATTCGACCGATCTGCCACGCATCCTCGCCATGACCGCGCAACGCCTGGATTGCCTTGTCGACCGCGTTTGCGGCAACCACAACGACCATGCCCACGCCACAATTAAACGTGCGGCGCATTTCGTCCTGCTCGATGTTGCCGTGCCTGGCAAGCCAGTCAAAGACCGCTCCTTGCCGCCAACTCGATGTATCGATTTCGGCGTCAAGCCCGCCGTGCAGTATTCGCGGAATATTTTCCGTGATGCCACCACCGGTGATATGCGCCATACCTTTGACGGCGACTGCCTGCATCAGTGCAAGCACCGGCTGCACGTAAATGCGTGTCGGCGTGAGCAGGCGTTCGGCTGCAGGCTCGCCATCGATATCGTCTTCTCCTGCGCGATCGAGGACTTTGCGGATGAGCGAGTAACCGTTGGAGTGTGGGCCACTGGAAGCGATTCCAATAATGGCGTCGCCCGCTTCGATGCCGCTGCCATCGATCAACTCGGCGCGTTCAACAGCGCCCACGGCAAAACCGGCGAGGTCATATTCACCTGCTGCGTACATGTCGGGCATTTCCGCCGTTTCACCGCCGATCAATGCTGCCCCGGCCTGCAAGCAACCGGCGGCGATTCCGCTAACCACATCGACCGCGACCTTGTTGTCGAGCTTGCCGCAGGCGAAATAGTCCAGGAAAAACAACGGTTCCGCCCCTTGTACGAGCACGTCGTTGACACACATGGCGACCAGGTCAATGCCAATCGTATCGTGGCGGTCAAGTCGCTGCGCGAGCATGAGCTTGGTTCCCACACCGTCGGTGCCTGATACGAGTACCGGCTCGCGGTAACGGTCCGGCGGCAATGCAAACAGGCCGCCGAAGCCGCCCAGACCAGCCAGCACTTCGGGGCGTTGCGTGCGCTTCACGATCGGCTTGATGCGCTCGACAAGTTCGTTACCGGCATCAATGTCGACGCCGGCGTCTTTGTAGGTTAGTGGTTTATTGGTCATTATGGAGTGGCATACTCTGCGAGGGCGATATAATAGTGCTTGGCGATGAATGGGGAAACCACCCTTGTTAAAAACTCGAATGATTTTTGGCAGCCGGTTGTTGCGGTGCTGCATGGTCTGCGTACCGATAACGCTGCTTCTGTCGGCTGTAGAGATGCCTGTGGCCGGGGCGGTCGAGGTGCCGACTTTATTTACGGCCGAAATACCATTGGACCCGGAGGCTGAGGATCCGCGCAACGATGCGTATGCTGCGGCATTACTCGAAGTCCTGTTGCGCGTCTCGGGACCCGAACTCAGCAGCAACCCGGAAATCATCGAAGAATTGTTTCCGAGCCCCGCGGCGTATGTCACCCAGTACCGACAGAGTGCAGACGACTCTTTATGGGTTTCGTTTGATGGCGAGGCTATTGAAGCGACGTTGCGCAGCGCCGGGCAAACAATATGGGGCAGCGATCGACCGCTGTCGCTGGTGTGGCTTGCGGTCGATTGGGGTCGCGGTGAGCGCGAAATTATTGCGGCCGACGATCCGAATCGTACGCCGCAGCAGGCGCGCTCTATTGATCGCCATCGGCTTTTACGGGAGCGTGTGCTGGAGATTGCGGCGCAACGCGGCCTGCCACTGGTCTTCCCACTTGTTGATTCCACTGACTTACGGAGCGTCTCGTTCAGCGACATATGGGGAGGCTTTGATGATCGCGTACTCGACG
>CAZVLT010000141.1:0-5060 GCA_964628105.1 uncultured Woeseiaceae bacterium | reverse complement strand
CGACATACTGTAATAATATACAGTATTGTACGCTTAAACGACTGATATTGCTAGGGAAACGTCGTATTTATCGCGCGCAACGCAGGCGTCACGCGAGCACGATTCTTGCGTTGCGTCGACCGGTTGAAATGGCCAGGTAGTCAGTCTTCTGGAAGGTGCTCCAGTTCCTTCAGCACCGGTTCTGCATGCAACTCCAGATTGCCATCCTCGCCGACACTTATCTTCACGTGTCCGCCATCGGCAAGGCTGCCGAACAGCAATTCCTCGGCGAGCGGGCGTTTGATTTGCTCCTGGATGACCCTGGCCATAGGCCGCGCACCCATCTTCGGATCGTAGCCACGCTCTGCAATCCAGTCGCGTGCCGCGTCATCGAGCTCAAGCGTGACGTCGTTATTGCCCAATTTCGCCTCGAGTTCGACGACCAGCTTGTCGACGACGCGCTGTATTGAGTCGAGTTCCAGTGATGCAAACTGAATGATTGCGTCAAGACGGTTGCGGAACTCCGGGGAAAACGACTTCTTGATGAACGCCATGCCGTCCGAGCTGTGGTCCTGCTGCGTAAAGCCGACTGAGGCGCGGCTCATCTCCTGGGCACCGGCGTTCGTTGTCATGACGATGATGACATTGCGAAAATCGGCCTTGCGACCGTTGTTGTCCGTGAGCGTGCCGTGGTCCATTACCTGCAGCAACAGGTTAAACACTTCAGGGTGGGCCTTTTCGACTTCATCGAGCAGCACCACCGCGTGCGGATTCTTGTTGATGGCTTCAGTCAGCAAACCACCCTGGTCAAAACCGACATATCCTGGCGGCGCGCCAATCAGGCGCGACACCGTGTGTCGCTCCATGTACTCCGACATGTCGAAGCGAATGAGCTCGACCCCCATCAACATCGCAAGCTGTCGCGTTACTTCAGTTTTGCCAACGCCGGTCGGGCCCGCAAACAGGAATGCACCAATCGGTCTTTCTTCCTCACGCAGTCCGGAGCGTGACATCTTGATTGCACCGCTTAACGCCTCGATCGCCCGGTCCTGACCAAAGATAGTCAGCTTGAGATCGCGCTCCATGGTGCGCAATGCGTCGCGATCTGACGTGGATACGCTTTTCGCCGGAATTCGCGCCATCTTGGCGACGATATTTTCGACCAATTCGACGGTTACCCGCTCACCGCGTTCCGCAACCGGCTGCAATCTCAAATTGGCACCCGCCTCGTCCATGACATCGATCGCTTTGTCCGGCAGATGCCGATCGTTGATATGCCGCGCCGCCAGCTCGACGGCCGCTTCGAGCGCCGGGGCGTCGTAACGAATGCCGTGGTGCTCTTCAAAGCGGGACTTTAATCCATGCAGGATAGCGACGGTTTCCTCGATGCTGGGCTCCACCACGTCGATCTTCTGAAAGCGTCGCGCCAACGCATGATCTTTTTCGAAAATACCGCGGTACTCGGTATAGGTTGTCGAGCCAATACAGCGAATTTCACCGTTGGCAAGCACCGGTTTGATCAGGTTACTCGCGTCCATAACCCCACCGGACGCCGCGCCGGCTCCTATAACTGTATGAATTTCATCAATAAAAAGGATAGCGCCGGGATCGTCGCGAATCTCCGAAATCACTCCCTTGAAGCGCTTCTCGAAGTCGCCCCGATACTTGGTGCCGGCAATCAGCGAGCCCATATCCAGTGCGTATATGGTGCTGTCGAGCAGCACTTCCGGAACACGTTCCTCGGTGATCATCCTTGCCAGGCCCTCTGCCAACGCCGTCTTGCCGACACCGGCCTCACCCACATAAAGAGGATTGTTTTTGCGCCGACGACACAGGATTTGCACTGTGCGTTCAATTTCCAGCTCGCGGCCAATCAGTGGGTCGATCTTGCCCTGCAGTGCCCGTGCATTGAGGTTAGTGGCGTATTTCTCGAGCGGCGTGGATTCCGTCTCGGTCTCGGCCTCAAGCTGCGTTTCCACTTCCTCATTTTCGCCGTCGACCTGTATCTGCGGCATGCCGTGAGATATGTAGTTGACGACGTCCAAACGCGTGACGTCCTGCAAACTCAGGAAGTAAACGGCCTGCGACTGCTTTTCAGAAAAAATCGCGACCAGCACGTTACTGCCTGTTACTTCTTTCTTGCCGCTGGATTGAACGTGAAAAACTGCTCGTTGCAGTACGCGCTGAAAACCAAGTGTGGGTTGCACCTCTGTGTCATCGTCGTCGGCCAGCAGTGGCGTCTGGTCATCAACGCATTCCGTGAGCTGACGACGCAATTCAGTAAGATTCGACTCGCACGCCTTCAGGATCTCGTGAACTTTCGGAATATCGAGCAACGCAAGCAACAGGTGCTCGACAGTCATAAATTCATGACGTCGATCGCGTGCTCTCTGGAACGCTTCGTTTAAACAGAATTCGAGCTCACTGCTCAGCATGGTCCGGCCTCAATATCCTCTCAGGACTCTTCCATAGTACACAGCAATGGGTGTTGCTGCTGCTTAGCAATGCCCATTACCTGCGCGACCTTGGTTTCGGCGATTTCAAAATTAAATACGCCGCAAATGCCCTTTCCCTTGGTATGAACCTCGAGCATGACCTGGGTCGCACGCGTGCGCTGCATGCCGAATATTGACTCCAGTACGTCAACAACGAACTCCATGGGCGTAAAATCGTCATTTAACAATACAACGCGGTATAGAGGCGGCCGTTTAACCTCTGGCTGCGCTTCCTCAACCGCTACGTCAAGGCGGCGGTATTTATCGATGTCGGTAGGGCGTTCACTCATGGCTGTATCTTGCGGCGATAGTCGCTTAATTCAATAATCTGCTTGTTCGTGCTGCAGTTCAACCCGTATCATCGGGTCGCTACGTTAATAGCTAAGTCAGGTACCAGAAATAGCCTCATTGAACATGATTTCAAGAGCCGATTTGTCGAACATTCGAAATGTCGACGGCAGTAGTGCGATTGCAGCCGTGAACAGGTTTTTGCCACCGCTGGCATGCCTGTTGCTCGTCGTCCTCATAGGTTGGCAAATATCCAAAATAATATGGGCATTGGTGCCGGGTAGTGCAGCAGGCGTCGCTGTGCCCCTGCCCGACTCGTTGCCGTTTTCAGGCACACAATCGAGGTCGCTTTCTGACGTAAGCGCGATCGCTGCATCACACCTGTTTGGCGCCGCTGACGCAGAGTCATCCGATCCTGTTGCCGCCGCGGCGCCGGACGAAGACCTGAGCGATACACGTCTCGTCAACCTGGTACTGAAAGGAACCGTTGCATCACAGCAAGTGGAGTTTTCAGTTGCCCTGATTGCGGACGGCAATGACGAGCAAAAGGTGTACGCGATCGGAGATTCGGTCGGCCCTGGTGCCAGTCTGCATGCCGTCTACGCTGACAGGGTGGTATTGAATGAAAATGGAGTGCTAACCAACCTGAAATTGCCACGCGATTTCGTCGCGGCGCCCGTCAGCAATGTGCGACGAGCCACAACGAGAACGCGGCAGACTTCACCAAACTCGCAAAGTATTCAGTCAGTGGTATCGCGGAACCTGACAAGACTGTCCGATGTGATACGCCCGACGCCGTACCTGGACCAGGGCCGACCCGCCGGCTACCGCGTTTATCCGGGGCGCGACCGGAAGCAATTTGCAGCACTCGGCTTGCGCCCTGGTGACGTGATCAAAGATATTGATGGCCAGTCGCTAACCGATCCGACGCAGGCGATGCGGATTTTTCAGTCCCTGGGCACCGCTGAACAGGTTACTGTCACCGTCGTACGCAATGGCCAAGCTCAGACCATTGTTCTTAATACCAGTCAACTTGACCTCGGCAAAGAAAAGAAGAGATGAATCGGCAGATGACAAGAACAAGGCAGCAAACCATGCGTGGCACGTTTCGATTTTTGCTTGCGATCATCACATTGGCACTCGCGAACACGACCTGGGCCCAACAGGCCGACGTGACCCTGAACTGGAAAGATGCCGACATACGAACGATAGTCGAAGCTGTCAGCGAAGTGACGGGGAAAAACTTTATCATCGATCCACGGGTCACAGGCAGGGTCACCCTGCTGTCATCATCAACGATGTCACCGGACGCGTTCTACGAGGCCTTCCTGTCAATACTGCAAGTACACGGCTATATCGCTGTCACCAGCGGCGACTTAATCAAGATTCTTCCCGATGCAACAGCACGTCAATTCGCGGGGCCGCTCGGAACCAGTGGCGCGGCAGGCCCGGATGACATGGCGACACAAGTGATCCAGGTGAAGAACGTCGCTGCCACACAACTCGTGCCGATTCTGCGCCCGTTAATTCCGCAATACGGTCATATGGTCGCGCATCAGGGGTCGAATATGCTGATTATTTCCGATCGCGCCGCCAATGTGGCTCGGATGGTGAGTATTATTCGTCGAATTGACATGGCCAGCGACACGGACATCGAGGTCATTGTGCTGCAAAATGCGTCTGCATCCGAAATCGTCCGCATCATGACGGCGCTGACGCAGGCTCAGCGAGGTGACGCCGCGCCCGTGAAAATCAGCCTCGTTGCCGATGCACGTACCAACAGCGTGCTCATCGGCGGTGACAAATCTGAGCGCTTGCGCCTGCGTACCCTGATTGCCCATCTCGATACACCGTTAGAGGATGGCGGCGATACTCGAGTAAGGTACCTGCGCTACGCAGACGCCGAAGAGCTCGCAACCAAGCTACAGGCACATTTCACCAATCAGGCAAGCGCCGTAGCCGGACAAGCCGCAGGTGCCGGATCTTATGATAGCGTCAGCGTTTGGGCTGATACACAAACGAATGCCATCGTAATAAACGCGCCGCCCAAGATGATGCGGTCCCTGATGCAAATCGTCGACAAACTGGATATTCGCCGCGCGCAGGTTCTCGTTGAGGCCATCATCGTCGAAGTCGTTGTAGACAAAACCTCCGAACTTGGAGCCACGTGGGCCATCGCTGGCAACGGCTCGGATACACCGATCGCAATCACAAACTTTCCCGATTTAGGGCCGGGCGTCGTGCAGCTTGGATCACTGGTGGGCGATACGGGTATCGTGGACCCGAGCAGCCTGATCG
>CAZVLT010000140.1:0-5099 GCA_964628105.1 uncultured Woeseiaceae bacterium | reverse complement strand
GTCGTTATTCCCCGGTTCCAGCATATGCTTCCACTCGGGCCTTTAGTTTTTGTCCCGGCCGGAAGGTCACCACGCGACGAGCGCTAATTGGTATTTCCTGTCCGGTTTTCGGGTTTCTGCCTGGACGTTCTTTTTTATCCCGAAGATCAAAGTTTCCAAAACCGGAAAGCTTGACCTGCTCCCCAACTGCAAGTGATGCACGCAGCTCCTCGTAAAACATGTCGACCAATTCGCGAGCTTCTCTCTTATTCAGACCTAGTTCATTGAACAGCGACTCGGCCATATCTGCTTTTGTCAGTGCCATTGCGTTCAGTCTCTTAGCTCAGCGGCGAATTTGTCTTCTAATTTGCTTACTACCGCGGCCATTGCGGCGTCCGCATCATCGTCAGTAAGGGTGCGTGATGTTTCCTGCAAAATCAAGCCTATTGCGACGCTTTTTCGCCCAGCTTCTATTCCCTCACCCTTATAAATGTCAAAAATCCTGACATCGCGTATCAGTTCCGGCGAACTCGATGCGACGGCTTTGACGAGTTCATCTGCTGACACTTTGTCGTCAACGACGATCGCAATATCTCTCCGAATTGCTGGAAATTTCGAAATCGTTGATGCACTCGGCGCTACCGATGCGAGTGCTTTTTCCGCATCCAATTCGAAAACGTATAATGCGCGTTTGAAGTCGTTTTGCTTCGCCAGCTGCGGATGCAATTTTCCGACGATGCCAATTACGACATCGTTGCGAATAATTTCTGCGGCCTGTCCCGGTTGCAATGCCGGGTGTTCGGTAGCCACGAAATCAACGTCGTCTGAGGCTGAAGCCAAACTAAGCAAGGCTTCCACGTCGGCCTTTATATCAAAGAAATCAACGCTTTCAGGCTTGCTGCCCCACTGCTCCGGCAATACCGGGCCACTTACCAGGCCTGCAATGCGCAAGACTTCCGTATGCTCGTCGAGGGTGCCGTGAAATGACTTGCTGACCTCAAACATGCGAATGCGTTCCCGTTGCCTCGCACTGTTTGCCGCTGCTGCTGCAACCATTCCGGGCCATAGCGACGCCCGCATGACAGACATTTCTGATGAAATTGGATTGCTCAACACAAGCTCAGACACGCAGCCCGTGAACGCTTTGTTCGCGTCCGCATCGATGAAACTGTATGTAATGACTTCCTGGTAATCGCGCGCAATTAATGTCGCGATTACCTGTTCCAAATCGACAGTCGTCTCGGTGACTGTCGCTAATGGCGCCTGCGAGATCTCAGTAACTTCTGGAATCGAATCGTAACCGTGAATGCGCGCAACCTCTTCGATCAGGTCCGCCTCAATTTCCATGTCAAAGCGATGGCCGGGTGGTGTTACCTTCCAGCCGCCGTCGACCGATTCCATAGTCATCTCAAGTCGTTGCAGAATGTTCGTGATTTCGTCGTCTGCGATCTCAAGGCCGAGTAAACGCGAAATACGGCCACTGCGAAGAACAATGCTCTTGGATACCGGCAAGTGTTTCTTGGACGATTCCACCACTAACGGGCCCGCTTTGCCCCCTGCTATTTCCAGAAGCAATTGCGTCGCACGTTCGACCGCCCTGCCCTGGCCCTCCGGGTCTACACCACGTTCGAAACGAAGCGAAGCATCCGTGTGCATTCCGTAGGCGCGGGCACGACCGGCCATGAAGTCCTGTGGCCAATAGGCCGCCTCCAGGAATATGTCGCTCGTCGTGTCGCTGACCGCAGTGCTCAGGCCACCCATAATGCCAGCGATTCCAATTGGGCCACTATCGTCGGTAATAATGAGCGTGTCGGAATTCAGTTCAACCTCTTGCTCATCCAGCAGCGTGACCTTTTCGCCGGCCTTGGCAAGCCTTGGCCGAATTTGGCCTTGTAACAGACCAAAATCATAAGCGTGCAATGGCTGTCCGAGTTCCAGCATCACATAGTTTGTAACATCGACTACGGGCGAAATTTCCCGCAGTCCGGCCCGGCGTAGCCGCTCAGTGAGCCAGACTGGTGACCTGGCCGCCGGATCAATACCGCGAATGACGCGGCCGGCGAATCGCGGGCATCCTGCGGGATCGACAAGTTCAACTGCCTGTGTATCGTCGATGCTAACTGTCGCGCCCTCGACCGACGGGTCCTTGAGCGCCGCACCGGTCAGGGCAGCGACATCGCGGGCGATTCCCAGGACGCTGAAACAATCACCGCGATTCGGCGTCAGGTCCAGATCGAAGACGGCGTCTGGCAGGTCAAGAAAGTCCACCAGTTGCGAACCGACCGGGGCGTCCTGAGGCAGAGAAATAATGCCGCCTGATTCATCGCCAAGGCCCAGTTCCACGGCTGAACAAAGCATGCCATTGGACACGACACCGCGAATTTTCGCCTTGCGAAGCTTTAGTCCGTTCGGCAACGTGATGCCGGGTTTGGCAAACGGGCTCTTCATGCCCTTGAATACATTGGGCGCCCCGCAAACAACATCAATGAGGTCGCCACTGCCATCATTTACTTTACATACGCTTAACGTGTCAGCATCGGGATGCTTGCCGAACTCGACCACTTCAGCAATGACAACGTCGCCGATCCCGGCGCCCTCCAGGTCGAGGCTATCGACCTCATGCCCGAGCATCGTCAATTGATGGGCGAGCGCGTCGGTATCCAGATCTGGGTTTACCCATTCACGCAACCAGGATTCTGCAATCTTCATCGCCGTTACCTGAATTGCCGCAGGAAACGCAGATCGTTCTCGAAAAACATGCGCAGGTCCGTCACGCCGTAGCGCAACATTGCGAGCCGTTCGATACCAATTCCGAATGCATAGCCGGTGTATTTTTCGGCGTCGATACCGGCGCTCTCGAGGACGTTCGGATGCACCATCCCGCATCCGAGAATCTCAAGCCATTTCCCCTCGCCCCAGCGAACGTCTACTTCGGCGGACGGTTCCGTGAAGGGGAAATACGACGGACGAAAACGCAATTCTGCCTTGCGTTCAAAAAACGCTTCGACGAATTGATGCAGAACAGCTTTCAAATTCGCGAAGCTAATCTCTTCACCGATCACGAGGCCCTCGACCTGGTGAAACATCGGCGTGTGCGTCTGGTCCGAGTCGCATCGATAAACGCGCCCCGGAGCGATGATCCGAATTGGCACGCCCTCGGTGACGATTGAGCGAATCTGCACCGGCGATGTATGCGTACGCAAGAGATTGCCGCCCGGAAAATAGAAGGTGTCGTGCATAGCACGGGCCGGATGATTTTCTGGAATATTCAGCGCCGTGAAGTTGTGAAAATCGTCTTCGATTTCCGGACCCGAACGAACGCCAAACCCGGCATTGGTAAATATCCGCTCAATTCGCGCCTGCGCGCGGGAAACGGGATGTCTGCCGCCAATCGAATTGCCACGTCCCGGCAATGAGACATCGACTGCGTCAGCCGCGAGTTTCACGCCGAGCGCAGCGGCTTCAAGACCATCGCGACGTGCATCAATAAGTCCCTGAAGTGTTTGCTTGGCCTTGTTGATCTCCTGCCCTGCAGCCGGGCGATCTTTTGCGGAAAGCTGGCTCAACGACTTCAGGCGAGCGGTTAGCTCGCCTTTTTTTCCGAGATAGGAAACTCGCACCGCGTCCAAGGCGGCGAGGTCGCTTGCTGCGTCTATTTCAGACGCCGCCTGGTCGATAAGCTCGCTCAATGCCTGCATGTAAGTTACCCCGAATCAGGCGCGGTAATCCACGCCTGACTCAAGTAGCAATCAGGTTGCAGGATGTTCGAGGCCCGCTTTCGCAGCCTCTGCGATTGCACCAAACGCATCAGGATCGTGCACAGCGATATCAGCCAGCACTTTGCGGTCGACTTCGATCTCAGCACGATTCAGACCGTTGATAAGGCGGCTGTAAGAAAGACCGTGCAAACGGGCCGCCGCGTTTATACGTGTGATCCACAATGAGCGGAACTGACGTTTACGCTGCCGGCGGTCGCGATACGCATACTGGCCAGCCTTGATGACAGCCTGTTTGGCGGTCTTGAATAATTTGCTACGCGCGCCGTAATAGCCCTTCGCTTTACCGAGGACTTTCTTATGGCGGGCTTTGGCAGTGACGCCATTTTTTACTCGTGCCATTTCTCAATCTCCTCTTAGCTGTACGGGAGCATGCGGCGCACGCTCTTTACGTCGCTGTCCGCAACCTGCTCGGTGGAACCGAGATGGCGCTTACGCTTCGACTTTTTCTTGGTAAGAATATGATTGAGATGGGACTGGGCACGCTTAAAGCCGCCCTTGCCCGTCTTACTGAAGCGCTTGGCGGCGCCCCGGTTGGTCTTCATTTTCGACATTATGCCTTCCTCTTAAGCCATGCTACGTACCGATCCATGTCGGCCGCTGCAGGCGGGTAGAGCCTCATCGGTTGTCATACCTTAGGGCTGTTACTCACTTTTCTGTTGCTTACTTCTTCTTGGGCGCTATTACCATGATCATCTGCCGTCCTTCCAATTGCGGCATTTGCTCAACTGACCCGTATTCTTCCAGGTCATCCCGGACCCTGGTCAGCAAATTAGCACCGAGTTCTTTGTGTGCTAACTCACGACCTCTGAATCTCAATGTGACCTTGGTCTTGTCTCCAATCTCCAGAAAATGAATCAATTTCCTGAGCTTTATCTGGTAGTCACCCTCGTCCGTTCCCGGACGAAACTTAATCTCTTTTACGTGAACCTGTTTCTGTTTGCGTTTCGCAGATTGGCTTTTTTTATTCTGTTCGAACAAGTACTTGCCAAAATCCATAATTCGACACACCGGCGGTTCGGCCATCGGCGATACTTCCACGAGATCCAGTCCCTCGTCCTTCGCCAGGTCAATAGCGGCCGACAATTCCATGACCCCTGCCTGTTCACCGTCAGATCCAATAACCCGGACCTCAGCAGCCTCGATTTCCTCGTTGCGCCTTACGCGCTTTGTTACTGCGATACCCAAATCCTCCACAACATGCGGGAACGCGATTCTATATAGCCAGATGCCAAGAAACAACCGGGAAAACACCGATTTTCCCAAAAAAATCATGCGTTTTGCTTAGAATTGGTGGGCGATGGTGGTCTCGAACCACCGACCTCCACGATGTCAACGTGGCGC
>CAZVLT010000139.1:0-5152 GCA_964628105.1 uncultured Woeseiaceae bacterium | reverse complement strand
CCGGCGACTCGAATCGCTGGTTCGTAGTCGAGCGCGCCGGGGTCATCCGCAGCTTCGCCAATAACCCGAATTCCTCGACGTCAGCGATTTTTCTGGATATCCGAGGCAGCGTTGATTCAGGCCCGAGCGAATCAGGGCTCCTGGGCGTGGCATTTCATCCGAGTTTTCCCGCAACGCCGGAAGTGTTCGTTTCCTATACAAGAACGGGGTCACCGCTCGTCTCCTATATATCTCGGTTTTTCAGCACTGATAACGGTGTGACCCTTGACGCCGGAGTCGAGGAAGTCATCCTCACCGTGCTGCAACCCAATCCGAACCACAACGGCGGCAACCTGGTATTCGGTCCAGACGGGGACCTGTACATCGGATTTGGAGACGGCGGTGGTGCGGGTGATCTTGGTGGAAACGGTCAGAACCGGAACAACTTGTTGGGCAGTATCGTTCGTATCGATGTTGATGGTGGCGTGCCCTATGCGATCCCGGCAGGCAATTCTTTCCCCGCAACAAATGCTCCCTGTGGTGTACAGGGATTTGGTAACGCGCCGTGCCCCGAAATTTTTGCGTGGGGTCTGCGCAATCCATGGCGATTCAGTTTCGATTCCGTGACGGGAAAACTCTGGGCAGGCGATGTAGGGCAGGGGGAGTGGGAGGAAATCGATGTCATTGAGGCTGGCGAAAATTACGGCTGGAACGTACGTGAGGGTGCGCATTGCTTCAATCCACCGACTGGTTGCGCCGATACATTCATCGATCCAATTACCGAGTACGATCACAGCCTCGGTGCGTCGATAACGGGCGGCTACGTCTACCGTGGCACGGCCATTCCCGAGCTGGTCGGCTGGTATGTTTTTGCGGATTTCATATCGGGCCGCCTGTTTGCCATCCCTGAGGACAGCGTGGCGGGCGTGACGCCGGTTGAATTGAGTGCGACCGGGCTCTCGATTGCAAGCCTCGGCGAGGCTACTGACGGTGAGCTGTATATCGTCCACTACGGCGGGACAATTCACCAAATAACTGCCGCGCCCTGACACATCTTGCTATAGAATCCGCAAGCTGTTCTGGTTGTCGGTACTCCAAGGATGTGTTGTGGCAGTAAAAACTGATATCGAAATCGCGCAGGCTGCGAATATAAGGCCTATTCAGGAAATCGCCGCAAAGCTCGACATTCCGGCAGACGCATTAATCCCCTACGGCCATGACAAAGCCAAGCTCACCGCAGAATTCATTCAGGCGAATGGCAAGGCCAAGGACGGCAAGCTGATACTTGTAACGGCGATATCACCCACACCGGCAGGCGAGGGCAAGACAACAACAACTGTCGGGCTCGGCGACGCAATGAACCTCATCGGCAAGAAAGCGGTGATTTGTCTACGCGAGCCCAGCCTTGGTCCATGTTTTGGCATGAAAGGTGGTGCTGCCGGCGGTGGTTATGCCCAGGTCGTGCCGATGACCGATATCAATCTACATTTTACTGGCGACTTTCACGCCATCGGCGCCGCGAACAATTTGTTGGCCGCGTTGATCGACAATCACATGCACTGGGAAAACCAGCTGAACATCGATCCGCGTCGCGTTACCTGGCGGCGTGTCGTTGATATGAATGACCGCGCGCTGCGAACGGTCACGTCAGGGCTGGGGGGCTACCATAATGGAGTAGTTCGCGAGGCCGGCTTCGACATCACCGTCGCGTCGGAGGTTATGGCGATTTTCTGTCTCGCAACCGACCTTGCTGACCTGGAAACGCGTCTTGCCAACATCGTCCTGGGCTACACGCGGGTGAACGAACCGGTCACGGTACGGCAGTTAAACGCACAAGGTGCAATGACAGCGTTGCTGCGCGACTCCTTTCAGCCGAACCTCGTGCAGACACTGGAAAACAATCCTGCATTCGTGCATGGCGGTCCTTTCGCAAATATCGCCCATGGTTGTAATTCGGTAATCGCGACCAGGACTGCGATGAAGCTCGCTGACTATGTCGTAACCGAAGCGGGCTTCGGCGCGGACCTCGGCGCAGAGAAATTCTTCAACATCAAGTGCCGCAAGGCCGGATTATCGCCCGATGCCGTAGTGCTGGTCGCGACGATCAGGGCTCTCAAAATGCAAGGCGGTGTGCCCAGGGATCAATTGGCTACCGAAAATGTCAACGCATTGCGTGACGGTTGTAAGAATCTCGAACGTCATATTCGCAATTTGGGCAAGTTCGGTGTGCCCGTAACCGTAGCAATAAATCATTTTACAGCGGACACAGACGCCGAAGTTCAGGTTGTGCACGATTTTTGCGACAAGTACCACGTTAGGTCCATCAAATGCACGCACTGGGCGGACGGTGGCGCCGGTGCAACAGCGCTGGCCGAGCATGTCGGCGAGTTATGTGACAGTGGCGCCGCGCAATTCCGTACTCTGTATGACGACGGCCAGTCCCTCTGGGACAAGGCGGCCACCGTCGCCAGGGAAATCTATGCGGCCGACGACATCATCGCAGACAAAAAAGTTCGAGATCAATTTGCGAAGTTCGAGCACGAGGGCTTCGGCAAATACCCGATATGCATGGCCAAGACTCAATTCAGCTTTTCCACTGACCCCGACTTGCTTGGCGCACCATCGGGACACGTCGTACCGATTCGCGAAATACGCCTCGCGGCTGGTGCCGAGTTCGTCGTTGTTGTTTGTGGGGCGATCATGACAATGCCAGGCTTGCCGCGGGTTCCCGCTGCCGACAGTATTTTCGTCAACGATGAAGGTCGTATTCAGGGCTTGTTCTAAGTCTTGAGATTGTCGGGAAGCACAAAACGCTCCCGGGCGATATCGGAGAACAATAGTTTCTCGCTATAGTATCGGCCCAGAATTTTCTTGCTGTCTTGCAAGAGATCTGCATTACTACTTCGAAAAGATTGCCAGCCGTCGCGCTCGTCAAAACGTTCTGCAACAAGCAACAGAAAAAACCAGGTCATCGTTGCGTGATATTTTCCGGGTATACCGAGTCGCAGCGTCAGGCGTCGCAACGCCGCATCGAATTTTGCGATCGCATCGATAGTCCCAAACCGGCGCATGTACAGCCAGGCAACGTAGATATGGCTTTCATGGTCGAAACGGGTCGCGTCGATATCGCCAGCTTCGAAGTTTTCGATCGTGAAGTCTGGTTGCGCAACGGCGTTCACGATGGACTCTCCACCAAATGGTGGCTGTCGGCGGCAGATAACTTGCAGCCATAAACGACCTTCAACTGCTCGATTACTTTGCGTGTTTCGGGGGAAAAGGGCGCCTTCCCTTCGAAAGCATGCAACACAATGCCTTCCAGCAAGTCACCCAGAGAGATGTCGGCGTACTCGGCGATACCCTTGAGAACCTTTAACAACGAGGATTCAATGCGGACGCCGGTTTGCGTCCGTTTGACCAGTGTTTTCGCCACGGCAATACTCCCGCCAACATGGTTGTTATATAGATAACAATGTAACATGGTACAAAACTCTTATCAAGTGATCAATTACCGCTAAAGTCAGCGTGCGACAGAAATACCGGGTAGACGCACTTTTGTGTGATTAGGGGCGGATTGGATGCCGACAAAAGAAGATCTCTATGAGGGATTCACCCTTGGCGAATGGGAGGTTTTGCCGGGCAAAGGTGTGCTGCGTCGAGGTGATGTCGAAGAGCGACCCGAACCCAAGGTGTTTGAAGTGCTTATCGCACTCGCTATGCGCGATGGCAATCTGGTCACAAGAGACGACCTCGTCAACGAGGTTTGGGACGGACGCCCGACAACGGATGAGCCCATCAATCGATGCTTGTCGCAACTTCGTGGTCACCTCGACGATCGGAATCGCCCACATCGGTATGTCGATACGCTGCAGCGCCGTGGCTACCGCCTGGTGCAAGCCGTCGAACTGCACCGGAAACCCGAGCCTGAGGCAGGAACCGGTACTTCAGCACCTGGTCCGAGTCTCAGGCTTTGGAAAATTGTTGCCGCATTCCTCGCCGTAGGATTTATCGCGATAGCTGCATACACCTGGATACACATAACACCGGCTCGCTCGATCGCCGTTATGCCGTTTGAAAATGTGGGCGGTCGAAATTCGGATGAGTACCTGGTATCGGGATTCAAAGAGGAACTGGTCAAGACGCTGATTAATATTCCTGATTTCACCGTCATAAACGGCCGCGTCCGTTATGACCTGGAAATGTGTGAAATAGCCCGTCTATTGAATGTCGAAAGTGTGCTGCTTGGTTCGGTCCAGCGTAACGGCGACGTGTTGGAAATCCGGTACCAGATCTCGAGAGATTGCAAGATTGTGGCCGCGGACAAACTCATGGGCAGCATCGACAGGATATTCGGGCTGCAAGTCGAACTTGCGACAATGGTGCGCGACAAGCTGGTCGGCAAGCGAACACCAATGCTCATCAAGAGTCGGCCGTCCGATAGCAAGGCCTATGACAGTTACATGCGCGGCATATACGCTCTCGAGCATCGTGGCGATCCGGGAAGCCTGGAAGCGGCTATCGAGTTGTTTCAGAGTGCGATCAGTCTCGATGAGAATTACGGCCCGTCCTACCTGGCGCTAGCAACTGCATACGCGATCATGGTCGACTACCGCAGTGCGCCGCTGGAAGAAATGAGTCGACTGGCGTTCAAAACCGTGGAGCAGGGAATAAGGGTCGATCCGATTATTCAGGACGCGGCGGGTTCGATATATGGCTTCATTTACCACAAGGAAAAACGTTGGCGGGAATCCGAAGAGGCGTTCTTGCGCGCGATCAACGCTGATGTCGTCGATTCGAATGCATTCAATTGGTACTCAAGGATGCTCGCAAGCGTCGGGCGACTTGATGCGTCGTTGGAGCTTGCAATAAGAGCGGTCGAGATAGATCCGAGCTCAGGCCTTCTGAATAACCGAGTTGCAATTGCATACACGTACGTTAGTAACTCGGACAAAGCGCACGAATATTTCAGGCGATCAATTGACCTGGGAGTGAGCGGGGATAGACATTTGGTTGGCCACGCGCTTCTGCTGACAAGAGAAGGGCGTTTCGAAGAGGCACGCAACCTGACGGCTGCTGCCGTTGATTTGGCAGGCTTGGACAGCGACTGGGTTGGTCCGATATTTGATGCGGTTCCAGACCCATCAAGAGCCCCCGGAGCGTTGCAAACGCTCGATGT